>VBGG01000306.1 GCA_005883405.1 Chloroflexota bacterium | reverse complement strand
GCACCAGCGCGGCGAAGACTTTGGTTCCGATGTAATCGGCCGGCGTCCAGCGATACGGATTGCCGGCCAGCGCAAGTTTCCGACGAGTCGCTTCATGCCCCCGCTCCTGAGCTGCCTCGGGTTGCCCTCGACGCCGAAGGAGTCGACTTGCGCCGTCGGCGAAGCGGCGGATGAATGGGCGGACCACGCGCTCCGTAAATGGCTGCTGGAGCTCGATCTCTTCGAGGCTGCGGCGCTTTTCGGAGCTGAGCTGCTCCAGTCGTTGCGCGACCGGATCGGTCCCGCCATGCGCAAGTCTCCGACCGACCACCACCAGCGCCATCCCCAGCACCGCGACAGCCGAGATCGGAAGGGCGCTCATGTCACACTTCGATCGCCACCAGCTGGCGCATGACCAGCATGCCGAAGACGATTCCAAGAACCGCGGCGACTGGCAGCACAAGCCACCGGCCCGGCGTAAACAGACGCGCCATGTAGGCCGGTGCGACGAGCATCAAGACTCCGCCGACTGCAACGGGCAGGTGCAACCTGACTCGTTCGCGGATCGTGCTGGAGATCGAATCCAGGATGCGTGACAGGTTGCCACCAATCTCGAACTGCACGAGAATGGCGGTAACCAGCAGATCGAGGTCTTCACTGGCGACGCGGCGCAGCAGATGGAGTAACGCTTGTTGTGGCCCGACGCCCAGGCCTATCTCGCGGACCACCCGCCGGAACTCCTCGGACATTGGCGGCTCGGCTTCGCGCGAGATCATCTCGATCGACTGCACCAGGCTCAGCCCCGAGCGCAGCGAGTTGCTCATCAAAGCGATGGTGTCGGCGAGCTGGTTATCGAATGCCTTCAGGCGCGCCGAGTGGCGGTGGGCGACCAGAATTCTGGGGAGAAACCAGCTGCAGGCCCCGAACACGAGCGCAACGGCTTGCGCATGTGAGATCAAATACGCAAGCGCTCCGACGATCACCGCGGTTGAAGCTTGAAGGATCAAGAACTCGCCAACACTCAGCTTCAGGTTGGCGCGCGCAAGGTCGGTGGCAAGCTTCGCCGCAAACGTGTGGCCTGAGACGGAGGCCTCGATCTTGCTGGCCAGCAGTTGGGTGACGTGAACTGACGCGGCCAGCTTCTGCTCCTCTTCGCTGAGCTCGAATGGTCGGGCGCCATACCGCCGAAGACGTGTATCGAGCCAGCCGGTGTCTTCGACTAGCAGCTTCGGCAAGCCGATGGCCAGACACATCCCGCCCACCGCCGCGATTACCGCCACCAGGGCCTCAACGGCCACTACGTGCCTTCATTCTGGAGGAACCCGTTGACCGGTCGCAGGCGCGCGGCGTCGACAGCCATCGCATGCGACACGCGCCGCCGGCATCGCCACGTGCGGCCGGAGCACATCTCGCGAGCGGCGCCGGAGTCGCGGATGCTGCGCAGGCTCAGGCTGCTGCTCGCCCACTGACGCCACGACCGCCACGAAGGGCATTTCATGCACGATTTGTCATCCTGAGCTTGCGAAGGATCCGCGACTCCGACGCTCGCAACAGGAAGCGGATCCTTCGTCGCCTGCCCTGCGCGAAGCGAGCCTGCGAGCGGAGCCCATGGGCCTGCCCTGCGCGAAGCGAGCCTGCGAGCGGAGTCCACGGGTTCCTCCCTCAGGATGACACCTCCTCTAATTGGAAGCATTTAGTGACCCCCGGGTGTCACGGACGGCGGTGGGGCGAGGTTGTACTTCTGCTGCATGTAGTTGAAGTTGACGACCAGGTTCTGGTCGGCCTGTTCTTCATCGGCCGGCGAACGCAACACCATCTCGATGTTGCTCTGCTTGTAGAAGGTAGCCGCGTCTTTGAGCCACTTCAGGACGAGCGCCTCTTCCGGCTTCACGATGAAAATGATGCTGGCGTTTTCGAGCGTTGGAGTGGAGCCCTTGCCAGTCGGGTCGCCGGTAGCTGGAATCAGGGACCCGTCGGCGGCATAGCTGCCGATCTCCTGGATACGCAAGTTCTGCAGCATGATGCGCGTCTGGAGATACGGAATCGGGTTGGCCTGCACATCCTGGCGTTGGTCAGGCGTCAACCCCTGAGGAGCGTCGATCGTCGTATACAGCAGATCGACGCGATCGCGGGCGCGCAGTGCGTTCACACGTGCGACGGAGAACTCGCTGCCCGTGAACGACACGGGCATGACGTACATCACTTTGCCCTTCTCGATGGCATACGAAGGGGTGCTCTTCGCCGCAATCTCGCCCAGCCGGCGAGCGTTTACGATCTCGCCCATGACAAAACCGTCGGGTGTGTACTTTCCGGCCACATCCTCCACCCTGGTCGCCGCCCCCTGCTGCATCAGCTGATCTGGAATGACCTGGACGGAGAGCATCGATGCGGCAATCTCCGTGCGGGGCGGAATGTCGACCGCGGCGACGACAACTCTGAGGGTGGGCAATGACGCCTGCACGCGCTGGGCCTCGGATACCTGCGAGTACACGACGATGCCGACCACGAGCGAAAGCACAATGCCGATGGCCGTAAAGATGAAACCGAGTCGCTTGCTTGTCATTCGCGCGTGCGTTCCACGATGACAACGCGGTACAGGCGGATCTTTCCAGCGCGCCCGCGAACGGCACGACGGCCGAGCAGCTCGGCACGCACGGTGCCTGCGAGGCCGTGATAAACGCTGTCCGCGAGGAGCACCTCGCCCGGGTGAGCCCGTGCGACCAGACGGGCCGCGACGTTGACGGGATCTCCCAGCACCGCCAGCTCCGCGCGTTCGGGTGGCCCAAGAAAACCAAGCACGACTGGACCGCTCGCGAGGCCGGTGCCCACTTCCAGGCGGAAACCCCACGTCGCGCTACGCCTGCGGTTGAGCGCTTCGTTAGCGCCGACAACTCCCATGGCAGCCGCCACGGCTCGTTCGCGATGGTCCGGCTGAGTTGTCCGCGCTCCGAATGTCGCCAGAAGTCCATCGCCGACGAACTTCTCGACCACCCCGCCGCAGCGCGTTACCGCGTTGACCGCCACCGCCAGGTGTTCGTTGACGATGCGCAACACGGTGGCCGGATCATCGGCGAAGCCCTCCATCAAGCGCGTGAAGTGACGCAGGTCGGTGAACAATGCCGTGCTGTCGCGCACCAACGCCTCGCCAACGCCAGGCGTTTCTGTATCGAGCCGCGCGGGCACCAGCCGCTCGTAGGCGCGTCGCAAGCGGTTAAGGCGGGCGAGGTCGCGCGCAAACAGGAG
This sequence comes from Chloroflexota bacterium, assembly GCA_005883405.1. Taxonomy (GTDB): domain Bacteria; phylum Chloroflexota; class UBA6077; order UBA6077; family CF-72; genus CF-72. Next base: position 16,629 of record VBGG01000306.1, on the reverse strand, counting down.
AACCTGCGGATCGTCCGTGGATTGCATTGGCTCGTCAGGCGCGGGCTACGGCTTGCTCCACAATCGTGAGCAGCTCGAGCGGTGAAAACGGCTTGGTCAGGTAGCGGTCGGCACCCACGGCCAACCCCGCCTGGATGTCAGCCTGTTGTGCCTTGGATGTCAGTAGCACCACGAACGTCTTCGCCAGCTCCGGGTCGGAGCGAATCTCGTGGGTGAGCTCCAGTCCTGTGCGACCGGGCATCTGAACGTCCAGAAGCGCCACACGGGGCCGATACTGGCGCAACAGCTCCCAGGCTTCGTCCCCGTCGGAGGCCTCTACGACTTCGTACTCGTCGGACATCATCGTGGCGCTCACCAGCAGCCGAAGGCTTTGCTCGTCGTCGGCGATCAGCACCGTGGTCATCGGCGCGTTCCTACCGCGTCACGTACATGCGGAGCGCTGAGGATCTGTTTGATGGCATCGCCGGTCACCGCCGCGGCACCCGCCGTCTTGCGGAGGACCTCGACCACGCCGAGGTCGTCGAGAACCGTGCGTTCGTCCGCGCTCAGGTCCTTGACGGTCACCACCACGACTGGCACGCGGTCTCCGCCGGCCTTGCGCAGATGACGCAGGAACACTTCGCCATCAGCGCCCGGCAGTAGCAAATCGAGTACCACTGCTCGCGGTCGTTCGGTGCTGACCTGCTCCAGCGCTTCCTGGACTCCGCTGACCGACACGGCCGAAAGTCCGCGCTCCGCCATCTCGGCCGTCATCAGTCGCGCAAAACCTGGATCGTCCTCGACGATGAGTACATCGCCGCTGGTCGTTGGGGTTTCGACGACGGGCAGTGTGAACGAGAACCGGCTCCCGAGGCCGAGACCGGCGGACTCCCCCCAGATACGTCCGCCATGCGCTTCGATGATCCTGCGGCTGATCGTCAGACCAAGACCGGTACCTTTGATCTGCCGACGGTCCGAGTTGTCGACGCGGTAGAACTTCTGGAACAGGTGTGACTGTGCTTCGGGCGGTATACCGAGGCCTTGATCCTGGACGGAGACCGTAACCTGGCCCTCCGCCTCCCTGGCGGTCAGACGCACTGTGCCTCCATGTGGAGAGTATTTGCGGGCGTTGTTCAGCAGGTTGCTCAAAACCTGTTGGATGCTGTCCGCATCCGCGCGCACCAACGGTAGGCCCGCGTCTATCGTGACTTGAATTGGACGGAGAGGATCGTCGCCGGCGGAGTTGACGGCTTGTTCGACGAGCGCTTCGAGCCTGGCTGGCCGTGGGTTGATCTGATTGCGACCACTCCCCATGCGCTGAAGATCGAGGAAGTCATTGATCAGCGCGGTGAGTCGCCGCCCCTCCTCGGCGATGACGGTCAGGAACTGCTGTCGCTGAGGCTCTGACAGCTCACGCGTGCGTAACAATTCGGCAAAACCGACCACCGATGCAAGCGGCGTGCGCAGCTCGTGACTCACCACTGAGACGAGCTCATCCTTGGTGCGGATGAGATCCCGTTCCGCGGTAACGTCCCGCAAAACGATGCCGGTCCCGCGGCGCACTCCGGCCGCGTCAGCCACACAGAAGGACTGGAGGAGGACGTCGCGCCGCGGCGCGCCCGCAACTTCGACTTCGACTTCGACCTGCGGATAGACATCTGGACCTTGCAGCGCCTGTCGCAACTCAGCCGCAACTGACGACTCGGACTCCACCAGGCGGGAGGTGATGGTATCGGTCGTGGATTCCCTGCTCAGTCCGATGAAGATGCCCGGCCTGTTGCCGAGCAGCTCGTCGGTTCGTGCGTTGCAGTAGCGGACGATGCCCGACTCGTCCATAACCAGCAATCCGTCATGCATGCTGGCCATCACCGCGCCGAGCGTCGTCCGTTCGCGGGCGTTGTCCTCCAACAAGCGGAGTCTTTCGAGTGACAGCGCGGCCTGCTCGGCCAGCACCGCCAGGACCGCCAGGTCATCATCCGCGAAGGGAGAGTCACGATCGGTCAGCACCAGGAACAGCCCGTAAATTCGGCTGCTGGCGATCAGCGGCGCAATCAGCGCCCCGCGCACTCCACCTACTGCTTCGGCGATCGTCTGTAAGCCCGCGCCCCAGCTCTCGGACCGGCTGGCGGCAATGGGCTGATGCTCACGCCATGCGCGCGCAAGTGCCGGCGCCTGGCTGTCCACCACGACGCTGTCGATACCGGCTGTTTGCATCACACCTGCCGACAAACTGTCGACGTGCAGCGTGAGCATTCGGTCGTCGCCCTCGCGTATGGCGACGGCCGCCCAGACTCCCCCGGTCGCGCGCGCGGCGGCCGGACCAAGGTAGTCGAGCGCAGTGGTTACTCGCGCTTCAGCTGAGTGTCCCGACAGCCCGATCAAGAAGCGTTCGACCTCGCCGCGCTGCCACGTGCGCCGCAGCCATCGCGGAGTCGCGAACCCGATGTAATACCCAAGCGCGGAACCGAGCGCCAGCACGTTCGAGAGTGGCTGGGTCACGTACATCGCTGATGGCACCGCCATCGCCAGACCGGCCACCAGAATGACCGCTCCCAGGCAACCCGAGCCAACCGCGACGGCTACCAATCGGGAACGGGTGATTCCGCGGGTGGCCAGTGCGGTGCGGATAAAGCCGCCCGCCGCATACACCTCGACGTATCCGAACCCCAACAGCAGCCCGAAACTGGCCGATACCGGGAGCGGATCCCCGCCGAGAACTACCAGCCACGAGCCGACCAACGCGAGCACCGCGATGGCATGTTGGTAACGGGGCACGGCGCGGAAGTGGGACAGCAGACGCAACAAGATGTACGGGTGCGCCAGAAAAGCAGCCACCGCCAGAGTGCTCAACCAGTTCGGGAGCGCACCCCCCGTCTGGCTGACAACCTGCTGGACAATGACCGGCGTCAGGCAGCCGAAGAGCAGGGCAAGCTCTACTCTCGGAACCGTCGGCCGGCGAACACAGTCGACAAGCGACAACACGAACGCGACGACGAACACCGTTTGTGTGATGAACTGCAGGACCGGATCGCTCATCACGTATGCGGACATCAAGGCTGCAATCAGCGTTCCCCAGCGTGGTCATCGGCAGGGGGTGAGTCTGGGGTTTGGCACCCGCCAAACGGGTAGTCGCCGGTCACCTGATCGTGGGGTCCGAAGCCCGCGATTGGCGGGCGGACCGGAACAACACGCGGCGGGCAGCTTGCGTACGTGCTCGCACATGCGCATCACGGATATCTTGCGCTCGATAGACCTTTTCGCGCGCCTGTCCGCGGACGACCTCGATCACCTCGCACGTCGCATCCACGAGCGAGCCGTTGGGGCGGACGAAGTGGTGTGCCGCCAGGCCGAGCCAGCCGATGCAATGTTCATCCTCACCTCAGGCAGAATCGAGCTGTCCACATCCGCGACGAACGCTCGTGAGCGGAGTGCTCGGCAGCTTTCCGAAGGTGACTGCTTTGGCGAGATTGCTCTTCTGTCAGGCGAGCAGTACGCGGAGACGGCCAGGACCGTGACGGATTGCCGACTGCTGGTACTGGCAAAGGACGATTTCGAAGCGCTGGTGGCCAGCCGGCCCCAGCTGATGCGCAACATCCTTGCGGCGATGTCTCGGCGCGCGGCCGAGACCGATCGAGAGCTTCTGGCCCATCAATCACCCGGGACGCCGCCACCGGCGAGTGGCCACGTGTACGCGGTCTTTTCACCGCGAGCCGGCGCCGGCAAGACCACCGTCGCGGTCAATATTGCGCTGCGATTGGCGGAATTCATGCCCGGGCGCGTGGCCCTGGTCGATCTCGACCTGGTGTTCGATGACGCCGCTCTGCTGCTCGACTTGAGCCCCAACAGGTCGTTAGGCGGCATTCCAGAACAGGATCTCCAGCACCTCGACGCACGCACGCTCAGCACCTGCCTGCTCGAACACCCGAGCGGCTTGCGCGTGCTCGTGGGGGCGACACGTCCCGAGGATGGTGAGCGGGTCACCGGTTCTCACGTGCGCGCCGCGCTCACGGCACTCAAGCGCCAGTTCCTGGTCACGATTGTCGATTGCGATAGCAACTTCGGCGAACCGGTGCTTGTGGCCTGCGAAGCCGCCAGCAGAGTGATCGTCCTTTGCACGCCAGAACTGAGTACGTTGCGCGACGTTCGTGATTGCGAGCGCGTATTTGCGCAGGCACTCCAACTGGACAGGAAGCGACTCTCGTACGTGTTCAACCACCCGCTGCCCGTTAGCGGGCTCACCCGCCAGCAGTTCGAGTCAGCCCTCGAACGACCGATCGCATTTGAAGTCCCGCACGCCGGCGACGCTGCCGCCAGAGCGGCGGCGACAGCCGGCAGCGTTGTGCGGCCGACCGGTCGCTCCCCCTTTGCACACACGATCGAGCGACTGGTTCGAGATCTGCGGCCGCCAGAGGCCGATTCGGCTCCGGGTCTGGAGCCGGTCGCTCCGCTGGGCCCGTCGCGTGCAAATCTTCTGACGCGAGTGTTGGGCAGACGCCGGTTCGTTCATGGCTGAGAGTGTGACTGACCTCCTGAGGCAAGCGGAGGTCTTCTCGCGTTTGCCGGAGCCGGCGCTGCGCAAAATCGGCAAGATCCTGCGGGAACGCCGTGTCGCCCAACACCAGGTGCTGTTTCGGCAGGGCGAGCCGGCCGACGCGCTGTTCGTGATCATAGCCGGCCGCGTGCGGATCTCGATCGCCGGCCCGGGCGGCGAGGAAAAGGTGCTGGCCTTCCTCGGCACGGGCGATGTCGTGGGCGAGATGGGACTGCTGAGTGGCGAAACGCGCTCGGCCACGGCGACGGCGAGTACGAACCTGGTCGTTCTGCAGTTGCGGAAAGTAGATTTCGACGCCCTGCTCACGAACAATGTGGACCTGATGCGCGAGCTGGCGCGAGTCGTGGCGCGCAGGCGCGAGGCGACGCGTCAGCGCGCTGCGCAAGAGGCCGAAGACGGACAGGGTCGCGGTCAGGGCATGGTCAGCGTGCTCTTTGCGCCACGTGGCGGAGCCGGAACAACCACGCTGACGACAAATCTGGCGGTGGCCCTCGCGCACCGTGCACCCGACCACGTCGCTCTGGTGGACCTCAACGTTCTTTTCGGACACGTCCCGCTACTACTCAATCTGAGTCCACGCACGTCGCTGGCCGCGATCTCGCCCGTCTCGCTTGGCCAGATGGATCGCGACAGTTTCGAGTTCTATCTCACCACGCACGCCGCGTCCTCTCTGCGCGTACTTTCAGGCGTGCTGCGCCCCGAGGAAGGTGAGCTGATCACTGCCGCGCACGTCAGGTCCGCGCTGGAGCTGCTGCGGCGCCACTTCACCTACGTCATTGTCGATACGGCGCGCGGTTTCTCGGACGTGAACCTGACGGCGTTCGAGCTGGCCAGCAATATCTTGATCGTCTGCACCGCCGACCGGGTGGGTATTCGAGCCGTCACAGAATCTCAACGCATCTTCCGCGAGCTGCTGCATTTCCCAGGTGATCCTCTGCAGTACGTCTTGAATCATCCGTCACCCTACGTCGCGGTGTCACCCCAGCAGCTCGGGCAAACGCTGCAGGCGCAGTTTGTGGGATCGATCCCCTTCGGAGGCGATACACCAACTCGCGCGGCTCTGGAAGGCCAGCCGATGGTTACGCGCTGGCCAAACTCGGCGGTGAGCAAGGCAATCGTCAGCCTCGCCGCGAGATTCGAGCAGCAGTCGCGGGAGGCGGTCGCGCTTTCTGGTGCGCTCGCGCCAGTGTCATCCTGAAGGTGCGCGACCTTTACGCTCGCCACGAGAAGCGGATCCTTCGGTCGCTTGCCCTGCGCGAAGCGAGCCTGCGAGCGGAGCCCACGGGTGCCTCCCTCAGGATGACACGCACCTTTATCAGGAGCGGAACTCTTCAGGCTACTGGCACATGCTCGTGTCGGGCCACGTATGCTGCCGCTTCGGACCGCCGCGCCAGCTCGAGTTTTTTCAACAGACTGCTCACGTAGCTCTTGACGGTGTGCTCACTCAGGTAAAGCATTTCGCCGATTTGACGGTTTGTCTTGCCGAGCGCGATGAGCGGCAGGATCTTCCGCTCCTGCTCCGAAAGCCGCGTCAGCGGATCGCTGTTGAGTTGTCCGCCACCGCGCATCCACTCCAGAACGCCGTCGGTGACCTCGGGATCGAGCAGTGCCCCGCCCATGGCCGCGGTCTCGACCGCATCGACCAGGCGCTCGGTGCTGCAGCTCTTCAACAGGAAGCCATTGGCGCCAGCCAGCACAGCCCTGATGACCGCCTCCTCATCAGCGAAACCGGTCAGCATGACCACCTTGATCTCCGGGTGCTCGGAGCGGATCAGGCGACACGCATCGATGCCGGTGCCGTCGGGCAGCCGCACGTCCATGAGGATCACTTCCGGCTGCGTCGCGGCGGCCAGCGAAACGGCTTCTTGCACGCTGCCGGTTTCTCCGACGACCGCGACATTTCGCGCGCTGCCGAACAGCGTGACCAACCCGAGACGAACGACCGGGTGGTCATCGACGATGAGAAGCCGGATGGGCTCCTCCGTACCGGTGGGTCTGCTGAGTCGCACCGTCTTCCGTCAAACGGATCCTGCATTGGACGTGCCTTGAACTTGTTGGGCGGTACACGAGTTGCCGGCAGGTTGCCGACATTTCTCACAAACCAGCCGTGCTGCGGAAAATCTCGGCGACGGCGATGGCATCCGGTGCAACGGGAGCCGCGCCGATCGACAGCTTATCGAACGACGGCTCCAGGATGTTGGCTCTGTGTTGAGGGCTGTTCATGAGTGCCTCGTTGAGGCGCGCGGATACGCCCGAATCGATGCCCGTGGCGCGCGCCAGGTTTTCACCCGCGAGTGTGTACGGCACCGCCGCGTCGCCAAGTAGTCCGACGAAGGCGAGGTCTCCAAGGCTGTTGTAGTGCGAAAGTGGTCCACTGGGAAGTTGCGCCGCCGCGCGTGCTCGCGCGACCCAGAGCGTGGCTGAATCGAACTCGACCGGTGGTAAGCCGTTGCTGCACCGATCGGCGTTGGTCAGATCGAGCAGTGCCTGCTCCTCTCCAGTCGGCGCTGCATCGCCGAGATCGGCCAGCTGGTTGCCGCTGGAACCAGCAGCAGTGTCGAGTGCGCCCGTGGCGAGCTGAGCGCCAATGTCCGTCGGAGAACGACGATGACGTGCGGCTGGTCCGATGGCGACGCCTTCGCTGGCCGGTACGAAGGCCGGCTGCTGCCCGCTCCGCCCGACCACGAACGTGATGACGGTGACGACGATGGCGGCGGCCACGACAAATGGAGCGGAACGTCTCATCGAATGGACCTCCTTCCATGGACAGACGGGGGCGTTGTTGACAGATGCTCGGTACGTGACATGCCCGAACCGCGGCTGTGGCTGTCGTGCGCGATTCGGAGGTGCTCGAAGCGCTCGAGCTCTCGCGCCTCCGCAAGCGCTACCGGGTGGTGCTCTTCACGCGTGTCGTGGCGACGGCCCTGCTTGGCGCGGCCCTCGGGTTGCCGCCAGCCATTGCCTTGCAGCGCGCGGCTGGCGTGGCGCCAGGCGACCTGATGCCCGCCCTGGTGGTGGCGCTGATCGAGGAGCCAGCGAAGGTCCTCGGCGTGGTCTGGGTGCTCTTTCGGCCAGGGGTGCGCTTGCGCATGGACGGCGTAATCTATGGCGCCGCGGCGGGCATGGGGTTCGCCGCGTTCGAGACCGCGCTGTACTCGCTGGCTCGAATCAACTCGGTGGGTGTATTGCTCGACGTGCTCTGGCTGCGGGCCCTGCTCGCGCCGTTTTCGCACGGTACCTGGACCGCGATCGTGTGCGCCACTATCTGGAGTGAGCGCTTTGCCGGTTGGCGACGTGGTTGCCCGAGAATCCTGGCGGCACTCGGAGTGGTCGTCCTGCTGCATACGTTCTGGGATTGGCGACCACTCCCGCTACCATGGAATTTTGTCTGGCTGGTCGCAGTCGCCGGCACAAGCGTGGTCGCACTCCGACTGGTGTTGCGCCATGCGAACGCTGCATCCGCCGTGCCCTGCGCACTCCGCTCGGCTGCGAAGTACCCGCCCAATTTGCGGACGCTTCGTAACTCCGCGGCGAAGTATCGAGTATTTGCCTGCGCCGCGCGGGGTCATACACTGCCAGGTATGAAAGGCGAGCTCGACGTCGAAGTCGTGTTGCCCGTCAGGGCCCGCGTCGGCGAAGGTCCGGTCTGGGACGAGCGTAGCAACACGCTGGTGTGGGTCGACATCATGAACAACTCGGTCCACGTCTTTGATCCGGCCTCCGGGCACGATCGCGCGGTCGATGTCGGCCAGCCCGTCGGGGCCGCTGCGCTGCGCGAACGTGGCGGTCTGGTGCTCGCGCTGCGCGACGGCTTCGCCGTCATGAATGCTGACCTTAACGACCTCCGCTGGGTGGCGCGTGTCGAGGAGGACGTGCCGACGAATCGTATGAATGACGGTAAGTGTGACGCGGCCGGCCGGTTCTGGGCGGGCAGCATGGCGTTTGCATACACGCCCGGCGTCGCGTCGCTGTATCGCCTCGACCCGGACTACCGCGTGACGCGAGTCCTCGCAGATGTGACGCTGTCGAATGGTCTGGATTGGGCGGCCGATAACCGGCGCATGTACTACATCGACTCGCCGACCCAGCGTGTCGATGTGTTCGACTTCGACCTCGAGCGCGGGCTGCTGGGCGAGCGTCGCACCGCCATTGCCGTGCCACGAGAAGTTGGCCTGCCGGATGGCATGACGATCGATGCCGAAGGCTACTTATGGGTGGCCCTCCACGGTAGCGGCACGGTGCGCCGCTACAGTCCGGATGGACTTTTGGACCGCGTTGTGCGCGTACCCGCCAAACAGGTGACCTGCTGCGCATTCGGCGGTGCGGATTATGGTGATCTGTACATCACCAGCATGGCCGATGAGCTGTCACCCGAAGCGGTGCACGAGCAACCCCTCGCGGGCGCGCTCTTCCGCACACGGCCCGGAGTCCGCGGCCGACCAGGCTTTCGGTTCCGCGGCTAGCCGTGAACGGCGGGCACGAAACGGCCGCGCGGCTGACCGAGCGGCTCACCGTCGCGGGCGATCACCTCGCCGCGGAGCATGGTCATCTTGATCGCGCCACGCAGGCGCCGGCCGTGCCATGGACTCTGCGGCTGCTTGGAGTGCAGCCGGGAGCTGTCGACGGTGGTCGTCGCCTCGGGATCGACCAGGGTGAAGTCCGCATCCGCGCCCGTCTGGATGGCGCCCTTGCGGGGATGCAGGCCGTACAGACGCGCGGTTCCCTCGGACAGCACCCAGGCCAGGCGCTCCGGCGTGATGTTGCCGTTGAGCATCGCGTCAACCATCACCGTCCCGAGCGTCTCCACGCCATGCACTCCAGCCGGTGCAGAGGCAAGATCGTGTGACTTCTCCTCCACGGTATGTGGCGCGTGGTCGGAGCCGATCGACGTGATCGTGCCATCTCGCACCGCGTCCCACAAGGCTGACTGGTCCACTTCGTTGCGGATGGGCGGATAGACCTTCATCATCACCCCGAGCTCCGCGAAGTCGGCGGCGCTGAATGCCAGGTAGTGGGGGCACGTCTCGGCCGTGAGTCGTACGCCATCAGCCTGGACCCGCCGAAGGGTCCGTACGCCGCTCTGTGAGGCGGTGTGTACCACGTGGAAGCGACAGCCGGTCGCGGCGCTCAGCTCAGCCGCCACGGCGATCGAGACGGATTCCGCGGTCGCGGGTCGGAGGTCGAGCAGCTCAGCGTACGTCGAGATCGGCCGCTCGAGTCGCCGCTCGGCCGCGTCAATCACTCCGCGATCCTCGCAGTGGGCGGCCAGCAGACCACCGACGCGTGCCACCTCGCGGCACAGCTCCAGCACTTCACCGTTACTCGGTGGGGGGATCAGATTCGCCGCGGGCTCGTCGGACAGGTTGTAGACCAGCATCCCGGTCTGGCGGTGCAGGGCGTAGCCCCAGAACAGCTTGACGCCCACGGCGCCGGCGCGGAACATCCCCGCAATCTCCGCCAGATTCTCCTGCCCGAGGGCCTGTCCCCACAGCCCGAAGTCGACGTGCGCGACGCGTGTGTGCTGGGCAGCGCGCTCAACCAGGATGTTCGCGCTGCTAACGGGAGGAATCGCGTTTGGCATCTCGCACAACGTGGTGACGCCGCCGGCGGCCGCGGCGCGCGTCGAATGTGCGAAGTCCTCCTTGTGCGTCAAGCCCGGATCGCGCGAATGGACGTGTGGATCAAGGAAGCCCGGGAAAACCAGCAGTCCCCGTGCGTCGATCTGCTCGTCAACCCGGTCGGCGCCAGTCTCACCGACGCGCTCGATCGTCCCGTCCCGACACTCCACGTCGCCGCGGACCAGGCCGCGGCCGGTTACCAGCGTTCCGTTGGCAATCCTGAGTCGCATAGGTGCGTCACGCCAACGCCAGGAGAGCCTCCTCGACGTTGCGTACCTCGGTTTTGGCGAGATGCTGCCTGTTCACGGGCAGATACGCGGCCCGCTCAGGTGACTCTTCGTATTTCTTGAGCGTGTCCTCATTCTCGAACGTGCGCACCCAGATGAACTCGTTCTGCGGTCGATTGACCCAGGCGCCGACGACACGCACGCCGTACTTCGCACTGGTGGGAACGATCTTTTCGTTGAAGTGCTTGATCCACGAGTCCAACATGCCACCATTGACCGTGTAGATGCGTACCTGCGTCACCATGACAGCTATCATACGCCCGCGCACCGTCGCGTCCGTGGTACGTTCAGCGCAGGTGCGCGTGAGGTACGGCCTCAATCTGCCAACCGGTGGTGCGGCTGGTGACGCGCGGACGCTCGGCGAGTTCGCCGCCCTCGCCGAAGCTGCTGGCTGGGACGGTGTGTTCCTGGAGGACTATCTCGTCTATCAAGACCGCCAGGACATTCCGACCTATGACCCTTGGGTGGCGCTGGCGGTCATGGCTACGCGCACGCAACGCCTGCGACTCGGGACTGAGGTAACTCCGTTGGCCAGGCGACGACCCTGGAAGGTGGCCCGCGAGACGGTGACGCTCGATCATCTGTCTGGGGGTCGGTTGGTGCTCGGCGTCGGACTCGGCGTGGGCTCCGCCATCGACATGGCGCATTTCGGCGAGCAGACCGACAACCGGCGGCGCGCGGACCAACTGAATGAGGCTCTCGAGGTGCTGGTCGGCCTGTGGAGCGGCGAACCCTTCAGTTACGCGGGTGCGCACTATGCGATCCGCGAGACGACGTTCCAACCCCGTCCCGTGCAGCAGCCGCGCATTCCGATCTGGGTGGGAGGCGGTTACCCCAACCGCGGACCGATGCGCCGCGCGGCGCGATGGGACGGCGCATGCCTGTACCGCGCGGAGTCGCCCGGTAGCAGCGTGGATGTGGGCAGCCTGCCACCCGACAACATCCGTGCCCTCAAACGCTTCGTAGAGCGCGAAAGGCGGGCCAGCACGGAATTCGACATCGTCGTGGGCGGTCGCAAGCGCGGCGAAGATTGGGAGCGCGAACGCGACACGATCCGAGCTGCTGCAGACGCCGGCGCCACCTGGTGGATCGAATGGATTCCGCCAGGCGATCCTGGTGCGATGCGGATGGCCATCGAGCGCGGTCCAATCCGCATCGACTGACTTTCGACGTCCAGGAGATGAACAGGCAGGCTTACGCCAGAAAGCTCGAAGCGCTGGAGGCGCTGCGCTTGGCAACCGACTCGGCCACGGCGCGCGAGGAGCTCCGCAAGGCATTGAAGGACCGCGGCAGCTATATGGTTTCGAAAGCGGCCGCGATCGCCGCCGAGCTGAAGGCTGAGGAGCTGTTGCCTGAGCTTCTCGCCGCGTTCGATCGTTTCTTTACGGATCCGGTGAAGTCGGACCCGCAGTGTCTGGCGAAGAACGCGATTGCCAAAGCGCTGAAGGACCTGGGACATCGCGGCGCCCAGGCGTATGTGCGCGGTATGGGTCATTTCCAATTCGAGCCGGCGTGGGGCGGGCGCGCCGATACCGCTGGAACCTTGCGTAGCACGTGCGCGCTGGCGCTCACCGCGTGCAATCTCGACGACATCGAGATCCTGACGCAACTGACCGATGCGCTGGCGGACCCGGAGAAGCTGGTGCGCATCAATAGCGCCATCGCCATCGAGCAGCTCGGCCGGCCGGAAGGCGCGCTGCTGCTGCGATTGAAGCTCCTCTCCGGAGATCAAGAGCCCGAGGTGCTGGGGCAATCCTTCACATCGCTGCTCAGCCTGGCACCCGACGGCGGATTGTCATTCGTCAGCCGCTTCCTCAAATCTCCCAACGAAGACGTCCAGCTGGAGGCAGCCAGCGCGCTGGCGCAGTCTCACGACCCGCACGCCATCCAAATCCTCCAGGACTTCTGGCACGAGCAGCCGATCTCGCTCCAGATTCGCCACGCGCTGCTGATCAATCTGGGCGCTTCCCCGATGCTGGAGGCAGCCGAATTTCTTCTGTCTGTCATCACGCACGAGTCGTCCGACCTCGCCGCGAGCGCGATTGCCGCGCTGGCAACCAGCCGATTTCGCGCCGAGATGCGGGAGCGCGTCGCGGCCGCGCTCCTGGAGAAGGACAGTCCTCACCTGCAGTCGATCTTCGAGCAGAAGTTCGGCCTCAGCGGGCAGGACCAGCCACGGGCAGACCATCGACGTACACGACGTGGTTAGTCCGCACCGCCGGAACGGTCTCGCCGGGCACGATCAGACCCACCAGGTTGAGCGGATCGGTGGCGTTGAGCACCACTCGCTCTTGCGTCCGCGGCGTCTTGCGGACCCGGGCAAGCTGCTCGACAGCGGCAGGCAGTGCGTACTGTTCGCCACTGAAGCCCGCTACGAACCGCCCACCGCGGACCAGGCCGCGATCCTCGAGCCGCCGCAGCGCCCACTGGATCTCGCGCCATGGCAGCCGGAGTGAATCGCGCACCGCCAGGTTCCGGAACAGCACCCCCCAGCGGTTGAGCAGCTGCTCCGCCACAGCTTCCGCCAGGTCATGGCGATCCATGTCAGCCTCTACCGCTGGCACCAGCGACCAACGACCGGCAGCGGCCGACGGAGCTGCCCCACCCCGCGTCAGCCGAGAGAGCCGCGTGAACCGCCAGGGACGCGGCGCCACCGGGCTGCGGTGAATCTTGATCAGGGAACGGATCGCGGAGAATCCGTCGCACATCACCAGGCCGCGGGCGACACCGTCCCACAGCGCCCGCTCGACGTCCTCCGGCAGACGGCGGGTGGCGGCGGAGAGCTCGATGGCAAAGCTTGCGCCACGCGCACGAAGAACCGCGAGCACTTCACCCGTCGCACCATCGGGAATCTGAGGCAGATCTCCGTCGGCGGGCGCGATCACCGCACGTTCCGCCCGCTGGCGCGCGGCTTCGCGGTCGAAGGCGAGCAAAGGTTTCCCCAGAGGGGACCCGGCGTCAGCTGGACGGGCCGCGGCAAGCTGCCAGGTCAGGTCTGCGCGCAAGACCACCGCGATCGGCGTGGCTTTGGAGGGCGCAGCGGCATTGGGCGCCAACGAGTCGTCGGAAGCGCGGGGCGTGAGGCGTAACCAGGCGACCTCACCCGCATGGCACAGGCCGTCCAGCCACGCCGGCTCGTAACGGGACAGTCTGCGCGAAAACAGCTCCGACTCCCACGCGCCGGCTGCCGCTTCGAACCCCTGCAATTGCTCGAGGACGGCGACCAGTCCGGTGTCCCCGAACAGCTGCGTTTCTGGCGCCACATGCTGCCATCGCAGCAGGAACCGCATGAAGTCTTGTGCCGTCAGTGGCTCGAAGGCTTCGCGGCGCGACCGCTTCGAGTAGCCGTGCATCCGCGCAAGCAGGCGGCGGGCTACCCACTCCGGCCCGGTGGCCCCACTGGAGTAGCGGCCCTGCAAAGAGAAACCCTCTCGCTGCAGCGCCAGCAGACCAACGGCGACCTGGTCAGGAGCCAGGGTCGTCATGACAGACAGAGCTTCGGCAGTCGTTACGCCGCTCAGCTCCAGGTGACCGCGCACTACGCGGCCGACCGCGGCGTGCTCACCAGCCAGGGCGTCACGTGCATCCGAGACCGCTTCGGTGGTGGTCCATAGCTCGACATCCTGGTTGAAGAGCGTCTGCCCGCGGCCACGTTCCAGCAGCTCGTGCCACATCCGCGACCACTCGAGACGCGGTCGCAGCAGCAGCGTCGCTGACAACAGATCGTGGAGGTCGTCGGCCGTCTCTGGCATGGGCGTGATCTCGGCGTGTACGCGCTCGATCGCCTCCTGATCCAGCGCACCGATGGTGGCCAGGTCCGTGGGAATGCCGCGCCGCAGGCGCACGGCGTTGGTTCGCCGATTCTGCGTCTCCTCGTCGTCGAGAAAGGCATATGGCCGGGCGGTGACGATCTCGTGCGCCAGGACCGACGGCTCGGTGGTGTCGCGGAAGTGGATGCGGACCTCGCCGGCCTCGATGCGCTCGAGCAGCGCCCGCACGCCATCGACGTCCAGTGCCTCATGCAGGGTATCGTCGACGGTCTGGCGGACGAGCACATGGTCCGGAATTTCGATCGGACCAACGATGTTGTCCTGGCATGCCGCGGCCTGGGGGAACACGGCGGCGAGCAGGTCGTCGGATTCCATACGCTGGATTGGCGGCGGATTGCGGCGGCCGTTGCGGAAGCGCAGCACCATGAGCGACCGGTTGAGATTCCACCGCCAACGGGCCTGGAACATCGGCGAGTCCAGGATGGCGTGCTCCATGGTGTCGGCCACGCTACGGCTCGACAGGAAGCGGGGAACGTCCTCCAGCGGAAAGCTGTGGGTCAGTCCGAGCGACAGGATCACCGCGTCATCACTGGCTGCCGCCTGCAGCTCGAAGTTGAAGGTGCGACAGAACTTCTTGCGCAGCGCCAGGCCCAGGGCGCGGTTGATCCGCGCACCGAACGGGCTATGGACCACCAGCTGCATACCGCCCGTGTCGTCGAAGAAGCGCTCCAGCACCAGGTCCTGCTGGCTGGGCATCACCCCCAGCACGGCCCTGCCGGCCGCCAGGTAGTCGACGATCATGGCCGCCGCGTCAGCATCGATGCCGGCTGTGTCGATCAGCATCCGCCGCGCGCCGTCGGGATCTTCACCGACCAGGTGGTCGTCGACCCCGCGGCGCAACGCGGAGACTTCCGCGGATAGTTCGGCGGTGCGGGCCGGCGCCTCACCTCTCCAGAACGGCACCGTGGGCGGGCTATTGCCGGCGTCGCGGACCCGCACCACGCCCGGTTCGACCTTGCGAATCTGCCAGGAATGCGTGCCGAGCAGGAAGATGTCGCCCGCATTTGACTCGACGGCCCAATCCTCATTGACGGAGCCGACAAGAACGTCGTCGGGCTCGGCGAGCACGCGGTAATCCGCCACCTCCGGGATTGCGCCGCCGGAGGTGGCGGCCGCCAGTCGGGCTCCCTTGCGGGGACGCAGCTCGCCGTTGACCGCGTCGTGGTGGAGGTAGGCGCCGCGGCGGCCTCGACCAGTCTCGATGCCCCTAGTGACCAGCTCGAGCACTTCGTCGAATTGTGCCCGGCTGAGCTGCGAGTACGGCGCAGCGCGGCGCACGACGTTGTAGAGGTCATCGGTCGACCACGCCTGCGCAGCCACTTCGGCCACCATCTGCTGGGCGGCGATATCCAGTGGCAGCCGCGCCGGTTGAATCGCATCCAGCCGCCCGGAGCGGACCGCGGCCAGCAGCGCGGTGCACTCCACCAGCTCGTCGCGGGTCAGCGGAAACAGCCGAGCCTTCGGCGTACCCGACCGGCTGTGGTTCGAGCGGCCGACGCGTTGGAGGAAGGTCGCCATGCTTCGCGGCGAGCCGATCTGGCAAACCAGCTCGACCGGACCAATGTCGATACCGAGCTCGAGCGAAGCGGTCGCCACCAGCGCCTTCAAGTCGCCAGCGCGCAGGCGAGTCTCGACCCGCTGGCGGCGCTCTTTGGACAGACTTCCATGGTGGGCCGCCACCACGTCGTCGCCCAGCCGCTCGCCGAGCTGATGGGCGACGCGCTCGGCCAGACTACGCGTGTTCACGAACACCAGCGTGGTGCGGTGCTGGCCGACCAGCGCGGCGATGCGATCCACCACGTCGGCGAACTGCTCTGCCGAAGCGACCGCCTCGAGCTCGCCGTCGGGCAGCTCCAGCGCCAGGTCGAGGTCACGCCGGTGGCCCACGTCGACCACGGCCGGCGGCGGACGATCCCCGACCAGCAGGTGACCGATCACGTCGATGGGCCGCTGCGTCGCACTCAGGCCGATTCGTACTGGATGCCGCTCGCACAACGCCTCGAGGCGTTCCAGGCTGAGGGCCAGGTGCGCGCCTCGCTTGTCACGTGCTACGGCGTGAATCTCATCGACGATCACCGACTCGACGGTGCACAGTGCCTCTCGGCCGCGGGTGCTGGTCAGCAACAGATACAGGGACTCTGGGGTGGTTACCACCAGGCTCGGACGGCGACGGAGCATCTGGGCTCGCTGAGCGGGTGACGTGTCGCCGGTGCGCACCGCGACCGTGATGGGCGCGGGTCGCAAGCCCATCTCGACCGCCACCGACGCGATCTCGGCCAGCGGCCGCTCGAGGTTCTGCGCAATGTCCACCGCCAGCGCCTTGAGCGGGGACACGTACACGACGCGCGTGGTGTCGGTTACGT
>VBGG01000304.1:13838-17771 GCA_005883405.1 Chloroflexota bacterium | reverse complement strand
ACAAACCTGCCACGAGCACGACGCTTACGGGCGCTCGTTCGCCGTCGACGGTCAATCACCCGTTGGCGAGCAAGCCTGCTTTGCCTGTGCAGCGACCGCCTGCCACGCAGCCGCCGATCGCTTTCGCAAGCTCGACGCCGATGGCGCTGGACGCCTATCCCCACCCCAACGGCGACAACGGTCGCGGCATGCACTGGGTCCCGACCACCAAACAGTCGCATGCCATCGTGGATCGCTTCGTCGCCGAAGCCCAACGGATGGGTGTCAAGTGGGTCACCTTCCTGAACGAAGGCGCCAACGTCGGCCAGAACGACTACCTGGTGAACAAGCTCGTTGGCGCGGGTATCGAGCCGGTCATGCGCCTGTATTCACCCAAGCTCGATCCCATCCAGGGCGACGTCGAAGACATGGTTCGCCACTACGTTGGCATGGGCGTCCGCTATTTCCAGCCCTACAACGAGCCGAACCTGAGCGTCGAACAGCCCGACGGGGTGCCGTCGGTGGAGCGCTACCTGAACGCCTGGATTCCAGCTGCGCAGGCGATCGTCCGCGGCGGCGGCTTACCCGGTTTCGGCTCGCTGGCGCCGGGCGGCGACATGAGCGACATCGACTTTCTCACCCAGGCCGTAGATGGATTGAAGGCTCGCGGGCAGCTTGGCCTGCTCGACCGTGGCTGGTTGTCGATGCACAACTACACCCACAACCATCCGATCCAGGAGCGCGCCGATACCGACGGGTTCTTCAAGTTCCGCGCGTACCACAAGATCCTCCATGACGCGCTGGGACGCGATCTGCCGATCATCGGCACCGAGGGTGGCACGTTTGTCGGCGAGCACGAGGACACGACCCTGCCGGCGGTGGACAGCGCCACCGCCGTGAGCATGGCCAGCCAGGCGTACCGCTACATGCGCGATCAGCGCGAGCCATGGAACTTCGCCTACTCGTTCTGGACGATCGCCAACGAAGCCGGCGGTGGCTCCGACACCGCCTTCAGCCAGGAAGCGCTCTTCAACGCCGACGGCAGCGCCAGTCCGATCGTCGGCGCCCTGCGCGCGCTGGGGTAGCTGTCGGCCGATACGCCACCCTCACCCCTTGATTAAACCTCTCACAGAGGTAGAGGGAGTCAGGCTGGCTTGACGAGCCCTGGCTTGCGGTGCTTGGTCACCGCGGCTTTCTTCGGCTTCGAGGTGGCGGGCTTCGCAGAGGTCTTCTTCGAGCTGGCGGTGCGCCGAGTGGCACTCTTCAGCGAGACCACGTTATCGCTCGAAGCGATGGGAGGTCTGCGGGGCGGATTGCGCCGCGCGGCGGGTGTGGGCGCCGCGGGCACAGCGTGCGCCGTGGCTACCGTCTGTCGCACCTGCTCGGGCAGCAAGTACTCGGGCAGGATGGTGTTCTCATCGGTGAACGCGTCCTCGCCCTGCTCCCAGGTCAGCCCGGTCGCGCCAGCCAGATTGGCCCGCTCGAGATGCGTCTCGCGCAGCCGCGCGCCGGTCATCACCGCGTCCTGCAGGTCCGCCCGCCACAGGATGGCTTCCTCGAGGACGCACTGGCTGAGGTCGGCCCCGCGCAGATCGGCGTCCTTGAGATTGGAACCCTTCAGATTCGCCTGCCACAGGTCCGCCCCGCGCAGGTTCGTGCCGCTCAAGTCGGCGCCCTTCAGGTTCGCGCCGTTCAACCGCGCACCCTCCAGGTTCGCACGGGCGAGCGAAGCGGCCTCCAGGTCCGCCTCACTGAATGTCGCTCCCGCCAGCTGCGCGTCGCGCACATTGGATCTGGTGAGGATGGTGCGGGTGGCGTCCACCTGCTCGAGGTGTGCGCCTTGCAGCGTCACACCGTCCAGCCGGCTGCCCGACAGATTCGAGCCGCGCAGGTCGGTCTCGCGCAAGTCGAGCAAGCGCTTCTCGGGCGCGACGCCGTGCGGCGGATTGCGGCGCCCCAGCACGGCCATCACGGCTTGAATGTCGGCTGGCGGACGAACCGGACCTCCGCCAGACGCGCGCTCAGAGGCCTGCTTCCAGGCCGCGTTCTCGCGCACGTAGGCCGTCAGCACCTCCATCACTGGCCAGTATTCGTGGGCGGACTCAGTCGCCAGTCGCTCCAGGGCGTAGACGCCGCCCAGGCGCGCCTCGACTCGAGCCGAGCCGTCGCCCCGCTCGCTGGCGAGCTGTTCGACAGCGCGGGCGAAGCGCTCGTGCGTCTTGAGCTCACGGCTCATCTCGAAGCGTCGCCAGATGATGGCCGATCCGAGCAGCACACCCGTCGCCGCCAGGATCAACGCGAGCGTGGCACGTGCGCCGTTTTCCGCATCGAACAACTGGTTTTCGAGCGCCAGCCGATCTGCCGGCGCGAGGTCAGGCTCGGCGGTCAGCCGCTCGCGCGCCGGCTCGACCTGGATCACGGGCACGAGCCACAGCGCCACTGCCGCGACGATCGCCAGCAGCACAATGCCGACCGCCAACCTGGAGGCTCCGCCGCGACGACCCTCCGTGCGCGCTGATTGCCGCGCGCCGCCGCGCGCGAACCAGCCCTTCCTCGGTGGCTCCCCCTCCCGGCTGGCCGCGCGCACGCTCTATTCTAATTCGCTCACCAGGTACGTGATCTCGCCATCGCCGTAGCGTTTCTGGAGCTTCCCGCGCGCATGGAGCAGCTCGATGTGGGCCAGCGCTTCGGTAACGGCCATGCGCCGCTCGAAGCCTGACAGGTCGTCCCAGGTGCGCCGCCGACTCCAGCGCATCCGCGCGGTGATCTCGTAGCCGCTCAGCGCCACGCCGGGTCGCCTCGACAGCAGCTCGATTACTTCGTCGAGCCGCCGCTGGTGGTGCGCGAGCAATTCGTCGGTCCGTGCTGGCAGGCCGCGGAAGGGCTCGCCATGCCCAGGCAGCACCAGCTCGGCTTCCAGCCGTCCGATCAGCTGCAGCGAGTCGAGATAGTCCGCGAGCGGGTTGCTGGTCGTGCGCACGTGCAGCCCCACCGAGGGCGTGATGTGCGGCAACACGTGGTCGCCTGACAGCAGCACCTTGTTGCGCGCGTCGTACAGGCAGATGTGGCCAGCCGAGTGGCCGGGCGTCCAGATGACACGGAACGCATAGCGCCCGCAGGTGATCTCCTCTCCGCCGTCGAGCGTGCGATCCGGGAAGGCGATCTGGACGCGCTCCATCATGCTCACGCTGCCCCGATTGAGACGGTCCAGCTCGTCGGGAGGCGTGCCGTTGAGGCGCAGCCACTCGCGCATTTCGCTCAGCAGCTCGTCGGCGTCAACGTAGCGCGACTCGATGTACAGGCGCTCGAGACGGTGAAAGCTCAGGTCAGCACTGGAGATCTCTCGCAGGCGTCCCGCCAGCCCGTAGTGGTCGGGGTGGATATGTGTGATCACCAGATGCCGCACGTCGGGCAGCCGAATATCCAGAGCGCGCAGGTGGCCTTCCAGCGCGCGCAGCGTGTCCGCCGTATCCCAGCCGCAGTCGACGAGCAGGTAGCCGTCGTCGGTGCGGACGAGGTAGGTGTTGACGTGCCCGAGCGGACTGTCGCGTAGTGGCAAGGGCAGACGCCAGATGCCGGGCATGAGCTCGGCACGCTCGGGGAGCGCCTGTCCGGGGCCGCTGCTGAACGCCTGCGGCACCTTGCCAAGTACCGTTGGGGATTCGCTCACTGGAAGAGCAGCGTAACTGACGGACGACTCCCACGCGGACATTACAAGGCCATACCGCGCGGGCTGAATCTGTTGATACGTCCGAGGCGAGTCGATTACTTTCGGCCGCTTTGCATCAGTTCAGATCTTTACTGCTGAGCAGTTCGCTGCTCATCGCCGCCTTTGCCGCGGCCCCGACAACATCGTTTGCCCACCCGATTTCGGGCGATCCGCTCATCGATCGAATGGTGGTCGCGCCACGGCTGAACGTCAGGTGGCCCACGCTCGGCGTGATCACCACCTAC
>VBGG01000304.1:0-13697 GCA_005883405.1 Chloroflexota bacterium | reverse complement strand
ACCTGGTATGCGCACCTCTCCAGCTTCAGCGTCGAGAAGGGCCAGCAGGTCAAGCGCGGCCAGAAGATCGGGTTGATGGGATCGACGGGCTTCAGCACGGGCCCACACCTGCACTTCGAGCTCCGTGAGGACGGTCAGCTGCGCGATCCGCTCGAGTTCCTCAGCGAGGCGCGGCTCCAGAGCGCCAACTGGTAAGTAGCTCTCAGCTGTCGGCCCGGTGGCCGACCGGCCCAACGTCGGACAGAATGCCCTTGCGGCGCATGTAGCGCCGCACCTCAATGGCCACCGCGCGCAAGAGCGAGGCCTCGCGCACGTCGAGCCGCGCACGGAACAGCGCCACGCGCAACGAGCGCAACGTGTTGGTCCGTGGGCGGGCCTTCAAGAATTCGATCGCATCCAGCGCGCGCTCGAGATCGGCGAACAGATCCTCCAGCAGGCTTGACGGCGCGGCCGGCGACCTGCGTCGTGGCGGTCGATAGGTCTGTTCCTGGCCGCCGGCGCGCTGGAAGAGCTGGTACAGCACCAGCAGGGTGGCCTGGGCCAGGTTGAGCGACGGGTAGGCAGGATTGGTGGGAATCGTCGTCACGGCGTGGCAGGCGTCGAGCATGGCGTTGCTCATGCCCCAGTCCTCGCGACCAAAAACCACCGCGACCTGCTGACCCTGTTTCGCCGCCTCGGCGACCTGGTCCATCGCCGACTGGAACGTCAGCGCGTTGCGCTCGACGCGGTGGTGACGTCCCGTCAGCCCCACCACGAACTGGGCGTCGGCGACGGCATCTGTCAGCGAATCGAAGCGCTGCGTGGCTTCGAGGATGTGCTGGGTATAGTGGGCCACGCCGACCACCTGCCATGTGTCGAAGCCCACCGGACTGACCAGCCGCAGCCGCAAGAAGCCGGTGTTGGCCATGGCGCGTACCACGCTGCCGACGTTCACGGCGTCGGTCGTTTCCACCAGCACGACGGCCAGATTGGTGAACCACTCCGGAGGCCGCCAGCTTTCGTCGGAGGCGACAAACGCGAGGGACTCGTCGCGACGGGTGACTGGATCCTGAGGTTTTCGGCGTAAGAAGCGCGAGGGTCGATCGGCCAAACGGCCAATTGAAACACGTCCTCCGCCGGGGCTACCCTCCTGGGGAGCATGGTCTACCCGCGCCGCTGCCCGAGCTGCGGAAGGGACGAGCCCTCACCGGAGCAGCTCTACAGCACCCGTGCAGCGAGCGACGGCGGCACGCCGTCCCCCTGGCGCCCCGAACAGCCGGGGCGCATCCTCGACCTGCGCTGCGGGGCGTGTTGGGCGCTGTTCCGTTGGGACTACTTCGGCTCGCGCATGCTCGAGATGATCAAAGAAGGCGACCCCGACAGCATTTCAGAGGCGGTCAGGTCGGACGAGTAGCGCCCGGTACGCGGCTAGCCGCCCAGCGAAGCACATCGCGCCGGCTCACGACACCGACCAGCCTGTCGTTTGCGTCAACGACCGGCAGGCGGCGGATACGCTGCTGGGTAAGCTGCTCGGCGACGCGCTCCAGGCCGGTCGTCTCTGTGACGCTCACCGCCGGTGAAGTCATCACATCACCCACCGTAGAGCCACTCTTGCCGATCAGGTCGGCTTCGCTGACCACGCCAACGACCCGACCGCCTTCGCATACTGGCAGCCCGCTCACATCGTGGAACTCGAGCAGCCGCGCGGCCTCGTCGACGCTTTCCTCGGGTGAGACGCTGATGACGTTGGTCGTCATCACGTCCCGCACCGTCGCGACGGTACCGTGCAGCGCTTCCGCGCCGCCGAACGTTGGCTGGTGGGCCGACTTGGCGCTGACGCTCGAAAGACCGTCCGCGGGTGTCGCCTCGCGTCGATCGAACAGCTCGGCCGGCTCATCCTCGAAGAACGCACCGACGGCGCCATCGTGAATCTCGAAGGTCAGGACGCGGCCGGTTTCGAGGCGCAACGACCCGCGCAGGGTCGACGCGGTCTCGACGGCGTGAGTTTCGGGCGTCCCGGCCGGCAGAACGAGCACGATCTCACCACCGCGCACGACCAGAGCCAGGCCCTCCTCGTCCCCGGTATCACTCTCTCCGCCCTCGCCTAGAAAAGCTGCCTGGATGTTGACGCGGCGCATCGTGGATCAAATCCTCCCGGCCAACAGTATCGCCGAAGTTGAGGCCCAGTCCCCGGCCCCGCAGTCTACTGCGCCGCGCATTGCCGTTGGTCTCCTGATCTTGTGCGTCCTGGGCGAAGCAGCGCTGCTGCGGCTGGGCATCGACGACCTGGATGAGGGTTACTTCGTGCAGCAGGCCCTGCGCGTGTTGCACGGGCAGATCCCGTATCGAGACTTCGAGACGCTGTACTCGCCCGGGCTGGCCTACGCACACGCCGGCCTGCTGTTTGCGTTCGGCGGCGCCTCCCAGGCTGGCTTGCTGCTGCCGCCTCGAGCGTTATCGTTGCTGGCCAGGGGTGCGCTGGCACTGCTCCTGTATGCAGTCGCTCGGCCGCTGGTGCGGCATCCATTGTGGGCCGCGGCGCCGGGCCTCCTGCTGCTGCTCGGGCTCGACGACGCACCGGTGCGCTGGGAGCCGCACCCCGGCTGGCCCAGCACCGCGTTCGCCGTGCTCGCCGCGTGGTGCCTGAGCCACCCGCCGTCAACCCGCTGGCTCGTCGCGAGCGGCCTCTCAGCGGGCGCGAGCTATCTCTTCAAGCAGAACACCGGGGCGTTCATGCTTGCCGCGATTATCTCCCTCTCCCTCTGGGAGAGGGCTGGGGTGAGGGTGCCGAACGAGCACGAACGTCGTCCGCTGCAACCGCACCCTCACCCGCGCTACGCGCGGCCTCTCCCAGAGGGAGAGGCGGTTGCCGCGTTCACAGGCCTTACGCTGATCTGGCTCATCCCGCTTCTGATCGCCCTCAATGGTGACATCAGCCAGCTCGGGGTCCTGGTCGGCCGGATCAATTCGGCCTCGCTGTTTTCACCACCCGAGGCGCCCGTGCTCATCCCTGTCGCCTGCCTGGTCGGTGGTGTGTGGCTCGTGCGCAAAGAGGCGGACAAGCGCATGCGCTGGTATCTGCTGGCCGGCACGGCGCTGTTCCTCACCGAGCTGCCGCGCGTCGATACCCTCCACCTGGCCTGGTCCGCCCCGCTGCTGCTCGTGGTCGGCGCAGCCACGCTGGACCGTGCGCGCGCGCCATTCGTGGCCGCGGCGCTCGCCGCCGTCGTGGTACTGGTGGCGCCGACAGTTGTGTCGCGCATCACGTCACTGCAGATACCACGCGCGCCGATCGCCGGCGTCGAGGCCCAAACGCAGACGGTCGCGGACCTCCAGGGCATCGTCGCCGACATCCACCAACGCACCGTCTCGGGCGAGCCGATCTTCGTCTATCCGTCATCGCCGCTGCTCTACGTGCTGGCCGACCGCCCCAACCCGACACGCTTCGATCACCTGAACCCCGGCGCGGCCAGCCCGCCTGAGATCGAGCAGGTCATCGCCGATCTCACACTGTCCAAGGTCCATCTGGTGGTCGTATCCGACTACTGGCGTGCCGTCTGGGGCGCGCCCGGACCGAACCTCAGCCTCGAGGCCTGGCTGAACGACAAGTACGCGCAGGAAGTCGCACGTTACGGTGCGTACCGCGTGCTGATGTCAGGCCTATAATCGCGCGTACCATAGCACGTATGTTCGCCCTCAGGTTCCCATGCGGGCGCTAGGCATCGACCCTGGTCTCGTGCGCAGCGGCTGGGCCGTGGTCGAGCCAGTCGGCCCGCGGACCGCGCTGCTCGGGCACGGCATCATCGCCCCGCCGACAGACGCCGAGCTGCCGGCCAGGCTCGCCGTGGGCGCTCGGCAATTGCGCGGCGTGCTCGCCGAATTCCGACCCGACTTCGTCGCGCTCGAGGAGGTCTTCACCGCCCCGCGCCATCCACGCAGCGCGCTGCTCATGGCCCACATGCGCGGGGCGATCTGCCTGGTGCTCGAGGAGGCCGGTCTGCGGATCGTGCCGCTCACGGCGACCACCGTCAAACAGCGGCTGACCA
This sequence comes from Chloroflexota bacterium, assembly GCA_005883405.1. Classification (GTDB taxonomy): domain Bacteria; phylum Chloroflexota; class UBA6077; order UBA6077; family CF-72; genus CF-72. The sequence goes on along the minus strand of VBGG01000304.1, from coordinate 9,672 downwards.
GCAGCGGCCACGCCTCGAAGGAGCAGGTCCAGCGTATGGTGCTGCGTCTGACGGGCCTGGGACCCACCGACGGGCTGCGGCTCGACGAGACAGACGCCATCGCACTCGCACTGGCCGCGCTGCACCAGCACACCCATCCCCTGGCCCGCCTGGCTCGGCGCTGATGTACAGCTACCTGCGCGGCATCTACAAGGGCCACGTGTCCGATACTGACGAGGCGATCGTCGTCGAAGTGGCCGGCATCGGCTATGAGGTCTTCGTGCCTCCGATCGTGGCGCAGGAGGTCTCGGCGACCGCGCAACCGGACGACGAGCTGCAGCTATACGTCAGTGCTCAGGCCGGCCGGGACCAGCCGTGGCCGGTACTGTTTGGCTTTCTCACGCCTCAGCAGAAGGCGTTCTGGCAGCTGCTGACGAGCGTGCCGCGCGTCGGCGGACGGGTCGCGGCGCGGGCGATGGTGGCGCCCATCGAGAACATCGCCGGGGCGATCCAGCAGGCCAATCGCGCCTATCTCGACGGGCTGCCGGGCGTCACCCTGGAGGGCGCCGACAAGATCATCGCCAGCCTGCGCAAGAAGGTCGGCCCCTTCGTGCAGCCGGCGGCGCAGCTGCACGAAGCGCCGTCGAGGGCGCGCCGCGGCGAAGCCGACGAGATGCGCGACGACGCCGTTGCGGTGCTGATACAGATGGGCCTGAGACGGCCCGAGGCGCAGCGCGGCGTCGACCACCTGCTGGCTTCGCGTGACGACATCACCAGCGTCCAGGACATCATCACCGAATACCTGCGCGCCAGCCCGCCAGGGCGCAGCGCTCCGGGTAGACTCGGCAGCGTCTGATGTCTCTCGATCGCATTATTTCGCCGAACGCCGCGACGGAAGACGAAGAGCGGCTTCAGACTGCGCTCCGACCGCGCACGCTCGACGAGTTCATCGGCCAGGATCTGCAGCGGCGGCGTCTGTCCATCGCGCTGGAAGCCGCGCGGCAGCGCCGCGAGCCGCTCGACCACCTGCTGCTGAGTGGTCCGCCTGGCCTGGGCAAGACCACCCTCGCGCACATCGTGGCCAACGAGATGCACGGCAAGCTGGTCACCACGTCTGGCCCAGCGCTCGAGCGTGCCTACGACCTGATGGGCATGCTCACCCGCCTCGATCGAGGCGACGTCTTCTTCATCGACGAGATCCATCGCCTCCCGCGTGTGGTCGAGGAATACATCTACCCCGCGATGGAGGACTTCAAGGTCGACTTCGTCATCGACAAGGGCCCGTACGCCCAGGCCGTGCCACTGCCTGTCCAACCCTTCACGCTGGTCGGGGCGACGACCCGCAAAGGCCTGCTGTCCTCGCCGTTACGCGAGCGGTTCGGCTTGAATTTCGAACTCGACTTCTACGCGGTGGCCGACCTGACGCTGATCGTGCGGCGGTCGGCTGGCCTGCTCGGGGTGCACCTCGACGTCGAGGCCGCCGAGGAGATCGCCGGCCGAGCACGCGGCACACCGCGCATCGCCAATCGGCTCTTGCGGCGGGTACGCGACTTTGCTCAGGTGTACCAGATCGAGCACGTTGGCGTGGAGCTGGTGCGCGAGGCGCTGGAGCTCGAAGGCGTCGACGAGTCTGGGCTTGACGATCTTGATCGACGCTACTTGAAGACGCTGATCGGCCATTACCAGGGGCGCCCGGCGGGCGTGGCTGCCCTGGCGGCGGCCATGCAGCAAGAGATGGACACGCTCGAGGACGTTGTCGAGCCGTACTTGCTGTACGAGGGCTTCCTGCTGCGAACGTCCAATGGGCGGCAGGCGACGCCGAAGGCCTATGCACATTTGCGGCTCAGGCTGCCAGGCCAGCCCTCGGCCCAGCAGCCCTTACCGCTCGGGGACGCCGATCAACCGACGTCCACCACCTGAACTGAATGCTTCCCAGCAGGGCTTGCGTGAAGCGCGAAGCGAGCCTGCGAGCGGAGCCCACGGGCCTGCCCTGCGCGAAGCGAGCCTGCGAGCGGAGCCCACGGGCCTGCCCTGCGCGAAGCGAGCCTGCGAGCGGAGCCCACGGGTTCCTCCTCAGGATGACACGCAACGCAAGAACACCTGGGAGCTTCTGGACGCGTCGCGGTCGTGCTCTCATGTGCGGCCGCGCCCACTAATCGACGGAGATCAGAGTTACTTCCCAGCGCCGATCTTGAAGATCTTTGTGCCGCAGACGGGACAGGCGCCCTCGGTCGCCGGGCGACCATTCTTCATCGTGATCTGCTTGGCGTTTTTGATTTCGCGCTGGGCCTTGCACTTCATGCAGTAGCCGGTAGCCACGGTTTCGCTCCACCTTGGTCGGATAGTCGGCCCAGGGCAACTACGGACGCGAGATGGGCCGCATCGAGAGAGAATAGGCGTTCAATCTCAGACCCGCAACAGGCGTCGTTCTCAAAACGGGCTTCCGTCATACTTAGACGACGATGCGCATGGAACGCACCCTGGTCATCGTGAAGCCAGACGGCGTACAGCGGGGGCTCATCGGGCCCCTCTTGAGTCGCCTCGAAGCGCGTGGGCTGAAGATCGTTGGGCTGAAGCTGGTGCAGGTCTCGCAGGACCTGGCCGCGCGGCACTACGCCGAGCACGAGGGCAAGCCGTTCTACCCGGGCTTGCTGAAGTACATCACCAGTGCGCCCGTCATCGTCGCCTGCGTCGAAGGCACCAGCGCGGTGCAGATGGTGCGGAACAGCGTCGGCGCCACCAACCCGCTGAACGCCGCGCCCGGGACGGTCCGCGGCGACCTGGCCCTGGACATCGGCCGCAACCTGATCCACGCCTCCGATGCCCCCGCCACCGCCGAGCGCGAGCTCGCGCTGTGGTTCCAGGACGCCGAGCTCGTCAGCTATGAGCGCGCCACGGACCGCTGGATCTTCGAATCGTAAGTCATGAGTCTCGAGTCTCGAGTCTTGAGAGTCACGACCCACGACTCACGACTGCTGACTACTGGAGCAAGAGCTCGAAATTGACGCGCTCTCGCTTGCCAGACATGCGGTCGAGCATGCGATGGATCAGGTCGATGGCGGCCTCGCCGAGCCACAACGTCACCAGTGAGCCGATCAGGATGCCCGCCAGCATGCCCAGACTCACGCCTGCGCCGAACACTTGCGGTCGTCCGATGCTGTCGGCTTCGGTCATCACTGCAATCGCACGATGGGGGTGGCTGCCGCCCACAACTGTTCGAGGTTATAGAACGCGCGCTGGGTAGGCGAAAAAACGTGCACGATCACGTCGCCATAATCGAGCAGGACCCAACCTGAGTCGGGCTTGCCTTCGGTGTGCAGCGGCTTGCGTCCGAATTCTTCGAGCAGCTTCTCGCTGAGATCCTTCAAAATCGCGGCTGCCTGGCGCTCATTGCCAGCGGTGCTGATCACGAAATAGTCCGCAATCAGCGATACGCCACGTATGTCGAGCAGGACGATATCGCTGGCCTGCTTGTCAGAGGCGAGATCAACGATGCGTCGCGCCAGGCTCAGGGCCTCGGCGCTGTCCAGCGCGGGGCTGCGTTCGCCTGCCAACTGGGGGGAATGCCAGAGTATGCAGGCGACTATAGCACCAGTCGCGCGCTCACTCGGCGTCGAATTCGTAAACAGTTCCGGTGGCCTTCTCGCCTGCCTTCTCGAAGGCCAGTCGCGCGGTGACCGCGTCCAGAAAGGCCGCGCCAACTGATTTGTAGATGGTCACCTGGCGGGGATCGATGCGACCGGGGATCGCACCCAGCAGCACTTCGCCAACTTCGCCAACGACCGACGACAGCGTGAATTGACCGTCCTGGATGGCGAGCAGGAGATCGCCGGCCTCGGACAGCGCCCCGGCTCGCGTGTCAACGAAGACCCGCGCGCGCGCCACCAGCTGGCTCGGCAGCTCGCGCGTGGTGGGCGTGAACGCGCCGACGGCGTTCACGTGGGCACCGTCTCGGACGTGCTCCGCAAGTACGACCGGGGTCGCGCTCGTGGTACACGCGGCGACGATGTCGGCCGCCGAGGTGGCCTGTGGCGCCGCGGGCTCGGCCGCGAGTCCCGTGGCGGCCGTCACCCACTCGGCGAATTCGTGGGCCTTGTCGGCCGAGGTGCCCGAGACCAGTACTCGAGTCAGGGTTCGCACGCGGCGGATGGTCTCGACGTGGAACCTCGCCTGCACGCCCGTGCCGAACACGCCCAGGGTGCGCGCGTCTGCTCGGGCAAGCTCGCGCGTGGCCACCGCCGAGCCGGCCGCCGTGCGCACCGCCGTGAGATAGCCGCCATCCATGATCACCAGCGGCGCACCCGTTTCGTAGTCGCTCAGGACGTAAATCGAGTTGACCGTTGGCAGCCCGCGGACAGCGTTGCCACGGAACACCGAGACGATCTTGGCGCCGAGCGACCGCGGCTCGGCCACCGCGCAGGGCATCGCCAGGAGCACGCCTTCGGCGCCCGGTGGCTCGACGCCTACGCGCAGCGGCGTCTGGGTTCGCCCGCTGCTGTACGCGGCGAAAGCCGCACCGACTGCGTCGATGACGCTCGAATAATCCAGCAGCCGTGCCAGGTCGCCGCGGGTGAGGAGAAGAGCTATCGACGCCCTCCGAAGAGGTCGGCGTCGACCCGCCGGATGGGGTACGGTCGCACTGAATCGCGCAGCCGCCGCAGCAGCCGCGTGGACACCGGCACGGCGCCAGTGCGTTCGCGCAGCATCTCGACCAGCGCGCCATCGGTAAGACCGCCGTGATCCGCCGCGATCACGCAGCGGAAGATCGTCTCGGCCAACGGCAGTCGACCGCTGGTGAAGAATTCGACTTCCCTGCTGCAATGACGGTACAGGCGCTCGACGAGCGCGGCGCCGGGCACGTTGCGTTCGCCCACGATGGCTCGATCCGCCGCGCACAGACGGCCCTTGAGCAGCTGCCGCGCGTTGGGCTTCTCGAGCTTCACCGGGTCCAGCCAGTAGCCGTCGGGCAGCGAAGGGCTGATGTCCTGGATGCGGTCGGTCGGCTGCCAGCCCTCGGGGATCCAACCATCGAGGGGTGGGCGCTCGGGGACGACCCACTGCTCGGGCGGAGTTCCGTCAGTTGGTTCGATCGGGGGTGGGTCAGAGTTGGTCTGCGGCAACAAACGCAGCAGTGGCCCGTCCCCGTTATCAGCCGGATGCGGCCGCACGGCGCGCTCGTCGATCAGGTCCGCCAGCGCGGCCCGCGCCGGACTCTCGATCAAGGCTTTGGTGACCGGACGCTGGGCGCCCAAGACGCCTTCGAGCAGCTCCTCGACGCTTACTTCCAGGGCATCGGCCAGCGCCCGCACACGATTGGCGGGAACCAGTCGTTTGCCCTGTTCCCACAAGCTCGGGATGCTTGGGTCGAGCCGCATACGTCGAGCGACCTCACTCTGCTTCAAGCCCTGGCGTGCGCGCAGGTCACGCATTCGCGTCGACAGATCGAGCGAGGCGGTGGGGAGCGCGAATTCGCCGTCTTCAAGGGTCGTGATCTGGTCGATCATCTCAGTGTGACTCCTCAAGCCTGTCGGCGGGATGTAGGGGAAGACCAGCGGCTCGTCGTTCCTGATGGGGCCATGGGGCGGCGCGGGCAAGCGCCGCCGAGGCACGGTCCCAGTACAGAACAACCCTCCAGATCGCAGCCAGGTGCTCTAGCTCGTGCTGGCGGGCGTGCAACATGAGCCAGTCGAGCTGAATGGGAGTACCCGACAGGTCAGGCGCGACCGAAGCGGGCAAGGGCCGCTCCCAGGCCTCGTCGGGGGCACTTTCGAGCCGCTGAAGCAACTCGAAACGGGTGCTGCCCAGGCCACGCACGATGGCCTCGGCGGATTCGATGGCCGCCGCGGGATCCCAGGCCGCGTCGGCATGCTCGACCTCGGCGGTCGAAGGCGGGGCCTGGCTGGTGTCCTCACCCAGCGCCTGGCGGACGGTCGGTAGCGTCAAGTGCGTTTCGCGCAGGGCGAGATGCCGTGCATGGCGGAGTGCCGGCCAATCGCGTGGCGCCGACGGAGGTGGCTCAACCCAGTGCTCGCGCGGGAGCGAGCAGAGTGCCCAGGTGACCTCTCGGGCGCCGTCGGCCAACCAGGCCAGGATACGCTCACGAGCGCCGTCAGGTGGCGCGTCACCGGTGCAGAGGTCGCTCACCCGTATGGCCTCGACACTGGCACGGAGGATAGGCGTGCCTCGGACCGGTTTCAAGCGCTCCGGCCCAAGATATTGTGGTCGCGCGGAGTCTCGAGACGACATATTGTGCCCAGGCCAGCTTACTACACAACCGGTGGGGGTGCGTTCGCGCGTTCTTTTCATTCGTTCGCGCGTTCTTTTCGTTCTCGCGTTCGCGCGTTCTGGTTATCCGCTGCCGCACGGCCGACTTCCTGGATCACCTGGAGGTGTGTCGATCGTGAACTGCCCTCGCCCTGCATCGAGAGTCCGAGGCGAAAGAACGCGCGAACGCGAGAACGCGAGAACGCGAGAACGAAAAGAACGCGAGAAAGAACGGTTAATCGGCGCGGTGGAAGCCGAAGCCGCGCGTTCGCAGCCCGCGAATGATCTGCGGCAGGGCCAGCGCGTCCTGCGAGGCGTGGCCGACGTGGAAGACGTACACCGCGCCGGGCGCCGCCAGCTTCAGGCAGCGAGCCAGGATGTCGGCCGCCTGCGTGCCGCGCCAACCGAGCGAGTCGACCGTCCAGCCGATTTTGTGCGAGTAGCCGGCTGGCTGCACGTCGGCCGCCACCCGCGCGTCGTCGTCGCCGTACGGCAAGCGGTAGTACGGGCGCGTTGAATGGCCGATGAGCGGCGCGATGAGCGCGTCGGCGTCCTCGAGCTCTGCGCGCCGGCGCGCCGCTGGCAGGCCACCCAGGTTGTCCGAGGTGCCGGTGAAGGAACGGTGGTCCAGGGTGTGATTGAAGACCAGGTGGCCGTCGGCGGCCATCCGTCGCACCAGGTCGGGATTGGCTCTGGCCCACTGCCCGGTGACGCCGAAGCTGGCGACGACGTGCTCATCCAGGAGGATGTCGAGGATGTCCTCTGCATACCCGCGATCCGCGCCGGCATCGAACGTCAGCGCCACGCTCGCCCCGGTCGCTGCCTCTGGCATCGGAGCCGTTGCCGCGGTCGGTCGAGCGGGTTCCGGAGTTGGTGTGGCTGGCATATCCGTACGAGTCGCTGTCGGCGTGGGTGATGGCGTTGCCGCGCCTGGTGCGCGGCTCGGGCCCAGCGTCGGCGTGCTTCGCGTTGGCAGGGTGGGTGTCGCGAAGCGCGGCGGGGCTGCCGTGGCCGCCAGCACCACGGGCTGAAAAGCGCCCGCAGGGGGCGGAGTGTCGGTCGGCGCGCGGACCGCCAGGAGCGTCGGCTCAGCCGAGCGCGGCGCCTCGGAGCGCGAGCGACCCATGCTGCGCGCGGCCACCACGGCGGCGCCGATCACCACCAGGAGCAGGAGCAGCCACCACGAGAGCCACGGCCCGCCGCGTCGCGAGCGAGCCACGCGCCGCCGAGGCTGTGCCACGCCAGCCGAGTATAGGTCTGGTCTCGGGGCCGCCTGGGCCAGGGAGTGCTACAAACGGTTCACGGCAGGCGCGTGCTCAGCGCAGTCATCGTCGAGACCAGGAAGCCTCGCGACTTCATCGATGTGACTACGCGGGTGCAGAGCGTTGTCGAGACGGCGTCCGTGGCAGACGGGATCTGCGTCGTCTATTCTCCGCACACGACCGCCGCCATCACCATCAACGAGAACGCGGACCCCGACGTTGTCGCTGACCTCCTGAAGGCCTACACGGACCTGCTCGGCGACGAGGCCCGTTTTCGCCACGCCGAGGGCAATTCGGGCGCGCACGCGCTTACCAGCCTGGTCGGTCCATCGGTGAGCATCCCGATTCATAGCGGCAGACTTGTCCTCGGACGCTGGCAAGCGGTGTATTTCTGCGAATTCGACGGACCGCGCGAGCGCACGATGCACGTTCAGGTGATCGGCGAACGCGGCGGCTCACGCGAGGTGCCGTCCTGAGTCAACGGCCGCGGTACGTACCGCACCTGGCCACGCGGGGTCTGGATCAACACCGCCACCGCGCCGTGCGGCCGGCAGCGGACCTCAGATGGGGCGGGAATCTCGACCCGCAGCGTGCAGCCGCATGCAAACCGCGCCAGTAACGCCACGGTCGGATCAGCGTACCAACGCTGGCGCCACCCATCGCCGCGTGGCGAGCGCGGCCGCCGTCATCGCCTTCGGCAACGTGCTGAGCCGCGGCCTGGGCCTGGTGCGCGATGTGGTCATCGCCTCCACGTTCGGCGCCACGGCGGGTACGGACGCCTTCGTCCTGGCGCGGACCCTGCCGACCATCCTGTACGACCTGCTGGTCGGCACGGTGAGCACCGCGGCCTTCGTGCCAGTGTTTGTCCAGCACGCGCGCGACGAGCGCCAGTTGTGGCGCCTGGTGGGCGCCATCTTCAGCCTGGCCGGGCTCGCGTTCGTCACGCTGGCCGTCGGGCTCGGACTCTTCGCCGAGCCGTTGGTGGGGGTAATCGGCAGCGGCTTTTCGACAGCGGAGCAGCGCGAGCTCGCGGCCAACCTGATGCGGATTGCGCTGGTTTCGGTGGTGTTCCAGGGTCTCGCCGGCGTGCTCACCAGCGCGTTGTACGCCCAGAACCGCTTCGCGCTGCCCGCGTTCGCGACCGCGGCCTACAACGTAGGCATCATCGTCGGCATCGTGCTGCTGGCGCGGCCGCTGGGTGTGCCGGCGCTGGCTATCGGGCTGGTGATCGGCGCCCTGGCGCAATTCCTCCTCCAGGCCAGTGGGCTGCGGCAGTTCCTGCGAGCCTATCGACCCCGCATCGACCTGGCCGATCCGGGCGTGCGCCGCATCCTGAGCCTGGCTGGCACGGTCGCGGCTGGCCTGGTCGTGACGGCGGCTGGCCAGTTCATCGATCGGAACCTCGCGTCACGCCTGCCAGAAGGCAGCCTGACCTCGATGGAGTACGCCACGCGCGTGATCCAGTTTCCGCTCGGGATCGTCGGCCTGGCGGTGTCGTTCGCGATTCTGCCGACGCTCTCACGCTTTACCGACCAGGAAGATGGCAGCCTCGACGACTATCGCGAGGCGCTCGTTTTCGGCCTGAAGCTCGTCCTGCTACTGATGTTGCCAGCCCTGGCGCTGCTGGCGGCGCTCAATCGTCCGCTGGTTGAGGTGCTGTTCGAGCGTGGCGCCTTCGGGCCACAGGACACCGCTCGTACCGCGGCCATCTTCCTTGCCTACAGCCCGATGCTGCCGCTTACGGCGGTCGATTTCCTGCTGATCAATGCCTTCTACGCGCGCCAGAACGCGCGCACGCCAGTGCTCGTCGACGTAGTCGGCGTGGTCATCTATCTCGCTGTCGCGCTGGTGTTGATTGGGCCGTTGGGCGCGGTCGGCCTGGCGCTGGCGAACGCGATCCAGAACAGCAGCCACGCGCTGATCCTGCTGTTCCTGCTGCGTCGTTCATTGCCGGGCCTGCGGCTGGGCTCGGCACTGCTGCCGTTCCTGGTGCGCGTCGTTCCGGCCGCCTCGCTGGTGGGAGTGGTGCTCTTCCTCGCCTGGCCCGTGCTGGCTGGGCTTGCGTTCGGCGCTCCGGCCGCGGCCGCCGTCGGTGGCGTACTGGGCCTCGTGATCGCTGGGCTCGCCGCCGCGCTCCTGTATGTCGGTGTGCTGCTGGCGCTGGGCG
>VBGG01000303.1:923-2712 GCA_005883405.1 Chloroflexota bacterium | reverse complement strand
CTGCACGCCCATGAGCCAGACGCCGCGCTCGCTGGCCACCTGGTCGCGCTGCTCTTCGCCGCTTCAGGTCCAATCGGCATCGCCGATGCGGCGCGACTCCTCGCGATTCCTGTCGAGCGCGTCGGCGAGCTGTGCGAGCTGCTGGATCGCGAGCCGCCGACCGGGCTGGCGCTGCAGCGTTTCGACGACCGACTCTCTTTGACCACCGCGCCCCGCTCCGCCGCGATCGTCGAGCGCTACCTCGGCGCGCCGCCGCCGGTGCGCTTGTCACGCGCCGCGCTGGAGGCGCTCGCAGTCATCGCCTATCGTCAGCCAGCCACGCGGGGCGAGATCGACGCCGTGCGGGGCGTCAACTCCGACAGCGCAGTGGCTACCCTGCTTGGCCGAAATCTGGTCGCCGAGGTCGGACGCCGCGAGAGCGTTGGCCACCCGGCGCTGCTCGCGCTCACGCCCGAGTGTCTGCAGTATCTCGGCGTCACGTCGCTGGCCGAGCTGCCGCCGCTGCCACCGGCGAGCGACTGACGCACCCTCACCCCAGCCCTCTCCCAGAGGGAGAGGGAGTCTCGCATAATATGTATACTTTGACGGCCGCGTGGCTCCTGTGCGCCCGCGGCGTCTTCTTGCATACGCTTTTTGCGCGGCAGCTTGACGCTGGGAGCCATCGGAGAAGCAGATGTACGCCATTGTCGAAACGGGCGGTAAGCAGTACCGCGTCAAGCCCGGCGACACCATCGCCGTGGAGCGAATAGCCGGTGAGCCCGGCGAGGTGCTCGACCTCGGACGAGTGCTGCTCGTGGCCGGCAACGGCGACGCCGCCGCTCGGATCGGGTCGCCTGGCGTGGAAGGCGCGGTCGTCCGCGCGGAAGTGGTGGAACACGCCCGCGGCGAGAAAATCATCGTCTTCCGCTACAAGTCCAAGGTCCGCTACCGACGCAAGACCGGTCACCGACAGGCGCTCACGCGTCTACGTATCACGGACATTGTGCTGAACGGCAAATCGACCGCGGGCGCCACCGAAGCGAGGCCAGGCCCGAGCACGGAATCGGCGCCCGCGGCTGACGCAGCGCGGCCGGGCGACTCGACGCGAGCAGCCCCGGCGGGAGAAGAGGTGCCTTCGGCTGAAGTGGTGGAAGTGACGCCCGCCGAGGCCGCGACCGAGGCTGAGATGCCCGTCTCAGCGGGCGAGGCCGGGCCGCCATCCGACGAAGAAGCACCCGAACATACCGAGGCCTGACAAACAGGAGGCACACAGAAAGCCATGGCACACAAGAAAGGCGTCGGTAGCTCGCGCAACGGTCGCGATAGCCAGGGCCAGCGGCTGGGCGTCAAACGCGGCGACGGCTCGATCGTGCGGGCTGGCTCGATCCTCATGCGCCAGCGCGGCACCGTCGTTCGGCCTGGCCGCAACGTAGGAATAGGACGCGATCACACCCTGTTCGCTCTGATTGACGGACAGGTTCGGTTCGAACAAGCAACTCGAGAGCGCAAGCGCATCAGCGTCTACGCGTTCGAGTCTCGAGTCGTGAGTCATGAGTCTTGAGTCCGGCAGTAGCCTAAAACGCGGCCCACGATCCACGACTCACGACTGATAACTAGCGGAGCAACAGCACCAACATGAAGACAGGCATCCATCCCGAATACAAACTGACGACCATCACGTGTGGCTGCGGCAACTCCTGGCAGACCCGCTCGACGAAGCAGAACCTGCACGTCGATGTGTGCTCCGCGTGTCACCCGTTCTTCACGGGCGAGCAGCGACTTGTGGACACCGCGGGCCAGGTCGAGCGCT
>VBGG01000303.1:0-850 GCA_005883405.1 Chloroflexota bacterium | reverse complement strand
GCGCCCGTCGAGGAAACGGGTCATATCCTGCGGACGCCGAAGGTCTCCTACGCGGGCCAGGCCGGCCTCGAAGGGGTGATGATGCGCGGCCGCACGTTCATGGCGGTCGCCGTCCGCGCCCCAGACAAGAGCATCGTGGTCAGGTCCGAGGCGTTACCGAAGCACCTCTACGGCGGCGTGATCCAGAAGATTCCGCTGGTGCGTGGGATGACCATGCTGTGGGACGCGCTCGGCCTGGGCATGAAGGCGCTCATGTTCTCGGCCGACGTCCAGATGGCTGAGCACGACGACGACGGCGACGAGTCCGACGAGGCCGAGACATCGAAGGCGGCCAGCCTGAGCAAGCCGTTAGCCTGGACCACCGTCGCCGTGGCGCTGGTCTTTGGCATCGGCGTGTTCTTCGTCACCCCGCTGGCGGTGGTCGGCGTGGCCGAGCACTTTCTCGGCGGGGCGAGCACGTTCTGGAGCAACCTGGCTGAAGGCCTGATCCGCCTGGTGCTGCTGGTGGGCTACGTGGCGCTGATCGGCATGATGCCGGACGTCAAGCGGGTCTACGCCTACCACGGCGCCGAGCACATGACCATTCACGCCTGGGAGCACAACGACCCGCTCGACCCGAAGCATGTCGCTCAATACCCGCCAGCGCACCCGCGCTGCGGGACGGCGTTCCTGCTCGAGGTGGTAGCAATCTCGATCGTGTTGTTCGCGCTGCTCGGTACGCCTGACCTGTGGCTGCGGGTGCTGTCGCGCATCCTGCTGATCCCGGTGATCGCCGGGATCGCCTACGAGCTGCTGCGGCTGGGCGGCAAATATCCCAATAGCCCGTTCATGAAGCTGATCGTGGCGCCAG
>VBGG01000302.1:23053-35741 GCA_005883405.1 Chloroflexota bacterium | reverse complement strand
TTCCAGTGGCTCAACCTGGAACTTGGCGTAGTCCTCCGTCTGTTGAACGATTTCTACCTGAGCATTCAGTTGTTCGAGCAATTCGGCGCCCTCCGACCGAGCTTCAATGCCGGCTGAGAACTCGTGGCGCTAGCGTGAGTAGTACTCTACGACGAGCGCCTCGTTGAGATTGATGTCGATGTCCTGGCGAGCCGGTCGATCGGCGATGCGCCCGCTCAAGGCCGCCGGATCAAGCTCGAGCCAGCGTGGAACGGTCTTGCGCGTGAGCGTTTCAGATACCGTCTTGAAGTACTCGTTACCGCGGCTGGACGGGTGGACAGCCACAGTATCGCCCGTATTGACCTGAGCCGACGCAATATCGGTGCGGCGGCCGTTGATCGTGACATGGCCGTGCAGCACCAGCTGGCGCGCTTGCCTGCGCGAGTCGGCAAACCCGAGCCGGTACACCACGTTGTCGAGGCGCATCTCGAGGACACGCAGCAGGTTCTCGCCGGTTACGCCGGGCAGGCGCTCGGCAGTCACGAAGTGCTTGTGGAACTGGCGCTCCAAGATGCCGTAGATATTGCGCGCCTTCTGCTTCTCTTTGAGCTGCAGGCTGAACTCGCTCTCCTTGCGGCGGCGGCGATCGCTGGGTGAGGCGCCTGGCGGAGTGGGCCGCCGCTCGACGGCGCACTTGGGTGTGAAGCAGCGCTCGCCCTTCAGAAACAGTTTCATGCCCTGCCTGCGGCAGAGCCGGCAGACGGGTCCCGTGTACCGAGCCATCAGACGCGCCTCTTCTTGGGTGGGCGGCAGCCGTTGTGCGGGATGGGCGTGCGATCGACGATCGCCGTGACTTCCAGGCCGGCCGCCTGAAGCGAGCGAATGGCGGCCTCGCGGCCAGCGCCCGGCCCGCGCACGAAGACGCTGACCTGGCGCATGCTATGCTCCATCGCCTTTTTGGCGGCGTTATCGGCGGCGAGGCCCGCGGCATAGGGCGTGCTCTTGCGCGAGCCCTTGAAGCCGGCCGCCCCAGATGAGCCCCAGGTGAGGACGTTGCCGTCGGGATCGGTGATGGTCACGATGGTGTTGTTGAAGCTGGACTGGATGTAGGCGTTGCCGCGCGGCACGTTCTTGCGCTCGCGACGGCGCACACGTGCGCCAGCGGCGGCGCGGGCTGTTCGTCTTTCCGCCATGGCTTACTTCTTCGCCGTGGCCTTCTTGCGGCCGGCGACCGTCTTGCGAGGACCCTTGCGCGTACGCGCGTTGGTGCGCGTGCGCTGGCCGTGCACGGGCAGCCCGCGCCGATGCCGGACGCCCCGATAGCAGTTGATCTCCATCAGCCGCTTGATGTTCAGGTTCACTTCGCGGCGCAGGTCACCTTCGACGGTGTACTCGCGATCGACGATCTCACGCAGCCGAGTGACTTCGTCCTCGCTCAGATCACGCGTGCGACGATCGGGCGGGATGGACGTCCGCGACAGGATCTTGTAGGCCGTCGTCGGACCAACTCCGTAGATATATGTCAACGAAACCCAGATTTGTTTATCGCGGGGGATATCTACGCCGGCGATCCGTGCCACGTGTACCTCGACTCCTTAGCCCTGCTTCTGTTTGTGCTTTGGGTTGGAACAAATGATCATCACCGCGCCCTTGCGACGGATGATTTTGCATCTCTCGCAGCGCGGCTTGACCGACGTTCGAATTTTCATACTACAGTCCCACAGAAAGCGCGCGGCCCTTGCAGGGCACAGCACAACGAGCCGTCAAAAGGCGGCAAACCTTTTGACTTTACCACACCGCCGACTCGATCTGCCGCTCAATCTCCTCACCGACCGCCTCGATATCCCGCGTACCGTCGATCTGGCGCAAGATGCCGCGCTCGCGGTAGTACTCGACCACCGGCACCGTGTCCTGAATGTAGACCTTGATGCGCGCTGAGACGACCTCCAGGCGGTCGTCCTCGCGCTGATACAGCTCACCGCCATCGATGTCGCAGATGCCCGGCTTGCGCGGCGGATTGACGCGGTAGTTGTAGGTCGTCTGGCACGTGCGACACGTCCAGCGACCCGCCGCGCGCTCGACGAGCACCTCGAACGGCACCTCCAGGTACAACGCCAGCTTGAGCACGCGGTTTTCGTCTTCCAGCTCCCGATCGAGCGCGCGGGCCTGCGCCAGGGTGCGCGGAAAGCCGTCGAGCAGCACGCCGCGGCTGGCGTCGGGTTGGCGCATCCGCTCGACGATCATGCCGATGACCAGGTCGTCGGGCACCAGCGCGCCGCGATCCATGTAGATCCGCGCCTGCCGGCCGAGCTCGGTGTTCTCGGCGATCTGCGCGCGCAGGAGATCACCCGAGGCGATGTGCGGAACGCCGTATTTGGTTGTGATGCGCCGTGCTTGCGTTCCTTTTCCCGCCCCGACGGGGCCCAGCAGGACGAGGTCGAGCGGCTTACCGTCCAATGAAGCCCCGGTAGTTGCGCATGATGAGCTGGGCTTCCAATTGGCGCATCGTGTCGAGCGCCACGCCGACGACGATCAGCACGGCCGTGCTCGAAATCGTGAGCGTTTGGAACCCCGTCAGCGACTTGACGAAGAAGGGCAGTATGGCGACCAGGCCCAGGAACAGCGCACCCGCGACGGTGATGCGAACGAGCACCTGCGACAGGTATTGATGCGTTGGTCGTCCAGGTCGGATGCCAGGGATGAAGCCATTCTGTCGTTGCAGGTTTTCGGCGATGTTCTGCTGCTGGAAAATCACCAGGGCGTAGAAGAAGGTGAAAGCCACGACCATGATGAAATACAGCAGCCAGTACACAGGGCTCGAGCCCGCATTGAACGTGTTGTAAATGGTCGTCGCGATCGTCGAGACGACCTGGTTGTCGTTGTTGACGAAGTAGCTGGAGATCGTCCACGGAAGAATCAGCATGCTCGAGGCGAAGATCAGCGGAATCATGCCCGCCGAGTTGACCTTGAGCGGAATGTGCGTTGTGCCGCCGCCGTAGACGCGATTGCCACGGATCTGCTTGGAGATCTGAACGGGGATGCGTCGCTGGCCCTCGCAGACGAAGATGATGGCGACGACGGTCACGATCGCCAGGATCCCGAACACGACGATTGCGCCGAAGTCGGCGCCCGCGGCGAAGCCCTGGAACACCTGAAATGGCAAGCGGGCCATGATGCCGCCGAAGATGATGATCGAGACACCCTGGCCGACGCCGTACTGGGTGATCAGCTCGCCCATCCACACTAGCAGCATCGTGCCCGCGGTCATCGAGATCATGATCGCCAGCGTGCCGAGCGGATCCACGTCGAAACCGAAGTTCTTGATGATCGGGGTATTGCTGCCGGAGCTGAAGTTGATCAGGTTCGGGGTACCGAAGGCCTGGAACATGGCCAGCGGCACGGTGAGCCAGTGGGTCCACTGGTTGATCTTCTGTCGGCCGGACTCGCCTTCCTTGGCCACCTCCTGCAGCCTGGGGATCGCTGGCTGCATGATCTGCATGATGATCTGGGCGGTGATGTAGGGGTACACGCCCAGCGCGGCGACCGACAGGCTGCTCAGCGCGCCGCCCGAGAACAGGTCGAAGAAGCCGGCGAGCTGGTTGGTCTGGAACACCCGTTGCAGCGCCTGCACGTCGGCGCCCGGCACGGGGATGTGGGCGATGAAGCGGAATGCCACCAGCATGCCCAACGTGAAGAGCAGCTTGCGGCGGAGGTCAGGAATCTTGAAGGCATCGACGGCGGCGTTGAGGAGAGGGGCGTTCAGCATTTACTCAGGCCTTTGGCGCGGGTCGTTGTCGCGTTCTTCATCCGGGGCCTGAACGCGCGAACCCGCGAACGCGCTAACGTCGATTATCTCGGCTGAGCCGCCCGCGGCCTCGATTTTCGCGCGCGCGCCGGTGGAGAACTTGTGCGCCCGAACGGTCAGGCGAACGGCGAGCTCGCCCTGGCCGAGGACCTTGACCGGCCCGGCCTTGCCGCGCAGCACGCCGGCGGTCTCGAGCTCTTCGGGACCGATCGCGCTTCCCGCGGGAAAGTCGGCCAGGTCGCGCACGTTGACCTCGCGGAACTCGACGCGGAATGGGTTCCGGAACCCCCGCCGGTAGGGCAGCTTTCTGATCAGTGGCAGCTGGCCACCCTCGAAGTAGGGCGGGACGCCGCCACCCGTGCGCGCGTTCTGACCCTTGGTGCCCTTGCCACCGGTCTTCACCTTGCCGCTGCCGTGACCGCGGCCGATGCGGATGCGCTTGCGGGTTGAACCGGCAGGTGGTTTGAGCTCGTCGATGCGCATTCGATCAGTCCTCCACGATGCGGATGAGGTGGGCCACCTTCTCGACCATGCCGCGCGTGACGGGCGAGTCCTGGTGTTCGACGACCTGGTGGAGCTTTCTCAGTCCGAGGGCGCGCACCGTCGCCCGCTGCCGCTCGGTGCCGCCGATCGGGCTGCGGACGAGCTGGATCTTCACCGTGCGGGCGGCCTCAGCCATTGGTCAGGCCCTCGGGTGGGGGCGCCGGCGATGGCTCGGCGGTCGTCGCGGGTGAAGCAGGAGACGGCTCGGGGGCTTGCGATGGCGCCGCGGCCTCGACTTCAGGCGCCGCGGGCGGCGCGGGCGCAGCAGCGGGCGGCGCGGGCGCAGCAGCAGGCGGCGCGGGGGCAGCCGCGGACGGCGCGGGGGCAGCGGCGGGCGGCGCGGGCGCAGCAGCGGGCAGCGCGGGCGCAGCAACGGGCGGCTCAGCTACAGTCTCGGGCGCGGCGGCCGCGCGCGATATGCGCAGCAACGGGCGGCTCAGCTACAGTCTCGGGCGCGGCGGCCGCGCGCGATATCGGCGTCGGCGCCGGCGCCGGCGCGGCCACACGCCGCCGCTGCTGGACCACCGCCTGCGGGTCGCGCAGGTTCGTGAGTGCCAACAAGGCCGCCTGGACGACGTTGACCGGGTTGGACGAGCCCTGCGACTTGGACAGGATGTCCTTGATCCCGGCCGCTTCGACCACGGCGCGCACGGCGCCACCGGCGATCACGCCGGTGCCTGGCGCAGCCGGCTTCAACAGCACCTGCGCCGCGCCGAACTTCTGGACGATCTCGTGCGGGATCGTCGTACCCGCCATGGGCACGCGGATCAAGCTCTTGCGCGCGCGCTCGGCTCCCTTGCGGATAGAGTCGGGCACCTCATTGGCTTTGCCCAGGCCAACGCCGACGTGCCCTGAGCCATCGCCGACCACGACGACCGCGCTGAATGAAAATCGTCGGCCGCCCTTGACCACCTTGGCAACGCGGTTGACCTGGACGACCTTCTCCTCGAGTGCGATCCCGCCTGGGCCGATCTGTTCCTGTCGTGGCATTTAGCTACTCCGAGTCCTGAGTCGTGAGTCGTGAGTCGTGAGTCCGTGAATCGTCAGCCGTGAATCGCAAGACACTCGACTCATGACTCGAGACTCGTGACTCACGACTTAGAAATCCAATCCCGCTTCTCGCGCGGCGTCCGCCAGGGCCTTGACGCGGCCGTGGTAGAGGTAGCCGCCGCGGTCGAACACCACCGAGTCGATGCCCTTCTCTCGCGCGCGCTCGGCGATCGTCTTACCGGCCACGCGGGCGCGGTCGGTCTTGCTGCCTTTGACGCTCGCGCGGCTGTCGGCCTCGTTGGTGCTGGCCGCCGCCAGGGTGATGCCGCTCGTGTCGTCGATCACCTGCGCGTAGATGTGCTGCAGTGAACGAAAGACATTGAGTCGCGGCCGCTGGCCGGTGCCGCTCAGCGCCACGCGGATGCGCCGGTGGCGACGCTGGCGGGCGATGCGCGTGTCAATGGGTTTGAACATCAGCTCACCGGCCTACTTCTTCTTTGCGCCGGCCTTGCCAGCCTTGCGGCGGATGACCTCTTCGGCGTACTTGATGCCCTTACCCTTGTATGGCTCGGGCGGGCGCACCCTGCGCACCTGCGCGGCGACCTCGCCCACGAGCTCCTTGTCCGCGCCAGAGACGGTGATGGCATTGCCCTGGACGGCGAAGCTGATGCCAGGCATGGCCGGCACCAGCACCGGGTGCGAGTAGCCGACCTGCAGCACGAGATTGCCGGCCGAGACGGCGGCCCGATAGCCGACGCCATTGACTTCCAACCGTCGCGTGAAGCCGTCGGTGACGCCAGTCACCATGTTGGCGATCAGGCTGCGCATCAGACCGTGCAGCGAGCGCTGCGTCGGTTCGTCGGAGCCACGCTCGACCCGCAGGGTGCCGTCCTCGGTGATGATGCTGATCTGGCGCGGCACGTCGCGCGCGAGCTCGCCTTTCGGCCCTTTGACGCGCACGCTGCCGTCGCCGACGTCGATGGTGACGTTTTTCGACGTGTGCCAGGACTTCGCCGCCGACTTTCATGCGACGCGCCCGAATACCACTCATGACGCCCCGCGGCGTCGACATGATGGTCGTGCCCAACCCACCAAAGACGCGCGGAATGTCGGTCGACCCGGCATACACGCGCAAGCCAGGCTTGCTGATACGCCGAATGCCCATCAGCACCGGATCGCGGCCGCGCCCGCCCGGCGCGTAGCGCAAGTAAACGCGCAGAATCTTGTGGATGCCTTCGCCGCGTTCCTCGAAGGACTCGATGTAGCCTTCGTCGCGCAGCACCTCGGCGATGGACGCCTTCATCCGCGAGTAAGGCATCTCGCAGCTCGAGTGGCGCGCCTGCGAGGCATTGCGGATGCGCGTCAGCATGTCGGCGATGGGATCGCTCATGCTCATGACGTCACCAGCTCGCCTTGGTCACGCCGGGGATCTCGCCGGCAAGCGCCAGCTTGCGGAAGCAGATGCGGCACAGCGTGAATCGGCGAATGAACGCGCGCGGCCGACCGCACAGTTTGCAGCGGTTATGAGCCTGCAC
Organism: Chloroflexota bacterium; assembly: GCA_005883405.1. Lineage (GTDB taxonomy): Bacteria > Chloroflexota > UBA6077 > UBA6077 > CF-72 > CF-72. The sequence continues at coordinate 28,889 of VBGG01000302.1, read as the reverse complement.
CTTGAAGCGCGGCGGACGCGTCGACCTGACGATCATCGATTTCTTGGCCAAGTTTGGCCTCCTGTGTGAGGTTCACCCCGAACTTCGGTAACGGGGTGCCTTTCAGCACGGCGAACGAACAGACGAGAAACGAGATTCTAGGCTATCGGCGCCTCCGAGCGGTGGGAGCGCCTGCCAGTGGGGCCGCGTCGCCTTCGCGCTGGAACGGCATACCCAGGAGCTCCAGCAGCCGCCGCCCCTCCTGGTCGGTCCTGGCCGTGGTCACGATCGACACTTCGAGACCGCGGGCCTTATCCACCTGGTCATAGCTGATCTCGGGAAAGATCAGCTGCTCGCGCAAACCCAGCGTGAAATTGCCGCGACCGTCGAAAGAACGGCTCGGCACGCCTCGGAAATCGCGCGTTCTGGGCAGCGCCGCGTTCATCAGCCGGTCGAGGAATTCCCACATGCGCTCGCCGCGCAAGGTGACGGTCACCCCGACGTTCTGACCTTCGCGCAGCTTGAACTGGGCGATCGACTTGCGCGCCTTCTTGACGATCGGCTTCTGGCCCGTGATCAGGCTCACGTCTCGCACGGTCGCATCCAGCGCTTTGGCATTGGCGATCGCTTCACCAACGCCCACGTTCACGCTGACTTTGGCCAGGCGCGGCACTTGCATCGGGTTGGTGTAGTTGAAGTCCTTGACCAGCGTCGGTACCACGTCGCGCGCGTAGCGCTGGTGCAGGCGCGACTTCTCCATCGGTTCCGAGTTCCGAGTTCCGGGTTCCGCGTGAGTCGGCGGCGCACTTTGTGGATTGCGAGCCATACCTTATTCCCGTGCCATCTGCTCGCCCGAGGCGATCGCGATGCGGACCTTTTTGCCGTTGGCCAGCTCGCGCACGCGCACACGCGTCGGCTTGCTCGTCTTGGGATCGACCAGGGCCAGATTGGACAGCTGAATGGGCTGCTCTTTGTCCACGATACCTGCCTGGCGCGCGGTCCCGGTGGGTTTCATATGGCGCTTGCTGATGTTGATATCTTGCACCAGGGCGGTGCCATCCTTTGGCATCACCTGGCGCACAACACCGCGTTTGCCACGCTCTTTACCGGCGAGGACGATCACGTCATCGCCCTTCTTGATACGTGCGAGTGTCATGAGTTTTCGTTCCGAGTTCCGCGTTCCGCGTTTTCGGGCGCGCCACCATCGCGGAACCCGGAACTCGGAACCCGGAACTCACAGCACCTCCGGTGCGAGAGAGATGATCTTCATGTAGTTTCGCTCGCGTAATTCGCGGGCGACGGGACCGAAGATACGCGTGCCTTTGGGGTTGTTTTTGTCCTGAAGGATAACCGCGGCATTGTCGTCGAAACGGATGTACGAACCGTCCGGGCGGCCGTACTCCTTGGCCTGGCGGACGATCACCGCTTTGACCACTTCGCCCTTTTTGACCGAACCACCGGGCGTGGCCTCTTTGACGGAGGCGACGATCACGTCGCCGATCGAGGCTTCGAACTTCGAGCCACCGGCAACAACCCGGATGCACATCAGCTCGCGGGCGCCGGTATTGTCGGCGACCCGCAGCCTCGTTTGCGGCATGATCATCGGACACAACTCCCCTCGGACAATACGGTTTTCGTTCCGGGTTCCGGGTTCCGGGTTCCGGGTTCGGAGTTCGGGGCCAAGCCGCGCGAGGCGGAAGCCGAAAACGCGGAACGCGGAACGCGGAACGCGGAACCCATCAGGCTTCCACCTCGGCGATCTCCACTGGCTCCCCCGTGCCTCGACGAAGGATCTGCTGAACCACCCAGTGTTTGTCTTTGCTGATCGGGTGCGACTCGGCGATGATCACCGTGTCGCCCACTTCACAGCGGTTGTCCGCATCGTGGGCTTTGAAGTTGCGGGTGCGGCGCAGCGTGCGGCCGTATAGCCGGTGGCGGGTCACCATCTCGACGGCGACCACGATGGTCTTGTTCATCTTGTTGCTCGCCACCCGACCAACCTTCGTGCGGCGCGGCTTGCGCTGATCAGGCATTCGCGAGCTCCCGTTGGCGCAGCATCGTCCGCATGCGAGCGATGTCCCGCCGCACCGTGCGAATACGCGCCGTGTTCGTCAGCTGCCGCGTGGCGAACTGAAAACGCAGCTTGAACATCTCCTCGCCGAGCTCGCGCAGGCGCACCGCCGGATCGGCCACCGGCTCAACCTTCGCGCGGCGGCGACGGGTCGGCTCTCCCTTGCTACGAGACTGCCGCGGCTTCCTCTCCGCCACTCTCGAGGCCCTCCTTGATCATGAATTTGGTCGCCACCGGCAGTTTGTGCGAGGCGAGGCGCAGCGCCTCCAGGGCGAGGTCTTCGCGCACACCGCCGATCTCGAACAGCACGTGGCCCGGCTTGACCACCGCGACGTAGTGATCGGGCGCGCCCTTGCCCGAGCCCATACGCGTCTCGGCGGGCTTGGCCGTGACCACCTTGTCCGGGAAGATGCGAATCCAGACCTTTCCGCCACGCTTGAGGTGGTGCGTGATTGTGCGCCGGGCAGCTTCGATCTGTCGGGCGGTGATCCAGGCCGGCTCGAGCGTGCGGATGGCGTACTCGCCGAAGGCGATGGTGTTGCCGCGCAGCGCCACGCCGCCCAGACCCCCGTGCGTGCGTTTGTGCATCTTGCGATGCTTCATGCGTTTTGGCTGCAGCATGTCAGTGTTCCCCGGTGGGGGGCGGCGCTGGTGGCGTCGGCGGCGTAGGTGCCGGGCGCACAGGTGGTGTGGGAGGCTGGGGTGCGGCGGGAGCAGTCGGTGGCGCTTCAGCCGCCTCGCGCTGGCCGCGTGGCCGGAGCTCGCCCGATTCCTCGCCTGGCTCGAACACACCGCCGCGGGAGTAATCGACCTCGGCAGGCACGACGGGCGCGGCAGCCTCGGGCGCCGGCGCCTCGGGCACTTCGGCGCGCACGGTCGCGCGCGGACCACGCCGGTCGGGCTGGCGCTGCTCGGCGGCCACCTCTTCGGGGCTACGACCGTCGGGCGTGAAGTCGCCTCGATAGACCCAGACCTTGACTCCGATCACGCCGTACGTGGTGTGCGCTTCGGTCTGCCCGTAGTCGATGTCGGCGCGCAGCGTGTGCAGCGGTACGCGACCCCAGCGGTCCCATTCACGACGGCTCATCTCAGAGCCACCCAGTCGGCCCGACACCTGCACGCGAACGCCCTTGGCGCCGAAACGCTGCGCGCGCTGCACGGCTTGCTTCATCGCCCGCCGGAAGGCAACCCGCTTCTCTAGTTGGTCTGCGATGCTGCGCGCCACGAGCATGGCATTGATCTCGGGCTGTCGGATCTCCTGAATGGTGACCCTGATCCGCTTGCCCGTCTTGGCTTCCAGCGTGCGACGCAGCTCCTCGACTTTGACGCCGCTCTTGCCGATCACGATGCCCGGCTTCGCGGCGTGGATGGTGACGGTGATCATGTTGGCCGAGCGTTCGATCTCGACCTTGGCCACGCCCGCGTCGGCCATCCTGGTCATGATGTGCTCGCGGACGCGTACGTCCTCGATCAGCAGGTCAGAGTATTCCTTGCCAGTGGCGAACCAGCGTCCGTCCCAGTCTTTGACCGACCGCTCGCCGACCTTGACGCCCAGGCGGAAGCCGATCGGGTGAGTCTTCTGTCCCATCAGGCGCCCTTCTCGGCGACGACCACGGTGATGTGGCTGGAGCGCTTCAGGATCTGATTGACCCGTCCGCGCGCCCGTGGCCGCCAGCGCTTGAGGGTGCGGCCCTCGTCCGCGGCGCAGCGCATGATCACCAGCTCGTCCGGATCCATGTTGAAGTTGTTCTCGGCGTTAGCGACCGCTGATCGCACGGCGGCAGCCACCGGCCGCGCAGCACGGTGCAGCAGGAACTTGAGGATGGCCAGCGCTTCGCGGGCGTTCTTGCCTCGCACCACGTCCAGCACCAGGCGCACCTTCTGGGGAGACATGCGGATGTGCCGCTGCACCGCGCGCACTTCGACACCAGCCATCAGCGGGCTCCCGTCGCTTTGTCGCCACGCGCGGTATGGCCGCGGAACAGGCGGGTCAGGGCGAACTCGCCCAGCTTGTGGCCGACCATGTTCTCGGTGATGTAGATGGGCACGTGGCGGCGGCCGTCGTGGACGGCGATGGTGTGGCCGACCATGTCCGGGAAGATGGTCGAACCGCGCGACCAGGTGCGCAGCACCTCCTTGCGACCGCCCGAGTTCATCGCTATCACGCGCTTCATCAGCTTCGCGTCCACGAACGGGCCTTTTTTGAGGGATCTGCTCATAGCGTTTCCTCGTTCCGCGTTCCGCGTTCCGCGTTCCGCGTTGCGGGTTCGCCGCGCAGTCGGGCCGGGTCGGATGGCCGATCGCGCGTCGTGCGCCAGTCTGTGACGACGGCTCTGCCGAAGGTGAACGCGGAACGCGGAACGCGGAACGCGGAACGAATCATGATCATCTCCTACTTCACCCTCTTACGGACGATGAACTTGTCCGTCGCCTTGCGATGGCGCGTCTTCTTGCCCATGGCCACCTTGCCCCACTTGGTCTGTGGCTGGCCGCCAATCGGCGCCTTGCCTTCACCGCCGCCGTGGGGATGGTCGCGCGGGTTCATGGCCGAGCCTCGTACGGTGGGTCGGAAGCCCATGTGCCGCGTGCGGCCGGCTTTGCCCACGCTGATCGTCGCGTGCTCGGGGTTGCCGACCTGGCCCAGCGTGGCCATGCACTCGACGTGCACCAGGCGGACTTCGCCCGAAGGCAAGCGCACCTGCGCCCAGGCGCCCTCCTTGGCCATCAGCTGCGCGCCTACGCCTGCGCCCCGCACCAGCTGACCACCGCGGCCGGGCTTCAACTCGACGTTGTGGATGATCGAGCCCACCGGGATGTCCCGCAGGGCGAGCGCGTTGCCCGCCGCCAGGTCTGCCTCGGGTCCCGACGACAGCCGTGTGCCGACGCGCACGCCCACGGGCGCCAGGATGTAGCGCCGCTCGCCGTCCTCGTACTGGATCAGGGCGATGCGCGCGCTGCGGTTGGGGTGGTACTCGATGGCGATCACCTGACCGCGGACGCCGCTCTTGTTGCGCTTCCAGTCGATGATGCGATACAGCCGCTTGTGGCCACCGCCGCGATGGCGGGTGGTGATCCGCCCGTTGGTGTTGCGGCCGGCCGTCTTCTTCAGTGGCTCGGTAAGCGCCCGCTCGGGCCTGGTCTTGGTGATCTCCTCGAACGTCGAGACCGACATTCCGCGGCGACCGGGCGACGTGGGCTTGTAGGTCTTTACAGGCATTGGCTCTCCGTTCGCGCGTTCGCGCGTTCACGCGTTCGAGCCTCCGCGGCCGAAAGCGCCCATGGAGTCACCAGCGCGTGGCAAACGACAGAAACAACGCGCGAACGCGCGAACGCGCGAACATTCATCACACGCCCTCAAACAGGTCGAGCCGTTGACCTGGCCGTAGCGTCACGATGGCCTTCTTCCACGACCGCGTCTGGCCCACCGAGCGGCCACGGCGGCGCGTTTTACCCGTGACGTGCACGATGTTGACCGCGCTGACCTGCACCTTCTTGTTGGCGAAGGCCTCTTCAACCGCGTGCTTGATCTGAATCTTGTTGGCCTGAGGCGCTACTTCGAAGACGTACTTGCCTTGATCGCCCAGGACCGTGCCCTTCTCCGAGACGACGGGGCGAATGATGGTGCTGAATGCGTCCAGATTGGTCATTCGGCCTCCGTGGCGGGCGTCAGGTCTGCCGTCAGCGTGCGGGTGAGCTCGGTAACCGCCGCCTCGGCCACGATCATGCGCGGCAGCCGCAAGATGTCCAGCAGATTCAGTCCATTTGGTGTGACCACGTGCACCTGAT
>VBGG01000302.1:0-23020 GCA_005883405.1 Chloroflexota bacterium | reverse complement strand
GAGGAGCGCGCGCGTCTTGCCTGCGCCGAGCGTAAAAGAGTCGACGATGGTCAGCGCCTGCTCGGCGGCGCGCGCCGAGAGGACCGACCGCAAGGCCAGCCGCCGCATCTTGCGCGGCAGCGCCTTCGCATAGGAGCGTGGGTGCGGACCAAAGACGACGCCGCCGCCTTTGTAGTGTGGCGCGCGCCGCGATCCCTGACGGGCGTAGCCCGTGCCCTTCTGGCGGTAGGGCTTCTTGCCACCACCGGCGACCTCTCCGCGCGTCCGCGTATCGTGGGTCCCCTGGCGCGCGTTGGCTTGCTGGGTCACCACCGCCTGATGCACGACCGCCGTGTTGGGCTTGATGCCGAACACCCGGTCGTCCAGATCAATGCTGCGCAGTACCTGGCCGCGCAGGTCGACAACCTTGGACTGCACCATCAGGTCAACTCCGGGGTGCTCTTGCGGATGATCACCAGACCGCCCTTGGGGCCCGGGATGGCGCCTCGCAGCGCCACCAGGTTGCGCTCAGGATCGACCGACAGGATGCGCAGGTTCTTGACCGTCGTGCGCGCCGCGCCCAGGTGGCCCGCCATGCGCATACCTTTGAATGTGCGGCCAGGTGTGGTGCCCGAACCAACCGAACCCGAGTGGCGCCAGCGGTCGGACTGACCATGCGTCTTCGGGCCGCCGCTGAAGTTGTGGCGCTTGACGACGCCGCCGAAGCCCTTGCCTTTCGACGTGCCGATCACGTCGACGATCTCGCCCTGAGCGAAGATGCTCGCGTCGATACGCGCACCCAGCTCGAGATCCTCGAGGTTGTCAGTCGGTACTTCGCGCAGGGCATCGACGTTCTGGCGCTCGGGCAGACCGGCTTTCTTCAGATGACCTTTCTGGGGCCGGTTCGGGCGTGGCCGTTCGCCAAAGCCCAGCTGAACTGCCGTGTAGCCGTCGCGTTCGGGCGTCCGCAGCTGGATGATGAAGCAGGGACCAGCCTCGACCAGCGTCGAGGCGGTGACCGCGCCGTTTTCGTCGAATATCCGGGTCATGCCCAGCTTTCGACCGAGAAGAGCCTGGATCATAGCTTGATTTCGATATCGACACCGGCCGGGACGTTGAGGCGCATCAGCGCATCCACGGTCTTGGAGGTGGGCTCCAGGACGTCGATGAGCCGCTTGTGGGTGCGCATCTCGAACTGCTCCCGGGAGTCCTTGTCGATGAACGGACTACGAATAACGGTGAAGCGCTCGATGCGCGTCGGCAGCGGCACGGGGCCGGCCACGACCGCCCCCGTGCGCTCGGCCGTTTCCACAATCTGCTGGGCCGATTGGTCCAGGATCTTGTGGTCGAACGCCTTCAATCGGATCCGGATGCGCTGCTTGGCCATCGCGTGCCGACCGGCTACTTGATGACCCTGGTGACCGCGCCAGCGCCTACGGTCCGGCCACCCTCGCGGATGGCGAATCGCAGGCCCTCCTCGATGGCCACCGGCGTGATCAGCTCGATCTCCATCTGCACGTTGTCGCCCGGCATGACCATCTCCATCCCTTCAGGGATCTTGATGGTGCCGGTGACATCCGTCGTGCGGATGTAGAACTGCGGCCGGTAGCCATTGAAGAACGGCGTGTGGCGCCCGCCCTCTTCCTTCGAGAGGACGTACACCTCGGCGTTGAACTGGGTGTGCGGCGTGATGCTGCCTGGCTTGGCCAACACCTGGCCACGCTCGACGTCAGTACGCTCAACACCGCGCAGCAAGCAGCCCACGTTGTCGCCCGCGATGCCTTCGTTCAGCGTCTTCTGGAACATCTCGACGCCGGTGACGACAGTCTTGCGCGTCTCGCCGAAACCGATGATCTCGATCTCGTCGCCCGTCTTGACCCGCCCGCGCTCGATGCGTCCGGTGACAACCGTGCCGCGGCCCTTGATGCCGAAGACGTCCTCGATCGGCATCAGGAACGGCCGATCGATCGCGCGTTCGGGGGTCGGGATATAGTTGTCGACCGCGTCCATCAGCTCGACGATCGACTTGTATTCGGGCGCCTCCGGATCGGTGCTGCTCGACTCGAGCGCCTTGACGGCTGAGCCGCGGATGATCGGGATGTCGTCGCCCGGGAAGTTGTACTTGCTCAGTAGCTCGCGCAGCTCCATCTCGACCAGCTCGAGCAGCTCTTCGTCGTCCATCAGGTCGACCTTATTGAGGTAGACGACGATGGCCGGCACCTCCACCTGGCGCGCCAGCAGGATGTGCTCGCGCGTCTGGGGCATCGGACCGTCGGGCGCGGAGACGACCAGGATCGCGCCATCCATCTGGGCGGCGCCGGTGATCATGTTCTTGATGTAGTCGGCGTGGCCCGGGCAATCGACGTGCGCATAGTGGCGCTTGTCGGTCTCGTACTCCACGTGGGCGATGGCGATGGTGATGCCACGCGCACGCTCTTCGGGCGCCTTGTCGATCTCGGCGAAGGAGGTGAACTTGGCATTGCCCTTCATGCCCAGGACTTTGGTGATGGCCGCGGTCAACGTCGTCTTGCCGTGATCGACGTGGCCGATGGTGCCCACGTTTACGTGCGGCTTCGTTCGCTGAAAGACTTTCTTTGCCATTGGTGGTGAACCCTCTCCCTCAGGTCAGCGTGTGCCGGCTTTAGCGGCGATGCCCGTGCCGATATCACGTGGGACCGGTTGGTAGTGCGAAAACTGCATCGAATACGTTGCGCGGCCCTGAGTCATGCTGCGCAGATCTGTGGCGTAGCCGAACATCTCGGCCAGGGGGACCTTGGCTCGCACCACCTGTCCGTTGCCACGCGGCTCCATCCCCTCCACCTGTACGCGGCGACTGTTCAAGTCGCCCATCACGTCGCCCAAGAAATCGTCCGGTGTGACTACCTCCACCTCCATCATGGGTTCGAGGAGATGCGGGTTGGCTTTGCGGAGCGCGGCCTTGGCAGTCTGCGAGGCAGCGATCTTGAAGGCCATCTCATTCGAATCGACCTCGTGATATGAGCCGTCGACCGCGGCAACTTTGACGTCGACCATCGGGTAGTTGGCGATCACGCCGCCTTCGACCGCTTCACGCGCGCCCGCCTCGACGGCCGCGGCGTACTCGCGTGGCACCGAGCCACCGACGACCTTCCACTCGAATTGAATGCCCGACCCGGGCGGCAGCGGCTCGACTATCAGCTCCACGTCGCCGTACATCCCACGGCCGCCCGTCTGCCGCTTGAACGGGTCGCGCGCCCTGGCCGGCTGGGTGATGCTTTCGCGATAGGCCACCTGTGGCCGTCCGACGTTGGCATCGACGCGGTGTTCGCGCAGCAGCCGGTCGACGATGACCTCCAGGTGCAGCTCACCCATACCCGCGATGATGGTCTGGCCTGTCTCGGGATCGGTGTTGACGCGGAACGTGGGATCCTCGTCGGTGAGCTTGCCTAACGCGATGCCCATCTTGTCCTGATCCTGCTTGGTCTTTGGCTCGATCGCTACCCGAATCACCGGCTCGGGGAAGGTGATCGACTCGAGCACGATCGGCTTCGACTCGTCGCACAGTGTGTCGCCGGTGACGGTGCTCTTGGGACCCACGATGGCTGCGATCTCGCCCGCCTTGATCTCGGGGATGTCCTTACGTTCATTGGCGTGCAGCTGGACGAGCCGACCGACACGCTCACGCTGGTCGCGGGTCGAGTTGTAGGCGTAGGAGCCCGTCTTCAGCGTGCCGGAGTACACGCGGATGAAGGCCAGTTTGCCCACAAAGGGGTCGGTCACGATCTTGAAGGCGAGCGCGCTGAATGGCTCGCTCGGATCCGCATGGCGCGTCTCCTCCGCGCCCGTGCGCGGGTTGGTGCCCATCACTGGCGGGATATCCAGCGGCGACGGCAGGTAATCGATGACCGCATCCAGCAGTGGGCGGACGCCCTTGTTCTTCAGCGCGCTGCCGTTCAGCACCGGGATCAGCTTGCCGGCGATGGTGGCCGTTCGCAGTGCCGCCTTCAGCTCGGGTACCGAGAGCTCCTCCTCGGCGAAGAAGCGCTCGAGCAGCGCGTCGTCGAACTCGACGATCTTCTCGATCGCCTGCTGGCGGCGACGGGCGGCCTCTTCCTGCAGCTCAGCCGGGATCGGCTGCTCTTGAATCGGGTCGTTGGGCTTTTCGCCGAAGATCAGCGCCTTCTGCTCGAGCAGATCGACAACGCCGCGGTAGTTGCCCTCGGCGCCGATCGGGATCTGGACCGGCACCGGGTTCGCGCCCAGGCGGTCGATGAGCATCTGCAACGTGCGCTCGAAGCTGGCGCCGATGCGGTCCATCTTGTTGACGAAGCAGATGCGCGGCACGGCGTACTTGTCGGCCTGGCGCCAGACGGTCTCGGACTGAGGCTCGACGCCCGCGACGGCATCGAAGACCACCACCCCACCGTCCAGCACGCGCAGGGACCGCTCGACTTCGACGGTGAAGTCGACGTGCCCGGGCGTATCGATGATGTTGATGCGATAGCCCTTCCACTCGGCCGTGGTCGCGGCGGCGGTGATCGTGATGCCGCGCTCGCGCTCCTGCTCCATCCAGTCCATCGTGGCGGTGCCTTCGTGGACTTCGCCGATCTTGTAAGTACGGCCGGTGTAGTAGAGGATGCGCTCGGTCGTGGTGGTCTTGCCCGCGTCGATGTGGGCAATGATGCCGATATTCCGAGTGTGTTCCAGCTCCGAAGTCATCGTGCTCCCTGGGGTGTGGGTTCTACCAGCGATAGTGGGCGATGTGTTTCTACCAGCGGTAATGCGAAAACGCTTTGTTCGCCTCCGCCATGCGGTGCGTCTCATCGCGCTTGCGAATAGTCGCACCCGTGTTGTTGGATGCATCCAGCAGCTCGGAGGCGAGTTTTTCGGACATGCTCTTGCCACCGCGGCCGCGCGCCGAAGCGATCAACCAACGCATGGCGAGTGATTGTTTTCGGTCGCCTTTAATTCCCACGGGCACCTGATACGTGGCGCCGCCAACGCGGCGGGGTTTGACTTCGAGCAACGGCGTCGCATTGCGCAGTGCCGTGTCGAAGACATCAACTGGACTTCTTCGCGCGGTACGCTCGATCGAGTCGAGCGCGGTATAGACGATTCGCTCGGCAAGACTCTTCTTGCCGTTGACCATCAGTTTGTTCATGAAGCGAGTCAGTGTCCGCGATCCGAAGCGAGGATCCGGTGGCACTTCTCGTTTGACGACACGGGCGCGCCTGGGCATTTTCTCTCCGTTCTTGCGCTCCCGCGTTCACGCCTTCGCGCGTTCAAAGTTGGGTCCTGAACGCGAAGAACACGACAACGCGCGAACGCGCTAACGCTATCCGAACGAGCCTTTTTCAAGCGGTACAGAGGACCGCCGCGAGTAGCGCGGCGTTCGTGAAAGTACCTGGGTGGCTCAAAAGCCTATTACCTGCTGGTACGCAGGCCCGATATGTCTCGGCTCCGAAAGTTAAAAGCTTTCGGCAAGCCGCCGCATGAATCCGGCTACCTGGCGGGAGCCTTCGGTGCTTTCGCCCCGTATTTCGACCGACCCTGCTTGCGGTCCTTTACACCGCCGGCGTCGAGTGCGCCGCGCACGATGTGGTACCGCACGCCAGGCAAGTCCTTGACACGGCCGCCCCGCACGAGCACCACGGAGTGCTCCTGCAGATTATGGCCCTCGCCTGGAATGTAGGCAGTGACTTCCATGCCATTGGTCAGCCGAACACGCGCGATCTTGCGCAGTGCCGAGTTGGGCTTTTTGGGTGTCATCGTGCGGACTTGCACGCACACCCCCCGTTTGAGCGGGTTGCCCTTGGGCACGGCGTAACGACGCTGACGAAGCGCGTTGTAGTTGAAGCGCAGCGCTGGTGCGGCTGTCTTCTTCTTGAGCTTCGCCCGGCCTTTACGCACGAGCTGGCTGATTGTTGGCAATGCAGTACTTATCCCTACCTTCCTCAGGACGCCAATCGACAAGTGTACGGGTGTGGCGTTCTCAGCGGCAACTACGGCCAGTTCCGGGTTCCGAGTTCCGGGTTCCGCGTTGGTAGACATGCCGCAACGCGGAACCCGGAACTCGGAACCCGGAACCCGGAACTAAACCTCGGCGTTCACGTCGGTCTCTTCGTCGTCCTCGAGCAGCTCCTCGTCGTCGTCGTCGTCATCTTCGAGGTCTTCCAGCCGCGTCGGCGGGCGATCGACCACGCCGACACCCGCCAGACCTTCGCCCAGCGGACCGCCGAGGGTGACCGGCTGGCCGTCTTCGAGCAGGAAGCCGGCCGGCAGCGGCCCGGCTTCGAGCATGAGCTGCTGCTGCGCGGCTAGCCGCTCGCGGCGAGCCTGCTGGCGCGCCGCCAGACCCGTGCCCGCCGGGATGAGCTTGCCGATGATGACGTTCTCCTTGAGGCCGAGCAGCTTGTCGATCTTGCCGGAGATCGCCGCCTCAGTCAGCACCTTGGTCGTCTCCTGGAACGAGGCCGCCGCCAACCACGACTCGGTGTTCAGTGACGCCTTGGTGACGCCGAGCAGCACCGGCAGTGCCGTCGAAGGCTCGCCGCCTTCGGCCAGCACCTGGCGGTTTTTGTCCTCGAACTCGAAGCGGTCGACAAGCTCTCCAGGCAACATCTCGGTGTCGCCCGTCTGATCGACCCGCAGCTTGCGCCCTGTGACCGGTAGACCTCCTGGACCTCGTCGATCAGGTAGCGCTGGACCGAGTCGCGGCCCTGAATGCGCAGCACCTCTTCGGGGTCTTTGGAACCCTCGGTGAGCAGGTCGCCGGCCTGGACCGGCTGGCCGTCCTCGACCTTGAGCCGCGCCGAGGCGGGCACGGTGTACTCGCGCTCTTCGCGCTCCTCGGAGGTGATGGTCACTCTGTTCTTCGAGACGTCGGCGGTGCCGGTCAGGCGCGCCACGATCGGCGGCTCGCCTTCGATCTCGCTGGTCGCCACCGGCTGACCGATCTCGACCCACGCGCCGTGCTCGACCACCGGACGGTAACCGGGCTGCAGGTCGTGCTCGTCGCGATAGGTCTGCCGCGAGATGACTTCGATGAGGCGCTGGTCCTCGGTGCGCTGCAGCTCGACCACGCCGTCCAGCTCAGCCAGGATGGCCTTGCCCTTCGGCACGCGTGCCTCGAACACCTCCTCCACGCGCGGCAGACCCGAGGTGATGTCGATACCAGCCACACCACCCGTGTGGAACGTGCGCATGGTCAGCTGCGTGCCTGGCTCGCCAATCGACTGGGCGGCCACGATACCTACCGCGTCGCCGATTTGAGCCAGACGCCGCGTACCCATGTGCCAGCCGTAGCAGTGCTGGCAGATGCCGTGACGAGCTTCGCAGGTTAGCGGCGAGCGCAGGTACAGCTGTGGCACCTCGTGCGCCGCCGCGATATGGTCGCGGACGTGTTCGTCGATGATGGTGTTGCGCTCAGCGATTACTTCGCCGGTCGCCTCGTCCACCACGTCGCGGGCCAGCACACGGCCGGGCAGCTGCGCCAGGCGCAGGTCACGCCTGGGCGGATCCTGCAGGTCGTTGATCCAGATGCCCTGCTCGGTGTCGCAGTCGTCTTCGTACACGATCACGTTCTGCGACACGTCGATCAGCCGTCGCGTCAGGTAGCCCGAGTCGGCCGTACGAATAGCCGTGTCAGCCAGACCCTTGCGGGCGCCGTGCGTCGAGAGGAAGTACTCGAGCACGGTCAGACCATCGCGGAAGGACGAGCGAATGGGCAGCTCGATGATCCGACCCGACGGGTCGGCCATCAGGCCGCGCATGCCCGACATCTGCGAGATCTGCTGGATGTTGCCCTTGGCGCCTGACTGGGCCATCATCGCCACCGGTCCGTACGGGTCGAGCACGCCCGAGACGGCTTTGGTGACCAGGTCCTTGGCCTTGGTCCACACCTCGATGACTTCGTTGTAGCGCTCGTCGTCGGTGATCAGACCGCGCCGATAGTCGCGCTCGATGCGCTGGACTTCCTCGTCGGCCAGTTTCAGGATCGAGTCCTTCTCGGACGGCATGGTGATGTCCGAGATGGCGATCGTCGTTCCCGACTGGGTCGCGTAGCGGAAGCCGAGGCGCTTGATCGCGTCGAGCACCTGGGCGGTGTCCTCGTTGCCATAGCGGCGGATGAGCCCGGCCACGATCCTCTTGAGACCAGCGCGGTCCACCACTTCGTTGAAGTACGGCAGCGGCTCCTGCCCGTGATGGCGCAGCACGCTGTTGATCGCTTCGTTGAAGATGGCGCGGCCCATCGTCGTGCTGACGATCTGCGAGCCCGCCTCGTCCTCGCTCTCGCCGTTCGACGACATCGCCGCCGGCACGCGAAGCTTGATCATTGCCTGCAGGTCGATCACGCCGATGTCGTAGGCCAGCTTGGCGTCGTCGAAATCGGAGAATGCCTTGTTCTCGCCGCGGGCGCTTTGCCGCGCGGTGGTGAGGTAGTAGACACCCAGCACCATGTCCAGCGTCGGGGCGACGATCGGGTCGCCATTGGACGGCTGGAGCAGGTTGTTGACGCTCAGCATCTGTTCGCGCGCTTCGCGCTTGGCCGCCGCGGACAGCGGCACGTGAACGGCCATCTGGTCGCCGTCGAAGTCGGCATTGAACGCCGAACAGACCAGCGGATGGATCTGGATCGCGCTGCCCTCGATCAGAATCGGCTCGAACGCCTGGATCCCCAGGCGGTGCAGCGTCGGGGCGCGGTTCAGCAGGACCGGGTGGTCCTGAATGACCTCTTCGAGCACGTCCCAGACTTCGGGGCGCACCCGCTCGACGATGCGTTTTGCCGACTTGATGTTGTGCGCCAGGCCCTTCTCCACGAGCTTGCGCATCACAAACGGCTTGAACAACTCGAGCGCCATGCGCTTCGGCAGACCGCACTGGTGCAGCTGCAGCGTCGGACCGACCACGATGACCGAGCGGCCCGAGTAGTCGACACGCTTGCCCAGCAGGTTCTGGCGGAAGCGGCCCTGCTTGCCCTTGAGCATGTCCGACAGGCTCTTGAGCTTGTGGTTGGACGAGCCGCTGACCGGCCGTCCGCGGCGCCCGTTGTCGATCAGCGAATCGACCGCCTCCTGCAGCATGCGCTTTTCATTACGAATGATGATCTCGGGAGCCTGCAGCTCCAGCAGCCGCTTCAACCGGTTGTTGCGGTTGATGACGCGCCGGTACAGGTCGTTGAGATCGGACGTGGCGAAGCGACCGCCATCGAGCTGGACCATCGGCCGCAGGTCCGGTGGCAGCACCGGCAGCGTCGTCATGATCATCCACTCGGGACGGTTGCCGCTCTTACGGAATGACTCGACCACCCGCAGGCGCTTGGTGGCCTTCTTGCGCTTCTGGCCGCTGGTCGAATGGGTTTCGAGGCGCAGCTGGGCCGACAACTCGTCGAGCGAGATGTTGCGCAGCAGGTCGCGAATCGCCTCGGCACCCATGCCCGCGCGGAACATGCGTCCTGCGTCGTCTTGCAAAGCTCGGAAATCCATCTCGGACAGGGTGTCGCGCGGCTTGACGCCTTCCAACCTCTTGATACGTTCTGCGGCACTGGCCTTCAGCGCCTCATCGCCACCGGACTCGCTGATGATCTTCTGCGCCTTCTCCTGAATCTCGTAACGCAGCTTGTCGATCTGCGAGTCGTACTCCGCCGCGATCTTCTCCTGCTCGGCGTTGGTGTCCGCCTCGAGCCGATCGATGTACTCCTTGACCGCGTCGATCAGTGCGCGACGCGCGTCCGGAGCGACGCGGTCGCCCTTGCGGGCGATCGGTACTTGCGAAGGCTCGAACGTGATGTCGGCGTCGAGCACCTTGCCGTCGAGCTCCTTGAGCTGGGCCTCGATCTCGGCTGCGCGCTCGGTCGCCTGGGTCGTGCCCTGCTCCTTGCGCGCTTCGAGCGGCTGCAGGCGCTCGGTCTTCTCAGTCTCGAGCCGCTGGAGCTCGCGATTCAGATCGCCCGTGAGCTCCTCGATCTTCTCCTGGTTGGCGCGCTCCTGGCGACTGATCTTGGCCTCCAGGTCCTGCTGGATGGCACTGATCAGGCGCGAGCGCTGGTTTTCGTGCACGTCGATGACGACGTATTTGGCGAAGTAGAGGATCTGCTCGAGCGTGCGCGGAGTCATGTCGAGCAGCAGGCCGATGCGGCTGGGCGTGCCCTTCACGAACCAGATGTGCGACACCGGCGAAGCCAGCTCGATGTGGCCCATGCGCTCGCGACGCACCTTGGCGCGCGTGACCTCGACGCCGCACTTGTCGCAGACGATGCCCTTGTAGCGCACGCGCTTGTACTTGCCGCAGGCGCACTCCCAGTCCTTCTGCGGTCCAAAGATGCGCTCGCAGAACAAGCCGTCACGCTCGGGCTTGAGCGTGCGGTAGTTGATGGTTTCGGGCTTGGTCACTTCGCCACGCGACCACGACCTGATCTGATCCGGCGAGGCGAGGGTGATCCGTACCGCGTTGAAGTTATTTACTTCCAGCATCCTGTTTCCTTCGTGAGCTTCGTTCGCGCGTTCTCGCGTTCACGGGTTCGCGCGTTCAAAAGTGTCGGCCCAAGAACGCGCCAACGCGCCAACGCGCGAACGCGCGAACGATTACTCAATTTCCCCTCGCTCGAACCCCGAGATGTTGATGTCCAGCGAGCGAACGTCGCCTCCATCAACGTCTTCGGCAAATGTCACTTCCTCTTCCTCTTCGTTCAACACTTCAACCGCCAGACCGAGACTCTGAAGCTCCTTGACGAGCACCTTGAACGACTCGGGCACGCCAGGCTGGAAGATATCTTCGCCCTTGACAATCGCTTCGTAGGTCTTGACGCGACCCACCACGTCGTCGGACTTGACCGTCAGGATCTCCTGCAGCGTGTGCGCCGCGGTATCCGCCTCGAGCCGATCGATGTACTCCTTGACCGCGTCGATCAGTGCGCGACGCGCGTCCGGAGCGACGCGGTCGCCCTTGCGGGCGATCGGTACTTGCGAAGGCTCGAACGTGATGTCGGCGTCGAGCACCTTGCCGTCGAGCTCCTTGAGCTGGGCCTCGATCTCGGCTGCGCGCTCGGTCGCCTGGGTCGTGCCCTGCTCCTTGCGCGCTTCGAGCGGCTGCAGGCGCTCGGTCTTCTCAGTCTCGAGCCGCTGGAGCTCGCGATTCAGATCGCCCGTGAGCTCCTCGATCTTCTCCTGGTTGGCGCGCTCCTGGCGACTGATCTTGGCCTCCAGGTCCTGCTGGATGGCACTGATCAGGCGCGAGCGCTGGTTTTCGTGCACGTCGATGACGACGTATTTGGCGAAGTAGAGGATCTGCTCGAGCGTGCGCGGAGTCATGTCGAGCAGCAGGCCGATGCGGCTGGGCGTGCCCTTCACGAACCAGATGTGCGACACCGGCGAAGCCAGCTCGATGTGGCCCATGCGCTCGCGACGCACCTTGGCGCGCGTGACCTCGACGCCGCACTTGTCGCAGACGATGCCCTTGTAGCGCACGCGCTTGTACTTGCCGCAGGCGCACTCCCAGTCCTTCTGCGGTCCAAAGATGCGCTCGCAGAACAAGCCGTCACGCTCGGGCTTGAGCGTGCGGTAGTTGATGGTTTCGGGCTTGGTCACTTCGCCACGCGACCACGACCTGATCTGATCCGGCGAGGCGAGGGTGATCCGTACCGCGTTGAAGTTATTTACTTCCAGCATCCTGTTTCCTTCGTGAGCTTCGTTCGCGCGTTCTCGCGTTCACGGGTTCGCGCGTTCAAAAGTGTCGGCCCAAGAACGCGCCAACGCGCCAACGCGCGAACGCGCGAACGATTACTCAATTTCCCCTCGCTCGAACCCCGAGATGTTGATGTCCAGCGAGCGAACGTCGCCTCCATCAACGTCTTCGGCAAATGTCACTTCCTCTTCCTCTTCGTTCAACACTTCAACCGCCAGACCGAGACTCTGAAGCTCCTTGACGAGCACCTTGAACGACTCGGGCACGCCAGGCTGGAAGATATCTTCGCCCTTGACAATCGCTTCGTAGGTCTTGACGCGACCCACCACGTCGTCGGACTTGACCGTCAGGATCTCCTGCAGCGTGTGCGCCGCGCCGTACGCCTCGAGCGCCCACACCTCCATCTCGCCAAAGCGTTGGCCGCCGAACTGCGCCTTACCACCCAGCGGCTGCTGCGTGATGAGCGAGTACGGCCCCGTCGAGCGAGCGTGGATCTTGTCCTCGACCAGGTGGACCAGCTTGAGCATATAGATGTAGCCGACCGTCACCTCCTGGTCGAACGGCTCGCCGGTGCGCCCGTCGCGCAGTCGAATCTTGCCCGACTCGGGCAGACCGGCCCGCTTCAGCTGATCGCGAATGTCTGCTTCGGTGGCGCCGTCGAAGACCGGTGTGGCGAACTTGACGCCGATCTGATCCGCGGCCCAGCCGAGGTGCGTCTCCAGGATCTGACCGACGTTCATGCGGCTCGGCACGCCGAGAGGATTCAGGATGATGTCGACGGGTCGCCCGTCAGGCAAAAACGGCATGTCCTCCTGCGGCAGGATGCGTGAGACCACGCCTTTGTTGCCGTGGCGGCCAGCCATCTTGTCGCCCGCCGAGATCTTGCGCTTCTGGGCGATCGAGACGCGCACCATCTTGTTCACCCCGGCGGGTAACTCGGCGTCGGAATCGCGCTCGAAGACCTGCACGTTGACGACCTTGCCGCGCTCGCCGTGCGGGACGCGCAGGCTGGTGTCTTTGACCTCGCGGGCTTTTTCGCCGAAGATCGCGCGCAGCAGGCGCTCCTCGGCTGTCAGCTCGGTCTCGCCCTTGGGCGTGATCTTGCCGACGAGAATGTCGCCTGCCTTGACCTCCGCGCCGACGCGGATGATGCCGTTCTCGTCCAGGTCACGCAGCGAGTCCTCGCCGACATTCGGGATGTCACGCGTGATCTCTTCGGGGCCGAGCTTCGTGTCGCGCGCTTCGACCTCGTGCTTCTCGATGTGGATCGAGGTGAACGTGTCGTCCCGCACCAGCTTTTCGCACAGCAGGATGGCGTCTTCAAAGTTGCCGCCCTCCCAGCTCATGAACGCCACCAGGACGTTCTGGCCGAGCGCGAGCTCGCCCGCATCCGTCGACGACGAGTCAGCCAGGGGCTGGTCGCGCCGTACGCGCTGTCCGCGGACGACGATCGGCCGCTGCGTGAAGCACGTCCCCTGGTTGGTGCGAATGAACTTCCGCAGGCGCCGCATGTGCAGTTGGCCGTCGTCCTCGCGCACCACGATCTGTTCACCAGTCACGCTCTCGACCACGCCATCGACGGGCGAGAGCGTTACCTGACCCGAATCGCGCGCCGTGCGCTCCTCCATGCCCGTGCCGACCAGCGGCGCGGACGGCTTGAGCAGTGGCACGGCCTGGCGCTGCATGTTCGAGCCCATCAACGCGCGGTTTGCGTCGTCGTGCTCGAGGAACGGAATGAGCGCGCCCGCGACGGACATGGTCTGCTTCGGCGACACGTCCATGTAGTCAACCTGCTCCGGGCGCACGCTCAGGAAGCGTTGGCCGTGGCGGGCCGAGACGAGCTCTTCGGTGAGCGTCCCGTCCTGGTTCACGTGGACATTCGCCTGGGCGATGATGAAGCGGTCTTCCTCGTCGGCCGTCAGGTGGCGAATCTCATCTGTCACATGCGGCTTGACGTCGATCCACTTGGCCGGCAGCTTGGCGATCTTGTCGGCCAGCTTCTCGTCGACCGCCGTACCCGCGGCCGCGACGACCTTGCCGTCCTCACTCTTCAGGTCCGTGCGCAGCCGTTGGCCGACCAGTTGATCTGGTTTGTTCTCGACCTGGCGCAGCACGCGCCTGTACGGCGTCTCGATGAAGCCGTACTCGTTGATCCGACCGTACGTCGCGAGCGACCCGATCAGACCGATGTTCGGGCCTTCGGGCGTCTCGATCGGGCAGATGCGGCCGTAGTGCGAGTGGTGCACGTCGCGCACTTCGAACCCGGCTCGATCTCGGCTCAGGCCGCCAGGGCCCAGCGCGCTCAAGCGTCGCTTGTGGGTCAGCTCCGCGAGCGGATTGGTCTGATCCATGAACTGGCTGAGCTGGCTACCGCCGAAGAACTCGCGCATCGACGCGACCACTGGCCGGATATTGGTCAGGCTCGACGGCGTGGCTGTGGCCGGATCGGTGATCGACATGCGCTCTTTGACCACGCGCTCCATGCGCAGCAAGCCGACGCGGAACTGGTTTTGAATCAGCTCGCCCACGGCGCGCACGCGACGGTTGCCGAGGTGATCGATGTCGTCGGCCGTGCCTTTCCCGTGGTTGATGCGCACCATTTCGCGCACGATCTCGACCAGGTCGTCGGGCGTGAGAATGCGCACGGTGATGTCCGTCTGCAAACCGAGACGTTTGTTGACCTTGTAGCGGCCGACCTTGCCCAGGTCGTATCGGCGGAAATTGAAGAACAGGCTATTGAGCAGGCTGCGCGCGTTATCCGCGTTGGGCGGATCGCCCGGGCGTAGCCGGCGATAGAACTCGAGCAGCGCCTCCTCCGCATTGGAGGCGGGGTCCTTGTCGAGCGTCGCCCGGACGAAGTGGTGGTCACTCCCCTCGTCGACGCCTTCGAAGAGCTTCAGGATCTCTTCGTCGGTGCCGCGCGCGACCGCGGTGAAGTCGGGCACCACGCGCGGCAGGGCGCGCAGCAGCGTGGTCACCGGGATCTTGCGCTTGCGGTCGACCTTGACGGACATCACGTCGCGCGAGGAGGTCTCGAACTCCAGCCATGCACCACGCGATGGGATCAGTTTGCCCATGCACAGGTCGCGACCACTCGTCGGGTCCTCTTCGACCGTGAAGTAGACGCCCGGCGAGCGCACCAGCTGTGAGACGACGACGCGCTCGGCGCCGTTGATGATGAAGGTGCCGTTGTCGGTCATGAGCGGAAAATCGCCCATGAAGATGTCCTGCTCCTTGATCTCGCCGGCGTTTTCGCCCGACTTGATCTTGAGGCGCATGCGGACCTTGAGCGGCGCGGCGTAGGTGGTGTCGTGCTCGCGACACTCGTCCTCGCTCATCTTGGGCAGGCCGAACGAGTAGCCAGGCTCGCCGTCCGGACCCGGGACGGCCAGCTCGAGGTCCATATTGCGGCTGGTGAAGTCCTGGATCGGCGAGATCTCGGCGAACAGCTCTTTGAGACCCTCGCGCAGAAACCATTCGAACGAGTCGCGCTGGACTTTGATCAGATTAGGGATGGGCGCGACCTCGGGGATCCGCGCGAACGAGTGCCGGGCAGCACCGTCCGCGAGAGCGAGGGAGACAGGACGAGCCTCTGCGAGCGCCATGGGCTTACTCACACCTCCGTTGTGCGCGGCGACGACGGGACGAGAACAGACAGGACGGGGACGGACGGGACAGTGACGATCAATCGTGGGGCGCCGCGCGGGCGGGCGGCGGCATAGGTTCAACCAGCTGAAGACGGCGAGTGACGGGCTGACGAGGCTGTCTACTCAATCGAGAACTTCAAGTATAGGTCTCGGATGAGACACCGGTCCACAAAGCAGACAAGCCCCCACGGCCATGAACCCCTCTGTTCATGCCGGGAGGCCGCGATCTCTGGTTTTGCCTAGTAGTGAAGACGCACTCTCTCTCGGGCCCGAGTATACACCTCACGGGCTGGGTTGGATACGGCTGCTTTGGCACGCGCTTCGGGGTAGAGGGGCGGAGCCCCTCCGCGCGAAGCGCGTGCCAAATCAGATAAATAGCATCACACTGAACGAGGTGTTTCTCTCGGTGTCTCGCGGCCGTTCAACGTCGACGGTAAGTTCAAAAATCCTTGCAAGAGATCTAGAGGCAGCGGGAAGACGATGGTGCTGTTCTTTTCCGCGGCGATCTCGGTCAGCGTCTGCAAGTAGCGCAGTTGCAGCGTGGCGGGCTGCGAACCGATCACCTGGGCCGCGTTGGCCAGCTGCTGGCTCGCGCTGAACTCGCCTTCGGCGTGGATGATCTTGGCGCGCTTCTCGCGCTCGGCCTCAGCCTGCCGCGCCATCGCGCGCTGCATCGACTGCGGCAGCTCGACGTCACGCACCTCGACACTGGTGACTTTGACGCCCCAGGCATCGGTCTGCTCGTCGATGACCCGTTGCAGCTCCTGGTTGATCTTGTCGCGCTCGGCCAGCAGGTGGTCCAGGTCGGACTGACCGAGAATGCTGCGCAGCGTCGTCTGGGCAATCAGCGACGTGGCGCGCACGTAGTCGAGCACTTTGACCACCGCCTGCTCGGCGTTCACCACGCGGAAATACACCACCGCGTTGACCTTGACGGTGACGTTGTCCCGCGTGATCGCTTCCTGTGCTGGCACTTCCAGCGTGACGATGCGCAGATCAACTTTTCGCATCGCCTCTGCGCCAGGAATGATGAAGAAGAGTCCCGGCCCGCGGGCGCCCATCAGTCGACCCAGGCGGAAGATGACGCCGCGCTCGTACTCCTGGACGATTTTGATGGCTGCCGTCGCCAGCATGAACACCAGAATGAGCGCGATGACGACGCCGATGAGTTGTGTCATGGGGTGCTCCTTTTGAGCGGTTCCGGGTTCCGGGTTCCGCGTTCCGCGTTGCGCGTTGGCGCGTTGCGAGTTGCGCGTTGCCGCGTTGCGTTTGCCCGTAGCGTAGCCCAAGCGAGTTCGCCGTGCCGCGGTTAGCGATTCCGGGGGCAGCTCCCAGCGCGGAACGCGGAACCCGGAACGCGGAACCCGTCTCAGTACCGGTACTTGAGCCGGTACAGCAGCACGCTCTGGACGATGCCGAGCGCAGCGAGGTTGGTTAGCAGCGACGTACGGCCATAGCTGATGAACGGCAACGGGATGCCCGTCACAGGTAGCAGCGTCAGGTTCGCCCCGAGATTAGCCACGGCAGCGAAGAGAATCATGGCCGCCACGCCGAAGGTCAGCAGGCGGCCGAATTCATCCCGAGACATGTCCGCGGCGCGGGTCACCCTGAAGAGCAGCATCACGAACAAACAGAACAGGACGCTCGCGCCGATGAAGCCTAACTCTTCGGCGGCGGCCGAGAAGATAAAGTCGGACTGGGTGATGCGCAGGAAACCGAGCTGGCTCTGTGTGCCCTCCAGGTAGCCGCGTCCGAACAGGCCACCTGACCCGATCGAGATGCGCGCCTGCAGCACGTTGTAGCCTTCGTCGAAGGCGGCATGCTCCAGATCCACGAGCGTGCCCATGAAGGTCACCAGTCGCTCGCGCATGTAGTCCTTCATGCCGAGCCATACCAGGGGTGAAGCTACGACGGCGCCGGCGAACAACAGCAGCGCGTGGCGCCAGCGGATCCCCGCCACCAGCACCATCGTCAGCCAGATCATCAGAAACGAAAACGACGTGCCAAGATCGGGTTCGACGAAGACCAGTCCGACGGGCGCCATGACGATCGCGAGCGATGCCATCAGCCGCCTGAACGACAGCGGCCCCTCGACTTTGTCGCCGAGTACGCGCGCCAGCACGACCAGCACGGCGAGCTTGGCCACCTCGGAGGCTTGCAAGTCGAAGACTCCCAGATAGATCCACCGCTTCGAGCCGTAGTCCGCGTCGGCGCCGCCCTGGCCGATCAGCAGCACCAGCACCAGCAGCGCGACCGCGAACCCGAACAGGTGAAAGGCGTACACGCGGTAGAAGCGATAGTCCACCAGGCTGATCCCCACCAGCAGCGCGAAACCCACCACGGCGGAGACCCCCTGGCGCAGGGCGTAGCTGCTCGGCGGCAGCAGCCCAGCGCACGGCGACCCGCAGGTCGCACTGTGGATCATCGCCACCCCGGCCAGGATCAGCCCGAGGACGCAGCCGACGATGACGAAGTCGAATTGCTGCCAGCGGCTCTCGCGCATCTGGCGCTCAGTCTACAGTCGCAACTGTGTCCAGCCGGCCAGGCCGCGCAGCAAGCGACGGCACACGATAAAGGTCGGCGCCAGTAGCAGCGCATTCAGGAACGCCGCCGGGATGGCCATGGCGTACGTGTCATAGATCGGCGGCATGTTCATGCCGAGGGCCTGCAAGAGCAGGAAGTACAGCGTGTGGTAGACGAGTGTGGCGGCGGCCGCCGTACCCAGGAAGTACGGCAGGTTGCCGCGGTACACGTTCACTTCCGGCAGCCCGGTGAAGTAGCCCAGAAGGCCGAGCAGCGCCGCGTTGATGCCGAACGGCGTGTAGCTGACCGAGTCGAGCAGCACGCCGCCGAGAAAGCCGACGAAAGCGCCCTCGCCCGAGCCGCGCAGCATCGACCAGGCCAGCACGACCACCATCACCAGGTCCGGCCGCCCGCGCACCACGGGCAGGCTCGGCCCAGTCAGAGACTGTATGAGCGCCCGCGTTCTCGCGTTCTCGCGTTCGCGCGTTCGCGCGTTCGCGCGTTCATTCGTTCGCAAGTTTGAGTTGTGGCGATGAAATTCGCGGCGACCTCGGGTACGCTGGCCCACAATCGGCGCATGCGCTCAGAACGCGCGAACGCGCGAACGCGAGAACGCGCGAACGCGAGAACGAATGAACGCGCGAACGCTCTCACTGGCCGGAGTCGGCTAGCACGTACAGCCGTTCGAGCTTGTCCATGGCCACGGCGGCCTCGACCACGGCCGCCTGGAACGGATCGGCATCCTTGCGCTCGACGCGCTGCACCTTGCCGACGACCAGGCCCTCGGGATACATGCCGCCCAGGCCCGACGTGAGCACCACGTCGCCAGGCGCCACGTTGTCGGTCTGCGAGATGTAGGCGACGACCATCAGGTTCGCCTGGGACTGTCCGCGCAGCACGCCCGTCGTGCGCGATTCGGTTTGCAATCGCACACTGACCGAGCTGTTCAGGTCGTTGATCAGCCGCACTTTGGACGAGGTCGGGTTCACCCGCTCGACGTGCCCCACCAACCCCTGGTGCGTGATCACCACGGAGTCCTCCTTGATGCCATCGTTCGCGCCACGATTGATCGTGATCGCCTGAACGTAGGGCGTATCGTCGCGGGCGATGACCTCGACGGGCACCAGGGCGCCCGGTCCGGTGCGCTCCTTCATCCCGAGCAGGTTGCGCAGGTCCTGGTTCTCCACCTCTAGCTCGTGCATCTGGACCAATTCCGAGCGCAGCTGGGCAACCTCGTCCGCGAAGTCGGCGTTTTGATCGGCCAGGTCGCGCACTCGGCGGACCGTCGACACGATGTTGGCCGCCTCCTCGAGCGTGCCAGACACGCCCATCTGGATCGGCGCCAGCACGGTCGAACCGACGCTTTCAAGGCCCCGCCAGGGGCCGGGGATCAGGAAGACCACTGCCAGTCCTACCACCACGAGCGTGCTCACCCATCGTGGTAGGCGACGGCGCGGGGGGTCGCTCATCATCTCCGATATAGCGGGCGGCCGGAGTGCTGGTCCACGAGTACCTTACGCAGAACCTCAAGCTCGTTCAATACCTTGCCGGTTCCACGCACGACGCAGCCCAGTGGATCTTCGGCGAGGTGGACCTGCATCTTGGTGCGTCTCGACAGCAGGTCGGCCAGGCCCGGCAGCAGGGAACCACCGCCAGCCAGGGTGATCCCGCGCGCCATCATGTCCGCGACCAACTCAGGCGGTGTCTCTTCGATCGTATCCGTGACGGCATCAACAATGGCATTGACGGAGACAGCAATCGCTTCGCGAATCTCGTCACCGCCGACTTCGAGCTCGGCCGGCAAACCAGTCACGAGATCACGTCCGCGCACGACCACGCGCTGATCGGGCGTGCGACCATTCAGGCCATAGTACGCGTTACCGGCCGCGATTTTTACCTCTTCGGCCATGCGTTCACCGATGAGCAGGTTGTGTCGCTGGCGTGTGTACTGCGCAATATTGGTGTCCATCTCGTCGCCGGCGATGCGAATCGACCGCGCCACGACGATTCCGCCCAGCGAGATCACCGCCACTTCTGTCGTACCACCGCCGATGTCGACGATCATGCAGCCGGCAGGTTCGGTTATCGGTAACCCCGCGCCAATGGCCGCGGCCATCGGTTCTTCGATCAAATGCGCTTCGCGCGCGCCCGCTTCGATGGCGGCGTCATGCACGGCACGTCGCTCGACTTCCGTTACGCCCGAAGGAATGCCGATGACCACGCGCGGTTTGGGCACGATCGTGAAGCGCTCGTGCACTTTGCGGATGAAGTAATGGAGCATCAGCTCCGTTACGTCGAAATCGCTGATGACGCCGTCTTTGAGCGGCCGGACTGCCACAATGTTGGCCGGCGTGCGCCCAACCATGCGCTTGGCGTCGGCGCCTACGGCGAGCGGACGCTTCGTCTTGGCGTCGATCGCCACTACCGATGGTTCGTTGATGACGATGCCTTTGCCCCGCACCAGTACCAGGGTGTTGGCCGTACCCAGGTCGATACCGATGTCACGGGAAAACATCCCCATGACGCTGTTGAACGGATTGCCCAGCGCCATGTGGTCTACTGATGCTCGCGGGCAGGCACGCGGATCGGCTGGCGGATCAGCAAGCGGCCCGATTATACGGGCGGTTTTCCGGAGTTGGGAATCGTGCGCCTGGTGTTCTTAGGCAGTCCCGCGTTCGCCGTGCCCAGTTTAGCGGCGCTGGTCGCCGAGGGACACGACGTGGGGCTGGTCGTCACACAGCCCGATCGACCAGCCGGGCGTGGTCAGAAGACGACACCGCCCGCGGTGGCGGCCTACGCTCGGGAACGCGGACTGCCGCTCTGGCAGACCGCTTCGCTGCGCGGCGCCGAGGCTGAAGAGCGACTCGCGGCCGTTGGCGCGGACGCCATGGCCCTGGCGGCCTTCGCCGCGCTGGTGCCCCGAAACATCCTGGAGCTGACGCCCGGCGGCATCTTGAACGTGCATCCGTCGCTGCTGCCGCGCTGGCGTGGCGCCGCGCCGATCCAGGCCGCGTTGCTTGCCGGCGAGCTGGAGACGGGCGTGTCGATCATCCGCCTGGTTTCGGCCCTCGATGCGGGGCCGATCTTGCTTCAGGAGCGCGCGCCTGTTGGGCCCGAGGATGATTTCGTGTCGCTCGAGCCTCGACTGGCGCGGCTCGGCGCTGACTTGCTGGTACGTGCGTTGGCCGAGAAGCCCGAGCCACAACCGCAGGATGACGGCCTTGCCACGTTCTGCCGCCGCATCGAGCGCGAGGACGCGCGAATCGACTGGGGCCAGGCTGCTGAGACGATCTGGCGCCAGGTCCGCGCCTACCGCGGCTGGCCGCAGGCGTTCACTTTCCTCGACGGCCGCTTCCTGAAAATCCTTCGCGCCACACCGCTGGGAGACGCCGGCGATCGCGGCCGACACGCTCGCGAAGCGACTTCAGAAGAGATTGACTCCGCCTTGCCCGAGGCGTCACGCGCGGCCGAGCCAGGAGGCGATGGTGCACACGGATCGTCAGCGGCCGACATCAGATCCGAAAAGGAGACCAGGTCAGAAGAAAGAATTGACATCGCACGGTCAGAGGCATCACGCGCGGACGAGCCAGGAGCGGTATCCCTCGAGGATGGCGAACCGATCGTCGCTACTGGAGCGGGATGGCTGAGGTTGGACGAAGTTCAGCTCGAGGGAAAGCGGGCGATGTCGGGCGCCGAGTTTGCTCGCGGCTACCCGCATCTGAATACGACAAAACTGGCATAGTTCCCGGCGTTGTCCGAGATCAGCCGCTCCCTGCCAGGTCTGTTCCCCGACGAGCTCGAGCAGCTCGTCGTGTCCTGGGGCGAGCCTGCCTATCGCGGACGGCAAATCTTTCGCTGGATTCAGCGCGACGGCGTGCTCGACCCCTCAGGCATGACCGACCTTCCGTCGCAGCTGCGCGACCGCCTCGAATCGCGCCGCTCGGAGGAGGTCCGACGGCTGCGCTCGATTGACGGCCTCACTTCCAAGCTGCTGCTGCAATTGCACGACGGCCAGCAGATCGAGGTGGTGGAAATGAAGACCGCCCCGGCCGACGAGGGTGGCCGCAAGACGATCTGCGTCTCGACACAGGCAGGTTGCGCCATGGGCTGCGTCTTTTGCGTCACGGGCCAATTCGGCTTCGCTCGCAACCTCGAGGCGGGCGAGATCGTCGAGCAGGTGCTGCGCTTCAATATGCCACGCGAGCCTGTCTCCAACGTCGTCTTCATGGGCATGGGCGAGCCGCTGGCCAACTACGACGAGACGCTGCGCGCGATCCGACTGTTGACTCATCCCGATGGCCTGCGGCTCGGCGCGAGGCGCATCACTCTGTCGACCTCCGGCCTGGTGCCCCAGATGCGGCGCCTGGCTGATGAAGGTCTTCAGATCGGCCTTGCCGTCTCACTTCACGCCGCGCGGGATGAGCTGCGCTCGAGTCTGATGCCTGTCAATCGCCGCTGGCCGATTGCCGAGGTCATCGCCGCCGCCGACCACTACGTAGCGCGAACCGGGCGGCGGGTGAGTTTCGAGTACACGCTGATGGCCGGCGTCAACGATTCGGACGAGCAGGCTGGCGACCTCGCCGGCTTGCTGCACGGGCGGTTGTGTCACGTCAACCTGATCCCGCTGAATCCGAGCGAGGATGCCAGCCTGCATGCTTCGAACACTCAGCGGGCGCTCGCGTTCGAAGCGCGGCTCCGCCACGCGGGTATCGCCGCGACGATCCGCGTCAACCGCGGTCGCGACATCCTGGCCGCCTGCGGTCAGCTTCGCCTATCGGAGAAGAAGCGGCGCGAGCACGTACTCCCTCTCCCTCTGGGAGAGGGTTGTTGATCAAGATCGCGCCGTCGATCCTGAACGCTGACTTTGGCCATCTGGCCGACGCGATACAGCGCGCCGAGGCGGGGGGCGCGGACTGGATCCACGTGGACGTGATGGACGGCCTGTTCGTCCCCAACCTGACGCTGGGGCCCATGGTCGTCGAGGCAATCCACCGCGCAACATCGTTGCCCCTCGACGTCCACCTGATGATCGACGATCCGCGGCGCTATATCGGCCGATTCCGCCAGGCGGGCGCCGATTGGCTGACGATCCATCTGGAGGCGGATCGCCATCCGCATCGTACCCTCGGCGAGATCCGCGACCTCGGTGCGAGAGCGGGACTCGCCCTCAATCCCGGTACGCCGGTTGCGTTCGCCACCGATCTGGTGGA
>VBGG01000300.1 GCA_005883405.1 Chloroflexota bacterium | reverse complement strand
CGTGCTGCGTCGAGGCCGCCGCCGCTAGTAGCGCTTATCATTCAGCCGCGCCTCTGGCATGCCGGCTGCGTCTGCGCTCCGGGCGGAGGTCCCCTATTCACGTTCTGATTGCCGAGGACGATCCAGACGTACGGTCGCTGGTCCTTGACGTAGTCAAAGAGCTCGGCCACGCGCCGAGTTGCGCCGCCAATGGCGCGGATGCCCTCGCGCTCTACGACACCGATGGCGCCGACGTCGTGGTCAGCGACTGGCTGATGCCACGCATGGACGGCGTGCAGTTGTGTCGTCGTGTTCGGTCACGGGTGGGCGCGCCGTACACCTATTTCATCCTGTTGACGGCGTTGGGCGACTCCGAGCACCGCATCGCGGGCATGCAAGCCGGCGCCGACGATTACCTCGAGAAGCCGTTCAATCTATCCGACATCGAGGCTCGTCTGATCGCTGCCGAGCGGGTCACCGTCTTGCACCGGCGTCGCGAAGCGCTGCTCTGCCTGGCGCGGCGCTTCGCTGCCGAGACGGACGCGGACCGCCTGCTCGACGATCTGCTACGAGAGGCCATCGAGCTGCTCGGCGGGTCGGCCGGCGTCGTCACTCGCTGGGACGACGAGAGCGAGCTGCTGGTGGCGGTACACGGCAGCACGCCAGCCCTCGCGCAGCTCCGCCTGCGCCTGGGCGAAGGCGCGTGCGGACGAGCCGCGCAACAGCGCGTGCCTGTCCTGGTGGAACGCGGCCGCGGCCACGGCAAGCCGCCGGGTGAGCCGGTAGATGCGGTACTCGAGAGTGCGCAGCTGGAGTCGGCGATCGCCGTGCCACTGGTGCACGACGCGCGGCTTGTCGGCACCCTCTCGGTAGGACGCAACGGTGCGGCCAGCGAATCAGCCTTCACCCAGGAAGACGCACAGCTCCTGGAGATGCTGGCATCGACCGCCGCGGCCGCCCTCGTGGGGCTCGAACACGCGCGGCTCGACGGGGTGCTACTTGCGGCGCGAACGGCGCAGCACGAATTGAACAACCAGCTTGCCGTGGCGCGCGGCTACGCCGAGATGCTCGCCGGCGCGCCGGATCTGCCGCCCCATCTGCACGAGATCGCCGAAGAGGTGATGAACGCGGCCGACGATGCCGCCGGGATCGTCCGTCAGCTACGCAGCATCGCCCAGATCCGCGAGCAGCGCTGGAGCGACCCGAGCGACTCCACCATCAATCTCTCCAGAAGCCAGCACTAGCGCTGGCCCTGCCAGGGTTGCCCCGGCGGGTGTCATCCTGAGCAGCGAAGGATCCGCTTCTCCTTCCACTCCACCGAACCGTCGGGGCGCTGGCACGCTATCTGCTTCTGAGATGCAAGCGGAAAGAGATTGAGGAGAGGTCGAATGAATCAGATCAACGTCAGTCCAGGCCGCGACCCCGTCAACACGGTAGACACTTCGGGCGATCGCTCGGCAGCCGCGGGAATCAACCTGATCACCGTGCTGATCGTCCTGGCAGTGGTGGCCGTGATCGTCTGGTACCTGTTCACCGGCCCACTGCGCATTGGCTCGGGCTCGTCCACCACGAACGTCAACGTCAACCCGGCGCCCACGAGCGTGAACATCAATCCGCCGAGCCAGCCCAACGCGCCCGCGCCCGGTGGCAACAACCCCGCGCCCGGAGGCAACAACCCTGCCCCCGGTGGCAACAATCCCGCGCCCGGTGGCAACAACCCGCCACCAGCCAACCCGTAGCAACGCTTCATCTCACGAACGCGAAAAACGCCCGGGCGGTCGAAGTGCCCGGGCGTTTGATTTGTTACTCGCTGCTTCCGTCGTCGCGTGGCGGTGCGGCATCCGCGGACGGCTGTACCGTGGCTGGATCTGGCGCTATCGGCAACGGCGCGAAGTTGAGTACGGCGCCTGGTCGAGAGCCGAACTCCTGCGCCCAGTACGTGTCGTACTTTCCCCCGCTGCTGACCAGGCCGACGCCGAGCTCGGTGAAGTTCGGCGACAGGATGTTGGCGCGGTGCCCGGGGGAAGCCATCCAGCCGGCTACCACCGCCTCAGGCGTCGGGTAGCCCGCCGCGATGTTTTCGCCGATCGACGTCCAGTCCATGTACCCCGCCTGCCCATCCCGCTCGGCGAAATTCGGAACTGGCCCACACGTGTGCTGGAAGCAGCCGCTGGTGGCGAGCACCTGGCTGTAGCTCTGCGCCGCGTTCGTCAGTTGCGCGTTGGGCGACAATGGCGCGAGCCCCGCCTTCTGGCGCTCGGCGTTCGTCAGCTCGAGCACTCGAGCAGTGAACGCGCTCATATCTGGTTGCGCAGCCGCGGCAGTCAGCACGGACTGCGGGAGCAGCAAGCTGACCGCCAGGCATGTAACGAAAAACGAACGCACCGTAACGCGGACATTAACCAAATCTGTAACCCGGCAAAAGTCACAGCAGCATTACGGCACCTCCCGGTCAGGGCAGCGCTTAGACTTTGCTCAGATGCAGACAGCCTCGCCCGTGTCTTCAGATCGATCGCTGTTTCGCGTGCCGCTCGACGGCAGCCTGGCCATGCAGCTTCGTCCTTCCGAGCTGGCGGGCGTCGCCGTGGGCCTCGGCAAGTTCGACTCGTCCGAGGAGGGCGACCTGCTCACGCTCGTCGAGGCACTCCGCACGATGCCGGTCAACGATCGCGCACGCGTCTGGGAGCTGGCGGTGCGCCGCTACGGTCGCCACAAGCCGCTCGCCCAGGCGGCGGGTGAGATCGGCATGGACCAGATCCATGCTCGAGACCTGCTCGAGCGCTTCTCGCACCTGCTCGCCGCGGTTCCGCCGCCTGAGCACACTACGACTCTGTAGCCTTTTCACGTGCGCTGTTGGGTGTGCGGAGCGACTGCCGATGGCGTGTGCCGCTTCTACGGCCGCGGCATCTGTAAGACACACGCCCGGACGCAGGCCTTCCTGTTCGCCGCCTGGCCCACCGCCGCTGGTCTGCGCGGCCTGGCGATCGAAGACGCCGTCTGGTGCGGCGTCTGCCATCCGCGCCCATACCCTATCCCCGTCGAATTCCTCGACGTCCCTCCGCCCGAGAGCTAAGAGCTAACCCCCTCTACCTCTGGGAGAGGGCCGGGGTGAGGGTGCCATATCGCCCAGCCCGCTTCTACAAATCCGAAGAATCCGCCCCCACCCCATCCAGGTCAGACTCGCCTCCCCCAGGCCCGCCTTCTTCCCCCAGATCCTCGCCCGCCTCCAGGCGGTCGACCATCTCACCCCAATCGTCGCCCAGGTCCTCGCCCATCTGCTGACCGAGCTTGCGCGCCCAGCGCGCCACACTCTTCGGATCGTTCTCGTCGAGATCGCCGAAGCTCGAAGGATCGGCCAGGTCATCGAGCTGGGCGTCCTCGCTCTTGAGCTGGAACACGCGCGAGACCAGCCGCGACAGGTTATTCGAGCCGCAGTACGAGCACGTCGGCGTCGCACCGGTGGCCGCGGAGAACGTCTGATAGTAGAGGCTGACTCGTCGCCTGCAATCGGCGCAACGGTACTCGTAGATCGGCATCGCGCAACCCGCCCTTCGAGCGGCGGACGAGACGCAATGTTAACGAAAAATTGTCTTGCGGGTGGCCACTTGTCAGTGATAGGGTTGTCCTATCTTCGGATAGGTGAAGGAGGTGTCGATGGTTCTTCGGAAGCCCCACTCCACCTTCTGCCGTTGGCAGGTTGATGGCTAGCGGCCCCCTCGGTGAACGTTGCCGAAGAGGGGTCAGCAGCGACGCGCCGGCGTGAGCAACGGGCCCTTCGGAGCGACCACTACAGGCGCCCGGGGCCGATCTCAGGAGCCGGGAAGGCGCTACACGTTGAGAAGCGCGCCGCACATTTGTCAAGCGTAGGAAATTCGGTTTCCAATCGGGAGGCGATCTTCACAAGAGTCGCCTCCCTTTCTTTTGTCCTGAAGATCTCCCCCCTCTCCCTCTGGGATAGGGTCGGGGTGAGGGTGGCGTAGCCGCCGACAACCCTCGTTGTAGCCTCACCCGTACAATGCCCTCTGAGTTCGCGGCCCTCGCCCGCACGTTCTTCGACGAAACGCTTCAGGACTCGCCAGTCCTGGCCTCGCAGCTGGGCATCGACGGCTTCGACGACCAGCTAGACGACCTGTCGGAGGCCGCCTTCGACGATCGCCGCCGCCGCGCGGCCGCGTGGCTCGACCGCTTCGAGCAGCTGAGCGACGCCGCCTGCGCCTCGTTCGACGAGCTGCTTGACCGCGACCTGCTCCGTTCCCACCTGCGCGGCCGCGCGATTCTGGACGACTGGCAGATGTGGCGGCGTCAGCCGGAAACGTACCTGAACCCCGGACTCGGCGGTGTCTTCATCCTGTTCCTGCATCGCCTCAAGTCCGAGCCCGAGCTGGTGCGCGCGGCGGTGGCTCGCCTGCGCGCGATCCCGCGTGCCCTCGAAGACGGCCGACGCAACATCCAGGCTGAGCTGGCCCCCAGCGTCTATGTCGATCGCGCGATCCGTCAAGCGCGCGCTGGCGCACGCTACGTCGGTGAGGTGCTACCGAGGGAAATTGCCGACGACCGCCTGCGTGCTGAGCTCGCCGATTGGGGCGGTGTTGCATCGGGCGCCATGGAAGTCTATGCGGACTTCCTTCAGGACGACCTGCTCCCCCGGGCAAAGGGTCAGTGGGCCATCGGCCGCGAACGCTACTCGCGTTTGCTACGCGAAAAGGAGCTGCTGCAGGACGATGCCACCTCGCTGCGCGAACGCGGCCGCCGCGAATACGACCGCCTGGCCGACAGCCTGCGCCACTTCGCTCAGCAGATCGAGGGCACCGACGACTGGCCAAGCGTGCTGCAGCACCTGAACGCCGACCATCCAGGAACGCCCGAGGAGATGCTCGAAACGTACACGACCTGGACCCAGCGGGCGCGCCAGTATCTCGCCGACACCGGCCTCGTCACACTGCCG
>VBGG01000299.1 GCA_005883405.1 Chloroflexota bacterium | reverse complement strand
AGACCGTCAGACCAGACGCCGGACTCGTCCAAATTCGCGGGCCAGGCCTGCCGCGGTGTGATCATTGAGGTCGTCGACCGCCTTCAGGTGCGATCGATGGAGTTGGGACTCAGGCTCCTGGCCGCCGCGCGTGCGGTGGCTGGCGGGCGCGTACAGCTGATGGCGAACACATTCGACAGGCTGGCTGGCACCGACCAGGTTCGCACGGCGATCGAGGCGGCGCGACCCGTCGAAGATATCGTCGCTGCCTGGCAGCCCGAGCTGGTCCATTTTCGCTCGGTGCGCGAGAAGTATCTGCTGTATCGGGATCGCACCGCGTGAGCGCCGCGCTCGCTAGCGCTCCGAGAAGAGCACGCCGCCTTTGGCTTTATCGGTGCGCGGGTTCTCGTGGATGATCACCGTGACCGCGTCGGGCGTGACCTGGCAATTCCGCACGACGGCTTCGGTGATGTCTTTGACCAGCGCGCGCTTCTCGCCATGCTAGCGTACGCGCTGGAATGGGCCAATCTGCTGGTGCGCTGGCTGCACGTCACCGCGGCGATCGCCTGGATCGGCACGTCCTTCTACTACATCGCCCTCGATTACCACCTGCTGGAGCCGAAGAATCCCGCGGCCGAGGAGGAAGGCGTGGCAGGCGAGGCGTGGGAGATCCACGGCGGCGGCTTCTACCGCGTCGAGAAGTACCGCGTCGCGCCCCGCACGCTGCCCAACCCGCTGCACTGGTTCATGTGGGAGGCATATACAACCTGGCTCAGCGGGTTCGGCCTGCTGATCGTGCTGTACTACGCCAACGCGAGCACCTACCTGGTCGACCGCTCGGTCGCCGACATCAGCCCGGCGGTTGCCGTGGCGATCAGCGTGGGTCTGCTCATCGTCGGATGGCTCGTGTACGACGGGCTTTCACGGGCCCTCGAGGGCCACGATCGGCTCCTGGCGCTCGCGCTGGCGGTGGTGATCTCGGTGACGGCCTTCGGCGTGAGCCATCTCCTCAGCCCGCGCGCGGCGTATCTCCAGGTTGGCGCCATGATCGGCACCTGGATGGCGGCCAACGTGGGCGCCGTCATCATCCCTGGCCAACGCGAGCTGGTCGCGGCCAAGCTCGCGGGGCGCGAGCCTGACCCGATCTACGGCATTCGCGGCAAGCAGCGCTACCTGACGTTGCCAGTGCTGTTCGCGATGCTCAGCAACCACTTCCCGCTGACATACGGCCATCCCCAGGGCTGGCTGGTGCTGCTCGCGCTGATGGGTTTGGGCGCGTGGGTGCGCCACTTTTTCAATCTGCGGCACCAGGGGCGTGTGGTCTGGGCGATTCCTGTGTCGGCCGCGGTTGGCGTGGTGGTGCTGGCAGTAGCGATCGCACCGCGTGACGTATCCACCTCGGTGGCCAATGTGAGCTTTGCCCAGGCGCAGGCGGTGATCGCCCGCCGTTGCCTGCCGTGTCATTCGGCGACGCCGACGCAGTCCGGGTTCCCCGAGGCGCCCAACGGGGTGATGTTCGACCGCTCCGACCAGATCGTCGGCCGCGCGCAGCAGATCTACCAGCAGGCTGTGGTGACGAAGAACATGCCCTTCGGCAACCTGACGAACATCACCCAGGAGGAGCGTGACGTCCTCGCGGCGTGGGTTCAGGAGGGTGCGCCGGTAGATGGACTCCCCTCTCCCTCTGGGAGAGGGTCAGGGTGAGGGAGGCGTACGAGCACGAACGTTCGTGAAGATACGCACCCCTCACCCCAGCCCTCTCCCAGAGGGAGAGGGAGTTATCTATACCCACGGCTCCTTGCGGCAGCCGGGGCGGTCGTGGTGGTGGTACTCGCCGCGGGTGTTGATCGCGATGCGCACCGAAACCTCTGAGCCGACGGGCTCCAGGTGGTGGTTGCGGAACTTCGGGCACAGGACGAAGTCACCCGCCCTGGCGTGGATCGGCTCGGCCTCGCCTTCGATGTGCCAGTTGATCTCGCCTCGCATCACGACCCACCACTCGTCGTGCTCGTGGTAGTGCGTATCGTTGGGTGTCCCTGGCGGATGCAGGATGACGAAGGCCTGGATGTCGTCGGTCAGCACCAGCGGGGCGGACCACGGGCCGTCCTGGGGCGGATGGCTCGCCAGGAGGTCGTCAAGTCGCGCGTGTAAATTGGTCGAATCGAGAACCGAGAGTTGAACTGCCATAGTGCAGGCGAGTCTATCGCTCCTGTCGGCCGTATCGTCCTGTCTGACAACCTGGCGGTGCTCGCGGGCGTGGCTGACCAGAGTGTCGACCTGATCTACGCCGACCCGCCGTTCAACACGGGACAGCGGCGAACGCTCCAGACCTTGCGCACCGTGCGCGATGAGCAGGGCGGCGACCGCGTCGGGTTTCAAGGCCGGCGCTACCGCACGCTTCGCCTGGGTAGCTCGAGCTACCTCGACGTCTTCGACGACTATCTCTCGTTCTTGTCGCCGCGGTTTGTCGAGTTTCGGCGGGTGCTCAAGGACAGCGGCACGCTCTACGTGCACCTCGATTCGCGCGAGGTCCACTACTGCAAAGTCCTGCTGGACTCGATCTTCGGCCGTTCGTGCTTCTTGAACGAGGTGATCTGGGCCTACGACTACGGCGGCCGGCCGCGCCGGCGCTGGCCCGCCAAACACGACAACATCCTGGTGTACGTGCGCGATCCGCGGCGCTACTACTTTGATCCCGAGGGCGCCGAGCGGATCCCGTATATGGCGCCCGGGCTGGTTGGCCCGTCGAAAGCGGCGCGTGGCAAGCGCCTGACCGACACGTGGTGGGCGACCATCGTGCCGACGAATGGCAAAGAGCGGACGGGTTATCCGACGCAGAAGCCGTTGGCCGTGTTGCGGCGCATCGTTCGCACGTCCTCGCCGCGGGGCGGGCTTGTAGCCGACTTCTTCGCCGGGAGCGGTACGTGTGGCATCGCCTCGCACGAGGCGGACCGAAATTTCCTGCTGGTAGATGATAATCCCGAAGCGGTGCGCGTCATGGCCCGCCGCTTCGAGGGCGTGCAGGGCGTGCAGTACGAAGGCTTTAGCCCCCGTTCATGAGGCGCCAGATCTTCTCGGGCCGGGCGGGCATGTCGAGGTTGGTGACGCCGAAGGGGGACAGCGCGTCGACCACGGCGTTGACGATGGCCGGCGTGGAGCCGATCGTGCCCGCCTCGCCGATGCCTTTGGCGCCGAGTGGATTGCGCGGCGTGGGCGTTTCGGTCATGTCCAGCTCGAAATACGGAAAGTCGGCCGCCCTGGGCAGCGCGTAGTCGCCCAGCGTGCTGGTGGTCAGCTGACCCGACTCGTCGTACAGCACCTCCTCGAACAGCGCCTGGCCCACGCCCTGGGCGATGCCTCCGTGGCGCTGACCGTCGACCATCATCGGGTTCAGCACCCGCCCACAGTCGTCCACGGCCAGGTAGCGCGCCAGTCGGACTTTGCCCGTGTCGCGGTCGATCTCGACCACCGCCAGGTGCATGCCGAACGGAAACGTCTCGCCCTCGGGCTTGAAGAAGCGATTGGCCTCGAGTCCGGGCTCGTCTCCCTCGGGCACCTTGCCGTCGTACGCGCGGCCAGCAATGGTCGCCAGCGTGGTCGACCGATCTGGTACCCCGCGCACGCCGATGCGCCCGGTGGCGATCTCCACGTCCGCGGGCGCGGCCTCCAGGTAATCCGCGGCAAGACGGATCACTTTGTCGCGCACCCGCTCGGACGCGCCGAGCACGGCGCTGCCGCCCACGGCCGCCGAACGGCTGCCAAAGGTTCCCACGCCAGTGGGCACGATCGACGTGTCGTTGAACAGCACACGGATGTCCTCGAGCTTCACACCGAGCTGATCCGCGACGATCTGTCGGAACGGGGTGACATGGCCCTGCCCGTGGGGTGACGTGCCCGCCAGCAGCGTCACCTTGCCCGAGCGCTCGACGCGCACGGTAGCGCTCTCCCATGGGCCGAAGGCACAGATCTCGAGATACCCCGAGATGCCGATGCCGAGCAGGGGCTTCGTCGTGTCGTTGCGCCATGCGGCCTGCTGTCGGCGCAGCGCGGCATAGTCGGACATCGCCAGCAGCCGATCGAGCGCCGGGCTGTAGTTGCCCGTGTCGTACGAGGTGCCGATCGGCGTCTTGTACGGAAACTGCTCGGTCGGGATGAAGTTCCTGCGCCGCACATCGGCCGGGTCGAGCTGCAGCTGATCGGCCACGACGTCGACGATGCGCTCTATCAGGTAGGTCGCCTCGGGCCGGCCGGCGCCGCGGTAGGCGCCGACAGGCGTCTTGTTCGTGTAGACACCTTCGAGCACGAAGTCGATGTTTGGGGTCCGATACGGACCGGGCAGGACGACCGGCGTGAGCGTCGCGATGCCCGGCGTGGTGAAGTTGTACTTACCGCCCAGGTCGGCCACGGCGCGCACCTTGAGGCCTACGATCTCGCCGTCACGAGTTACCGCCGCCTCGACGTAGTCGATCTGACCCCGACCGTGCACCATGTTGAGAAAGTTTTCGCGGCGCACTTCCACCCAGCGCACCGGGCGCCGCAGCTTCACGGCGAAGTAGGCAGTGAGCACGTCTTCAGTGGTGAAGTCGATCTTGGCGCCGAAGCCGCCGCCGACGTCCGGGGCGATGACACGCACGCTGTTTTCGGCCAGACCGAGGACATCGGCGAGCTTCGAGCGCACGGTGTGCGGGAATTGGGTGCTGGCCCAGAAGGTCAGCTCACCCGTGCCGCTGTCGTAGCGAGCCGCGGCGCCACGTGTCTCCATCGGCACTGGCAGCACCCGCGGATTCACGAAGCGACCCTTGACGACCTGTACATCTGGCCGAGCGAATGCAGCCTCGATGTTGCCGCCGCGCTTGACCAGTCGGTGGGCCAGGTTGGTCCCGAACTCCTCGTACAGCAGCGGCGCGCCGGGCTGGAGGGCAGCTTCAGGATCGGAAACGGCCGGCAGCGGCTCGTAGTCGATCTCGATCGCGTCGACGGCGTCCTCGGCCTGGGCGCGCGTCTCGGCCAGCACCGCGACGACCGCCTCGCCGACGAAGCGCACCTTACCGCGCGCAAGGACCTTGTTCGGCGGGCGGTGGTCGTCTTCGAACTCGCTGGGCCAATCGCCGGGCAGATCGGCGGGAAGCGCCGCGTCCACGTCGCCCGCGGTGGCGATAGCCACCACGCCCGGCAGGCTGCGCGCAGCAGACACGTCGATCCGACCGAGCCGCGCGTGCGCGTGCGGGCTGCGAGCGAAGGCCAGGTGCACCAGGCCAGGCAGAACGATGTCTTCGAGGTACGCGCCGCTACCGGAAACGAGCCGAGGATCCTCGCCGCGTTTGATCGGCAGCCCGAGCATTTTCGGGGTGACCACCATCGGCACAGCGTACCGGACCGCTAGCTCTCGACCAGCAGCCCCGATAGCAGCGCGATCCGCCGAGCGAAGCTCTCTGTCAGGACGTGCTCATGCGCGGCGTGCGCGCCCTCGCCCTCGGGGCCGAGCCCGTCGAGGGTGGGCACGCCCATGGCCGCGGTGAAGTTGCCGTCGGAGCCGCCGCCTGTACTCCCCTCGTGTAATTCAACCCCCATCGAGGAGGCGATCCGCCGCGCCTGCTCGAACAACGCCGCCATCCCGGGCGAGCGCTCCATAGGCGGCCGATTCAAACCGCCATCGATCTCGAGCACCGCGCCAGGCAGCGTGGGCCGCAGCCCGCGGATGGCGGCGTCGATACGCTCGGCCTCGGCGAGTGTCTGCACGCGAACGTCGACCTGCGCCTCGGCTTCGGCGGCGACGACATTCGGCCGCGTGCCGCCCTTGACGACGCCGACGTTGACCGTCGTACCGACCTTGAAGTCGTTCAGCGCGTGAAGCGCGAGCACCTGATGGGCCAGCTCCCCGATCGCGCTGATGCCTTTTTGGGGCTCGACGCCAGCATGCGCGGCGCGACCAGTGACGCGCACCAGGTAATCGCCGGTACCCTTCCGCGCGGTCTTCAGCGTGCCGCCGGGTAGCGGCGACTCGAGCACGTAGGCCAGCGCAGCACCTCGGGCAGTCTGCTCGATGAGCGGTCGCGAGCTTGGGCTGCCGATCTCTTCGTCACACGTGAACAGCACTTCGAGACGACGTCTGGGGCGCAGGCCGCGCTCGCGCAATGCCTGCAAGGCGAACCACAGCACGACGATGCCGCCCTTCATGTCGAAGCAGCCGGGGCCGCGCGCCACGCCCTCGGCGTCAACGCTGAAGGGGATGCGTTGCAGCGTGCCCTTGGGCCAGACGGTATCGAAGTGGCATAAAGCCGCGGCGTGCGGCTCAGAGTCGTTCGCGCCCGCGACGGTCAGGCGCAGGTGAGCGCCGCGTTGTGGATCGTCCGGCGCGCAGCGCTCTACGCGGCCGAAATCGCGAAAAATCGTCCCGAGAACATCCGCGAGCTGATCAAGGCCCTCACGGTCGTCCGAGGGGGATTCGATCTCTACCAATCGACCAAGCAGGTCGATCATCTCCTGACGACGTGGCTCGAGGCCCGAGCGAACGTCAGAAGCGAGATCGCCGTCCATCAGGCGGCCAGCGGGCGACGCTCGGCCTCGAGCACCAGCTCGCGCACCGCGTTGGCCCTGATGCGCGAGAGGTTGGCCTCGAAGCCCAGGCCCGGGCGATCCCACGGTACGTCGATGGCGCCCGAGTGCGCGCGGATGGGCGGATCGACGATGTCCTCGCGGTAGGCCCTGTCCGAGCCCGACACATCGCCAGGCAGGGTGAAGCCCGGCAGGCTGCAGATGGCAACGTTGGCCGCCCGACCGACGCCGAACTCGTGCATGCCGCCGCACCACACCGGCACGCCGCGCTGCACGCAGAGGTCGTGGACCCGCCGCGCCTCCTCCAGACCGCCCAATCGGCTGACCTTGATGTTGATGATGCGGCAGCTGCCCAGGTCGAGCGCTTTGCGGGCGTCCGCGACCGAGTGGATGCTCTCGTCCAGGCACAGGGGCGTCCGCAGCTGCGACTGCAGGCGGGCATGGTCGACGATGTCGTCGTCGGCCAGCGGCTGCTCGATCATCATGAGATCGAGGTCGTCGAGCGCCTTGAGCGCCGCGACATGCTCGGGATTTTCCAGTGAGTAGGCCGAGTTCGCGTCCGCCATCAGGGGCACGTCTGGCCAGCGCTGGCGCACGGCACGCAGGTAGGCGAGGTCGCGGCCAGGTCCGATCTTCGTCTTGATGCGCCTGTACCCCTGGTCCAGGTAGCGCTCGACCTGCTCGAGCAACCCGTCGAGCGTAGGCTCGATTCCCAGGCTGACCCCCGAGTAGATCTCCTTGCGCTGCCCGCCGAGCGCGCCAGCCAGCGAGGTCCGAGATGCCCGGCAGACGAGGTCCCAGCACGCCATCTCGAGTCCGGCTTTGGCGAAGTTGTTGCCGCGCACCTTCGACCAGGTTGCCGCGGCCTCGCTGGCGCGTTCGAACGACTTGCCCAACAGGCCTGGGATGAGAAAGTCGCGCAGGATGTGCCACGACGTTTCGGTCGTTTCGGAGCAGTAGTACGGATCTGATGGGCTGGCGCACTCGCCCCAGCCTTCGGCGCCGTCCTGGTCGCGCACGCGGATCAGGATGTGATCGAGGTGGTCCTTGGTGTGGCTCGAGGTCGTGAACGGCCGTACCAGCGGCAGACGCACGAGCACCATCTCGACCGCACCGAGGGTGTGGCTCATCGGGCGCGTTCCAGCAGATAACGGGGACGGCTGGGATCGGCACGCGAAAAACCCATGGCAACGAATCCGGCCGCAAAGGCGGTCTGGAACGCCTGCCGCAGCGCCTTCTGCCACTCCTGGCCTGGATTCGCCACGCCACCTGACCTGAGGTCAGAGATCCTGGCAGGGATCTCGATGTGCAGGTGAACGGCGCCCGCGGGGATCTCGCGCACGCGCTCGGGTCGGCCGGAGGCA
The DNA here is from genome assembly GCA_005883405.1 of Chloroflexota bacterium. Classification (GTDB taxonomy): domain Bacteria; phylum Chloroflexota; class UBA6077; order UBA6077; family CF-72; genus CF-72. Next base: position 5,168 of record VBGG01000299.1, on the reverse strand, counting down.
CTGGACTCGATCAGGTCGTGGCCGTCCGGCCATGGCGCGGTCGAGCCGCCCGTCTCGCCGCTGGTGGTCCACTCGGCCAGCAGGCGGTCGGTGGCCATGCCAACATTCAGCGCGTCGCTGCGCGAGCCGTACATGTCGGGTTCGTACGTGCGGCAGATTGCGCCCAGGACGCCGAGGTTGAACGCGGCATTGCTGGCCTGCAGCGGGTCAAAAGCCCACACGACTGCTTCCAGGCTCATTTCGCGGGCGCGCCGACGCTGCTCAAACTTGAGTATGCGGCCGACGCCGGTGCTCTGGTGCGCGGGGTGTACGCCCGTCAGCTGCGAGTACAGGATCAGTCGATCGTTCAGCCTGCCCAGAAAGGCGAACGCGAAGCCGATGAGGGCGTTGGTGTTGGCATCGAAGGCGCCCAGGATGAGCCCGCCGACCCTTTGCGCGCCCGCCATTGTGGCCACCGGCAGGATGTAGCCGTCCTCGGTGATGCCCCACGCGCGGCGCTGAAGCTCCTGGCACGCGCGCAGCTCATCTGCGCCGCGCACGTCGCGAACGGTGATCGGCGTCGTCGACGCCGGAGAGACAGTTCCGGGTTCCGCGTTCCGCGTTGCGCGTTGCGCGTTGCGCGTTCGCCGCGCCCTCTCTCGGCGTGAGGCAAAATGAGGCAAATCGTCTCTCCTCGCCAGAGCACCTGGGACAGCGAACCGTCAGACACGCGCAACGCGCAACGCGCAACGCGCAACGCGCAACGCGCAACCCGCAACCCGGAACCCGGAACCCGGAACCCGGAACCGTAGACTGAGGTGTGATCTTCGGCACCAGCGTGTCGAAGTGGTTGGTGATCGCCGCGCTCGTCGTCCTGCTGTGGGTCGCGCGGGGTGTCCTACCGCCATTCATCATCGCCGGCATCCTGGCGTACGTCCTCAGCCCCGTCGTCGACGAGTTGGAGGTACGTACCGGGTTCCGCCGCGCTTTGGTCGCGCTCGGCGTGTTTGCGGCCGTGGTAGTGGTGGTCGCCGGGCTGGGCTGGCTGGCGGGTGCGCGGCTGGGTGCTGAGATCCGCGACATCTCGCGAGAGGGTCCGGGCATCATCGAGGCGGTCGTCGACAAGCTCACCGGCGGCCAGGCCATCGACCTCTTCGGCCAGAGCCTGTCGTCGCGCGACCTGGGCCGGCGCCTTGACGTCGCCCTGCGCGACGAGCTGGGCACCCCGCGTCAAGCAATTCAGGTGATCACCGTAGGCTTCGAGCTCATCCTGGGGTTGATCCTGGTTTTCCTCAGCCTGGCCTACATGCTGATCGATGGGCCCAACTTCTTTCACTACGTGCTGCGTTTCGTGCCGCCCGAGCACCGCGCCCATGTCGAGTACATCTCGGATGAGATCCATCGGGTGCTCGGGCGCTATCTGCGCGGGCAGCTGTTTCTGATCATCCTGATGTCGTCCGTGACTTTCCTGGTGCTGGAGTGGCTGTTCAGGCTGCCGTACGCGTTGTGGGTCGGCATTCTTACGGGAATTCTGGAGATCATCCCGCTGATCGGTCCGATTACCGCCGGGGCGATCGCCTGCACGATCGGATTCGCCCAGGGTGGGCCGTCGGAAGCCGCGGGACTAGCGATCACGTACTTTGTGCTGCGCCAGGTGGAGGATCAGCTGGTGATGCCGCTCGTCGTCGGACGCGCCGTCCACGTCCACCCGCTGGTCACGATCTTCGCCGTGCTGACCGGCGAGAAGATCGCGGGTGTGCTGGGCATGATCCTGGCCGTCCGTCACCGGGGCCGCGCCGGAGGTCGTTGCGCGTTAGCGCGTTCGCGCGTTCGCGCGTTCAGCGCGTTCAGCGCGTTCTCGCGTTCTCGCGTTCGCGCGTTCAGCGCGTTCGCGCGTTCTTGGCGCCGCATATCGGCGTAAGTCGAAGCCTTCTCCTTCGCGAGCAGCGTTGTCAATGCGGCCGACTCTAGCGACAGCCGATCGACATGCCAGGTACGAATGCGAGGCGCTGAACGCGAGAACGCGCGAACGCGAGAACGCGCGAACGCGTAACGACCTACTCGACGGTGATTTCCGTCCGACGGGGGCCCAGGCGGGCGTCTTCGTGCTCCGCGGCTTCGATGCGGGTGATCGCGGCGTCGATCATGGCGCGTACCGCAAGCAACTGTTCGCGTTGAGCGGCCATCAAGTGCTTGACCGCGTCATCGGGCAGAAACGCGCGCAAGAAGCGACTCGGACTTGGCAGTCGCAGGATCACCTCATCCGGCGTCCGCTCGGCGCGTACGGTTGGGCCACTTCCACTGGCCATGGTTCGAGTCCTCCTGATCCCCGTCGGCCTGACCAAGGCTGCCTGAGCGCCAGCCTGGCGTCAAGACCGTGTTGGCTCGAAGAAGATCGCCAGGTTCGCGCTGGCCTCGTCGAGCTTGGCGCGCGCGGCGGTCAGGCCAATGAGCGCCCGCGGCAGGATGATGTGACGCCGATGCGCCCCGACGTGGACGAACAGCTCATCGCCCGTCTGGCGCAGCGTCACGTCACCGTGTGTGGCAAACGGGAGCGGGATGGTCAGGCGGTAGCCGCCGTCGGGGAGGGACTCGAGCACCTGGGCTCGACCTTCGAAAAACACCCGGGCTGGATCGTCATCGCCGTAGACGGCCGCGGCCATGCGACGCAGCGCGTCGAGGCCGACGACTTCATCCTCGAATAATGGCGACGTCTTTATCGGCACAGGAGCGAAGCCTTCCTCCACCCGCCGCATGTAGCGCGCCTGGGTGTCCTTCCAGGCGGCGAAGTAGGGATCGGTTACTTCGTCGGGCAGGATCCGATTGGCGATCACCAGGTCCATGGGGTAGCCGAAGAGATGGAAGTACGTTGAGGTGCGCTCGGCTTCGCTGATGACCATCTTTTCGGGATTGAGCACCAGGCGAATGCTCGTCAGCCGCGGATCGACCAGCATGGCGTGCAGCGCATCGAGCTGGGTGAAGAGTCGCTCGACACTGTCATAGACCTTCTCGGTCGGCAGCGGGATATCGACGAAGCTGCTGATCAGTGGTCGGGCGAGGCCCATCGCGCGGCGCTGGATAGGGAAGATGCGCTGCATCCACCAGCGCATGACGTCAGGGAAGGACAGCAGGCGCAGCGTTTCGCCGGTCGGCGCGGCGTCGACCACGATCACGTCGTAATTCCCCGATTCGCGGTGGCGGTTGATCCACAGCAGATTGGCCAGCTCGTCCATGCCGGGTAGCACCGTGAGCTCGTCGGCGACCAGTCTGTCGACTTCGCCTGACCAGCGCAGGACCGCGTTCAGCCAGTGCTGGACGTCACCCCAGTGGGTTTGCAGGTTGTTGTAGATGTCGGTCTCCTGCGCCCACAGGTTGGGGGCCACCTGGCTGGGGTCTGGTCCGAGGGCAACGTCGAGGCTATCGGCCAGGGAATGCGCCAGGTCGGTGCTGACCACGACGGTGCGGTAGCCGAGCGCGGCGCAGCGCACCGCGCTCGCCGCCGCAACCGACGTTTTTCCAACGCCGCCCTTGCCCGTATAGACCAGAATTCGCATACGCCCGAAGGGAGCATACGAGAGGAAGACGAGCCTCTGGACGCCCGTGACGGTGAGGACGTAGGATGCGGCCCCGCAGGGACTGACATGATGACTGCCGAACGCATTCTGGTCGTCGACGACGACGAGACCATCCGCCAGATCGTGCGGCTGTGCCTCTCTGATGAGGGCTACGACGTCTTCGAAGCGGCCAACGGCCTGGCCGCCCTCGAGCTGCTGGCGGCCTGCCAGCCGAACCTGATCCTGCTCGACCTGCGCATGCCGGTGATGGACGGCTGGGAGTTCGCGCGTCGCTATCGGGGTGGCCCGGGGCCGCACGTGCCGATCGTCGCCTTCGTGGCTGCGCTGAACGTGCAGACGGAGTGCGCCGACCTCGAGACCGCCGGGATCCTCGCCAAACCGTTTGACCTGGATGATCTGCTGATGATCGTGCGCAACCAGGTTCCCGCCTGATCAGGTAAAGACGTAGACCGGCGTTCCGACGTCGGCCCAGTCCCAGGCGAACCTGGCCTCGTTGTAGGCGATGCCGAGACAGCCGTGCGAACCGGCGTAGCCCCAGTTGCTGCTCCAGTAGTTGTAGTGAATGCTGGCGCCGTCCGAGGTGAAGTACTGCGTCCACAGGACGTTGGTGAGGTAGTAGCCGCCCGGCGCGTCGCGCGGAATCGGTGGATACACGCGCTCGCTGGTCATCGTTTCGTTGGGCACGCGCCACAGGATGTGATGTACACCTGAGGGCGTGCGGTGACTGACGGTGCCCTTCAAGGTCAGGGTTGACCATACTGGCGTGCCGTCTTCGAAGGCGGTGATCAGCGCCGGCTCGCGCAGGTCGGCCTCGAAGTGCCGCCCGGGCGTATCCCCACGATCGGGTGAGGGGGAGGTGTACCGCAGCCGCGGCAGACGAACCAGTGAATGATGGATGTAGCCGAGCGTGACCGGCTGGTAGGTTCTGGTGTCCAGACCGTTGGCGCGGTACCACTCCTCGCCGTCATCGCCCTCGACGCTATCCAGGATGCGTACCGGCGCGTTGTGGCCCACGGTCCGCAGCAAGTTGTTGCCGACGACTGGCCACGTGCGCAGATTCGCCCCGCCCACGATGCGGCCAGGCATGCCGATCCCGCCCATGAATGTCGGACCGTCCTGCCGTTCGGCTTCCAATTCGTCCTGGTCTGGGGCCGGTACGGGGCCGATGGTGCTCACGGCCACCAGGCCGGTGAGATTGAAGCGAGGCACCCAGACGTCGATCATCCCGTTCGGCAGGCCGCGCAGCACGCGCATGCGCGACCATCTGGGCAAGCCGACGATAGGCAGCCCGTCTGCGCCCAGCAGTCGGGTCTCGAGATGGTTGGCGATCCAGGTCGCGTCCGCGCTCTGCGGGTCGGCGTGCGCCACGCCGGCCGTGGCCAGCCCTACTATGGCCCCGGCCGCGCCTGTTAGCAGCCCTGCGTATAGTCTGGGTTACAGATTGTTACGGTGTCTAGCCTCTAGATTCGCCTCTCCCAGAGGGAGAGGGAGTTTCTCATGCAGATTCAGCAGAACGATCCGGCGGAGCTCCTGGAGGTCTTCGACGCCCGCGGCCAGCCGACGGGGCGGGCGAAGACCCGCGAGGCGATTCATGTTGATGGGGACTGGCACGTG
>VBGG01000298.1 GCA_005883405.1 Chloroflexota bacterium | reverse complement strand
TACCGGCCGGAACGTCACTTTCCGATCCCATCACACTGCCCGTATGCTGCGCAGCCTCGGGTTCGTCTCGATAGAGCGATTCCGGGAGGCCAAGAGCAGCGTGTGATGTTGCGCTGCACACCTGAGGAAGGATGCGCTAGCGCATGCATCGGAAATTTGTGTTACTGGCGGGCACGAGCCTTGTGGCCCTCTTGTTCGGAGTGCAGGCGTCACTTGCCTCGCCCACGGCCACTCAAAACGTGACGTTTACTGTCTCCAAAGCGGTGGCAATTGTTTCGACAGGTAACCAGACGATTGCCACCGCTATCGACCCGTCGAGCGGCACGCCGACGGGCTCGGCCACCGGTGGGCTGACCGTGTCCTCGAACGACGCGAGCGGCTTCCAGATCACAGCCAAGACCAACGCGTCGACTGTCACCGAGGCGGGCACATGCACGCCTGCCGAATCGGCAAACGTCAACATTATGACGATCTCGGCAGGCACGCCCACTGGCCAGAGCGGCGGTTCGTCCGCGGGCACCGCGGCCAGCGCATTTGCGCTGAGCACGACGGCGACCAATCTCTACTCGACAGCGCCTACCTACTACGGTGGCAGCATGGCGGTGACGACCAATTACATCGTCACACCCGGTTACGCGACGCTCGCGAATACGTCGGGTTGCACGTACACGATTCCGGTTGTGGTGACCGTCTCGGCGCTGTAGTAGCGAGTAACGCCAGGCCAGGGGGCAGCGATCCGGCTGGTACCAGTGGCTAGCGGAGCAGAGCCAACAGGCCCTGCTCCGCTTTTGTTTACCGGCCGAGAATGCGCTGTGTCCGACGACTCCGCACAGGGGCCAGTGGACAGGAACGATGGAAGGAACCAACACATGCGTGCACGCCGCTTCTGGCTTGCCAATCGCCGACTGGGCACTTCGCGAATAGCGCGAGTGGCGTTAGTCGCTGCACTTGGATTCGCAGCCACGTCGGCAACCGCGCTGGCTAGCGAAAGCGACACGGGCGCTGCCCCCACGAGCGTGCCCGGCGGTCTGGCGGCCGCCCCAGCCCGCATCGAGCTGGGCCTGCGACCAGGCGCGCCCGACCTGGTCCAGGATATTGCCGTCACCAACCGTGGGCCGCGGACCACGCACGTGCACGTCGAGCTCACTGATCTCGTGATTACCCGCTCGGGCGCCTACGAAACCGCGCCATCGGGCCAGACGCCCTACTCGGCATCGCAGATCGCCCACATCGACGTCGACGATCTCAATCTCGATGCGACGGGCACGCCAGGCGCCACAGGTACGGTCCGTGTTGTAGCGACCGCGGACCATCTTGATCGTCCGCTGTACGGCGGCCTGTCGCTGGAGCTTGCAGATTCGGATGCACCGATCGTGGACTTCGGCGGCGTGCGAGTGTCGCCGCAAGTTCGACCGAGCATTCTCATTCCGGTCATGCTCGTCCCGCTCGACGAGCCAACTGCCTCGACCACTACAGACGGCCCCATCGGCTCGAGCCAGCTCGCCCAGAGCATCAAGCTCGAAGTTCAGGGCGTGTCGCTCGCCGTCGGGCAGCGTGGCCAGAATGGCTGGCTCGACCACGCGATCCCGTTTTCCCTGCCGGGCATCGCAGATCACGGGCCCCTCGCTGCAACTGCTGGACTGCAGAACGCCGGCAACGCCTTTGGGCGTGGCTTCACGAAATATGACTTCACTGGCGTGAGCCCGTTCGGCTGGCTGCCGACTTCGTGGCGTGGTGTCTTCGGTCTCGACGAGCGGCCATTCCTGGAGGTTGATGCTGCTCCCGCCCCTTTGATGCCTGACATGGTCGGTGAGACGCGTGTTGCGACCACTTACCCGACTGGGCGTGGCGGCGAGCTGGACTCGACTCCCTGGTTTGGGCTCGTGCGCGTACACGCCACCACAAGCCTTGTTCTTGCCGACTTCGAGTCCGCACCAGTCGTCCAGGAAACGTACGTACTGGTTCTGCCCTGGAAAGAGGCCCTCGTCGCTATTGGCGCCTGGACCGTATGGCGCGTCCTGCGGCGGTGGTGGACGCGCCACCGCGGCACGTCGAGCCTGGTGAGCGTGGTCCCACAGGAGTCGGCTAAAGCGGCGTGACGGTTTCCAGGGGCGCGGGGCGGCTCGCGCCGCAGGCAGACGGAAAGCGTTCAGCAGCCACGCGTCGGCGGTTCTCGCCGGCGGTGAAGCGGCTGCTGGCGAACATGTCGCTGGCTGGGCTCGGGTACGTTGCGCTCTTGAATGCCACTGCGCCGGTAGCAAGCGCTGCCACGCCTGGGCCGACTGTCACGGCCACGCCGATGCCCACCGCCACCCCGACAGCTACCAGCACGCCGACCGCGGCGGCGACTCCGACGCCGACATGGACGGCGACGTCCGCCGCGACGTCAACGCCAACAATTGCAGCGACGGCTACGCCGACGGCGACCCCCGCCGTCAGTAGCACATCTACGCCAACCCGCCCGGCGACATTCACGCCCACTGCCTTGGCAACGTCGACAGCGACGGCGGTGCCGACGTTCACGCCCACTCCTGAGCCGACAAGCACGCCTACGCCCGAGCCGACGTTCACACCGAGCCCCGCAGCCACGGCGACCCCGACGGTGCAGCAGACCCTGGTGCGGACGCCGCCAGCGACAGCCACGCCATCCCCCACCCCTGGGGCGACGTTCATCCCGACCTACGACGCGACAGCCACGCTGACGCCAACAAGCACTCCCTCGCCGACGCCCAGCCCAACTCCGACCCTCTTTGCTTCGCCCTCGCCAACAGTGACGCCGACCCTCACCAGTGGCGCCATCGATCGGCTGATCGTCACGATGCGAACGAACGTCGGCGCCGCCGCCGAACAAGACCTCCATCAGCGCAGCGGCGCGTTGAGCGTACGGCCTCTCGGGTCGAGCCGCCTGCGCTTCGCCTCTGTGCCCCGCGAGCTACGCACGGGAATCGCGGATACCTACCGAGGGTCCGCACTGGTCGAGTCCGTCGACATGGATCAAACGATTCAAGCCGCATGGACACCGACTGACCCGCAATTCGGAGCCCAGTGGGCGCTAGCCACCATCGGCGCACCGGCCGCCTGGGACGTCACCGGTCACGGCGCAACGTCGATCCGCGTGGCAGTCCTGGACAGCGGCATCGACGCCAATCACCCTGACCTTGCGGGCCGCGTCGCCCTGAGCGCCGACTTCAGCGGCTCAGGCACCGGCGACCGCTTCGGGCACGGAACGGCGGTGGCGGGCATCATTGCGGCAGGGCTGAACAACGGGGTCGGCATCGCTGGCATCTCCACGGCGTTCCTGCTCGACGGCAAGGTCCTCGGGGATGGCGGTGTAGGTTCCCAGAGCGCGATGCTCGACGGCATCGTGTGGGCCACTGACCACGGCGCGCGCGTAATCAACCTCAGCGTGGGCACCCAGAGCTCGTGCAGTACCGCACTGCAGACTACGATCGATTACGCGTGGAACCATGGCGCGGTCATCGTGGCCGCCGCGGGCAACGACGGATCTCGCAACGTCGTCGCGCCAGCTTCGTGCTCCCACGTGATCGCCGTCGGCGCCACGGACGCGACCGATGCGCGGGCTGGCTTCTCCGATTACGGCTCGGCGGTCAGCCTGGCCGCGCCCGGTGTCGGCATCCTGACGACTGATATCGCGGGCGGCTACAGCACACAGGATGGGCCCAGCCTCGCTGCTGCGCACGTGAGCGGCGCAGCGGCTGCGGTCTGGTCCACGCGCTGGGGCACGGCCAATCAGGG
>VBGG01000301.1 GCA_005883405.1 Chloroflexota bacterium | reverse complement strand
AGCGCCGGCAGACGCTCGGCGATAGCCGACCGGAGTCTGCGCTCGTCCGCCTCGTTGACACTGCGGTCGACGTCGTCCGCATCGCAGAAATCACCGGTGTGGTGGCGCGCGACTTTGACGCCCGGCCACTCGACGTGCGGAAAACCGTAAAAGTGTCCGCCGTCCGGTATCTCCCAGAGATACACGGGGAATCGTCCAAGCGCAAACAGGTCCGGCTGGCTTGGCTGCATCCAGAAGAGTGGAATCCGCTCGGCGCGCACCGGAACCGCGTCCTCACCCAGCACCCGGGCGATCCGCGCTCCGCATGCAAAGACCGCCAGCGGCGCCGTGTAACACCCGACGTCGGTCGTAACCTCCACCCGGCCGGGCGATGCCTGCCACGATCGCACCGGCTCGTCATAGCGCGCCTCGGCGCCCGCGGTCTGTGCCAGGCGCACGAAGGTTTCCACGCATCGCTCGGGCCTTAGAAAGCCGGCCCGCGGCTCCCAGAGCGCGACCTCGCTCTCCTGGAGCTGGAGCGCCGGATAGCGGCGGTTGGTCTCCGCCGCCGTCAGCATTTCGTGGTCCAGTCCGTGCTGACGTGCGCTGGTCAACGATCCAACCACCAGCTCGCTGTCGGGCGCGCCGATCATCAGACCACCGGTGATGGTGAGCAGACGCTCACCGGATTCGCGCTCGACTTCCGCCCACAGCTCGTACGCGCGACGCAGCAGCGGGACGTAGTCTGGGTGCTCGTAGTAGGCCATGCGAATGACGCGTGATTCGCCATGCCAGGACCCGAGGCGATGCCCGGCCGAAAACGCCTCGAGTCCCAGCACGCGAAGCCCACGCTGAGAAAGCCTGTACAGCGAAGAGCTACCCATCGCGCCCAGGCCGGCGACGATAACGTCGTATTCAGTTGCGTTCACATCGCCGGCAATTATCCGCCGGCGGCGATGTGACCGTGCAAGCGCCCCGGGCGCTCTATCCGTTGAGCCTCGACGCGCGTGTCGTAACTGACGCGCTTTGACTGGTCTGCACGCCGCGCGCGTCGGTGACCCTGAGCGTCACGGTGTAGGGCGTCGCGAACGGCCCGAAGTCGTCATCCACGACGTTCGTGAAGCTCGAGTTGGTCTGCAGGAATGAGCCGGTCTGCCTGAAGTCGATCAGCCCGGTAACGTTGTTACGGTAGGTCAGCACCCACGTGCCAGGGCCGCCCGTTGGGCATGGCGTCACGGTGAAGTTGGTCCAGACCGCGGCGTACGTGCGGAAGTAGCCGGTCGTGTTGGTCAGCGCGATCGCTGGCGTACACGCGAGTGAAACAACGGAGCTGCTGCTGCCACCACCGCCGCCACTGGGGCCTGAGGCCTGTGCTGCAGGCGCAAGCATGAGCGCTGCGAGCGCCATACCCGCTGCCAGCAACCTGGCGGAACGTCTCGCTAAAAACACGGTTGGTAGTTTCTCCATCACCTTAACCGTGTCCGGCAGGCCGCCCTGTCATACCGGGCATACGTCGGAAAAGCCTCGGACCTCAGTCTGATGCGCAGGTGAGGGGTGCGCACAGGCTGACAGCGCCTCCCCACCCGGTTTACCGTTGAGCGCGTAGCCCATGCAGTGGTTGACCAGACGCAACGAGTGGCAATTCTTCGCCGTCCTGCCTCGCGCGGACGTGGCCCTGGCGAGCCTGTGGTGGCTGATCCTCGTGTTGCGAGGGATGCTGCCGGCCCTGTTCGCCATCGCCATGGGTCGGCTGGTGAGCGCGGTGCAGCGCGCCGACGATCTCGTCCTGCCCCTCACGGTCGTGGGTTTCGCGTTCGTGCTCGGCCAGGTGCTCAACCCGATTCACCACGCGATCAGCGCCAATCTCGGCGATCGCACTGCCGCCTGGCTCTACGACCGGCTGACCGAGGCCTGCGTAAAACCCCTCGGAATCGCGCATCTGGAAGACCCGAGGCTCACCAGCGATCTCATCGTCGCGCGTGACTTCGACCTGGGCATGACCGGGCCGCCGCTTTCGATGTCCCTGGATTTCATTGCCGCCGGACTTGCCTCGTTTCTCGGTGGTCTGATCTCAGCGCTCGTGCTGGCCGGCTTCACCTGGTGGGCGCCGCTGCTGCTGGCCGGCACGTGGCTCGCCACGCACTGGTTTCTGCGCGAGAGCTCGGTCTGGCGCGACCGCAACACAGAAGAGGTCCGCGCCGCGCAGCGCGACTCGGACTACATGTACCAGCTCGCGGTCACTCCACCCGCCGCCAAGGAGCTGCGCTTGTTCGGCCTGGCTAACTGGACGATCGATCGCTTCATCAGCCGTCGGACGCGGCTGCACGAGCTGCAGTACGCGGCAACTCGTCTGCGCGAGCGACCCCTCACGTGGAGCATGCTGCTGGTCATCGGCGCCAACGTGGTCGTGTTCTGGTCGCTGGCCAGCGCCGCGGCCGACGGCCTGCTCGACCTTGGCGCGCTCGCCACGTACGCCCAGAGCGCCGTCGGCGCGTCGATGATCGCGTTCGGCGGCCTCAATTGGGCGTTGGACGGTGCGGCAGCGCCGGTTGCCGCCGTGCTCCGCCTGGAGCCAGACATGCGAACGGCGGGCGCGCTCTCGAACGGCAGCCGCCGCGCTCCTGGCATGCCCGCGCATCAGATCCGCTTCCGTGATGTACGTTTCGCGTACCCGGGCTCGCAGCTGAATGTGCTCGATG
>VBGG01000297.1 GCA_005883405.1 Chloroflexota bacterium | reverse complement strand
TGATGTCGATGATGTCCGTACCATCGAAGTTGCCACGCTCGCCCAGGAACACCTTCTCGCCGTAGTCGTGGAGGTCCGGACGGAACTCGAACTCCCAGTCGAAGCGACCATAGGGCTGCGCGGCAGGAATGGTTGGCTTGAGACTCCAACCCGTAAACGCCCGCGCGCAGTTCTTGACGTCGTCCTCGGTGTAGTTGCCGATACCCATCGAGAAGAGCTCGAGCAGCTCGCGGCCGTAATTCTCGTTGTGCACCCGCTTGGTATTGGTGTGATTGTCGAGCCAGAAGATCATGGCAGGATCCCTGGAGATCTCGACCAGCAAGGTGCGAAAGTCGCTCAGCGCGTACTTGCGGAACATGGCGATCTGGTTGGTCATCACCTTGGCGTGGTTGAGCTTGGCGAAGCCCGTCGCGAACAGGTGATGCCAGAAAAGCGCCATCTTCTCTTCCAGCGGTCGCCTGGTGTTGATCATGCGGTACACCCACAGCGACTGGGCGGGATCGATCTGGCGCGCCTCTTTCATATCCGGATAGAAGCGGAAGATCACGTCCTCTTCGAGTGGCGGGGCGTTCTCTGGGTGGAGCAACTCCTCGACCGTCGCCTCGTAGCCACGCGCCAGCGCTGCTTCGAGCTGGTCGCGCGTAGCGCCAAAGCCGGCGCGACGGTAGAGGTGGCCCATCAGCTCGATCCCCGTGAGCTGTTTGGCCTCGGCTGGGCGGAGCGCAATAGCCATTCCGTGCACCTCCCTGTGATTTCCGCGACCGCGGGTGCTATGGCCAGCTTGCCACCCTGGCGCGGTCCGATCAAGATCAGCTAGGCCTGCCGAGGACCTTGGGGTCCACGGGGAGCACGAAGATGCGGCGTGGTGCGTCAGCCTCTGAGAATCGTTTTAGTCGTCGAGCCTTCCTGACTCAGGTAGTCGGCGGTGGTGTGGCGCTGGGAGTGCTCTCCGCCTGCGGGCCGTCCGCGCCGCAAAGCCCGCAAAACGCGGGCCCGGCGCCCACGGCAGTAGAGAAGCTCAACGCACCCCAGAGCATCTCCACCGCCGGCGCTGCCAGTACGGCCGCGGCTCAGCCAACTGCCGCACCCGCAGCGGCCAGCACCCAGCCAAAGGGCCAGTTCAACTACGTCTGGCACACGACCATTTCACCAGCCTGGTTCGATCCTCAGGAGAATCCGCCGCAGATCACGCCATACAACTTCGCCTACGCACTGCACGACGCGCTGGTCAAGCATCTACCTGGTCAGCCCTTCGCGCCAAGCCTGGCTGAGTCGTACGAGGTCGCGCCCGACTTCACGTCGGCGACGTTCAAGCTGCGCCAGGGGATCAAGTTCCACAACGGCGACCCTGTCACGCCCGAGGACGTGCAGTTCACGTTCGAGCACTATCGCGGCGCCAACGCCAAGGTCCTGCACGACAAGACCGAGCGGATTGACCTCGTCGACAACCGCACGATCAGGTTCCAGTTCAAGTCAGCGTTCCTGGACTTTCTGACACTGTACGGATGCGCGGCGAGCGGAGCCGGCTGGATCGTACCGAAGGCGTACTACCAGAAGGTCGGTGCTGATGGCTTCAAGCAACAACCGGTTGGAGCCGGACCGTATCGCTTCGTGAGTCAGCAGCCCGGGACACAGGTGACCTTGGAGGCGTTTACCGAGTACTGGCGCAAGACGCCGAACGTCAAGACGATTGTCATGCGCGGAGTCGCCGAAGAGGCGACACGCGTCGCGCTGCTGCAAACCGGCGATGCGGACGTTGCGAACCTGATCCCGGGCCAGCTGCTGGATGCCGTCCGCAAAGACTCGCGGCTCCGGTTGGCACCGGTCAAGGCGGGACCGATATGGCTGGAGCTGGGTGCCCTGGACAAACCGGACAGCCCGCTCAAAGACATCCGCGTGCGGCAGGCGGTCAGCCTGGCCATCGATCGTAAGGCATTCAATGATGCCGAGATGGGCGGCATGGCGCCGGCCGAAGGCAACTGGATTCCGGAGGACTGGCCTGGCGCCATTGCCCGGCCGGCACCCACGTTCGACCTTGCCAGAGCCAAACAGCTCATGACCGAAGCCGGGGTTGCGGAAGGCTTCGACGTGGACAAGATAACGCCGCTGCCACCGTATTCTTCGTTTGCCGAACGCATCGCCAGTCAGCTGCGCGCGGTCAACATCCGCACCCAGGTCAATAACATGGAGCGCGGCGCATTCTACGAACAGCTTGCGCCTGGTCCGAACCGGCTCAAGGGATTCGTCATCCAGTTGTCGGGTGAGCCTGGCGATGCCGCTGCTCGCGTCCGCGAAAACGCAACGTGCGATGGAACCTTCTCGGGTTTGTGCATCCCCGATGTGAGTGATCGGATGCAGCGCTACGACGCCTCCACCGATCCTCTCTCATGGTGCCGATCCTCCGCCAGGCGCTGATCCACGGGCTGGGGCCGAGACTGGCCAATTCTGTGGAGGAGATCGAGGGTGCGATTCCGCAGTACGTCTATATCGGTCCGTATGAGGACATCCGACTCACGGACTGATGCGCCGCTTCGTTCTGACGCGCATCGGCTATAGCGCCGTCAGCCTCGTGCTGCTCAGTCTGACGATCTTTGTCGTCGTGCGCGCGACCGGAGATCCCGCCGTGCTGCTGATTGGGCCCGGTGCGAGTCGTGACGACCTGGCCCAGGCGCGGACCTTGTGGGGTCTCGACCGTCCGTGGCCGGAGCAGTATGTAACATTTCTGGGCAATGCGCTGCGCGGCAACCTCGGTACGTCGTTCCAGTACCGAGTTCCGGTTCGGGATCTCTATTTTGAGCGGTTGCCGAACTCGCTCCTGTTGGCCTTGGTCGCCCTGCTGATCTCACTTGTTCTGGGCGTGCCATTGGGGATTATTTCCGCAGTCAAGGTCGACACGATCTGGGACAGCATCAGCAAGATCGTTGCGATGTTCGGACTATCCGTCCCGAACTTCTTCATTGGGCTGCTGATGATCAACCTGTTCGCCGTCTGGCTGCGCTGGCTACCCGCGGCGGGCATCGGTACCTGGCAGCACCTGGTGATGCCGGCCATTGCACTGGGCTGGTATTTCGCGGCATCCATGCTACGGCTTACTCGGTCCAGCATGCTGGAGGTGCTCGACAGCGAGTACATCAAGCTGGCGCGATTGAAGGGTCTGCCGGAGACGGTGGTGATCGTCAAACATGCGTTCAGAAATGCGCTCATTCCAGTGCTGACGCTAGCCGGGATCAACCTGGTCATCATGGTCAACGTTGCGGTCATCATCGAAACGATCTTTGCCTGGCCGGGGATTGGCCGGCTCCTGTACGAGGGCATCAGCTTTCGCGATTTCCCTGTCGTGCAGGGACTGGTGGTCATGGCTGGCGGCATGATCGTCGGCGTCAATCTCCTTCTGGATTTGCTGTACGCGTGGATCGACCCGCGGATTCGCTATGCGTAACTCCATCTTTGCCCAGAAGGGACCTATTGAAACTCGCGTAATACCCTGCTCGCGGAGCGCACATTCTCGCGTGGTAGTCGCCTTGCCCGCGCATGCGCACGAAGCGTGGCGGTCAGCGCCTGCGGCGGGCTATTTCGCGATTGTCAGTAACTCGTAGATGGCCAGCATCGGAGCGCTCGCACGACCGGCGGCCCTACGCGAGCGGATGGGCGGCGCGCGCTGGCTCGAGCACATACCGCTCCTACCGACCCTGATCCTGGGCGGACTCGTATTCACCGCGCTGCTGGCGAACGTGCTCGCGCCGTATGACCCGACGCTGCCGATCGCGGGCGGCAGGGTTTTCCAGCCGCCGTTCTGGATGGAGGGCGGCAGCACCAATGCCCTACTCGGAACCGACTTTCAGG
>VBGG01000296.1 GCA_005883405.1 Chloroflexota bacterium | reverse complement strand
ACATCGCCGCTGACGCGCGCTACGTCTGGGTCATCGACCCTATCGACGGGACGATGAACTTCGCCTCAGGCGTACCGCTGTTCGGCATCTCGATCGGATTGCTGGACGACGGAGCACCGGCGGTGGGCTGCATCTGGGTTCCGGTGGGGCCGACGCTCGCCTCCGGTGTGTTCCATGCGCGCGCGGGCGGCAGCGCCTGGTTCGAAGATCAGGCGGTGCGCGTCTCGTGCGCCGAGGACGAACGCGGGCAAGTCATGGCGCTGCCGGCGGGCCACCTGAGGGCATTCCGCTTCCGTCGCGCTGGAAGTGACGTGCCGCGTCCAGCGCGGGCGCTGCCCGATCCGCGCACCACCGGTTCTTGCACGGCCGAGCTGGTGCTTGTCGCCAGTGGTGCACTGCGCGCGGGGGTGTTCATCAAGCCGAGCATCTGGGACGTCGCCGCCGGCGTGCTGATCGTGCGCGCTGCCGGCGGAAAGGTCCTGACGTGGGCTGACAACCAGTGGCGGCAGTTCGAGCGCTTCGAGCCGCAGAAACCGGATCGTGGCAAGGGTGGTCCAGCCCTGCGGCACTGGGGCCGGCCGCTGCTGCTTGGCGCACCGGAGGCGGTGGAGCGTCTCACTGCGCGCATGGCGTGGCACCCGCGACTGCCGCGGCCACTTCAGAAGCTGATCGGGGGGTGAGCGACTCCAGGCCGACAGTGCGCGCTCGGAGCTCGATGCTGAGCTGAGCGCGAGCCGCTTCGTCGGGGACTCGCAGGTAGCCAGCGAGCGGGGATTGATCGCGCAGGAGAATGCCGAATTGGAACAGCGCCGCGCGTCGGCGGCGGACCTGCGCCAGACCTACCAGCTTGCCTTTTTGGTGGTTGATGATGACTTCGTGCGGCGAAAGCGCGCCGTAACACGTCGACAGCAGAAGGCGCGCGATCGGATCGTCGCGGTTTCGCAGCTCGGCGACGTCCGCGCGGGCTTCGAGGACTTCGACGCGCCGTGCGTCGGGCACGCCTGTTGTGCGGAGCGCGCTGGCGAGGCGCTCACCTAACCATCGGTAGGACGCCGTCAGGTCGGCTGAGACCGCTGACGTAGGAAGGCAGATGGCACCGCACAGCATGTGCGCATCCAGCAGCAGCGCGCCACCGCCCGCCTTGCGTTGCAGGACTGCGACACCCGCGCCGCGACATCGCTCGAGATCGACAACCGAGTCCAGCCGATGGCTGAGGCCGAGGCCGACGACCACCGCGGGCGAGGCGGCTACCCACCAGCGTACGAGCGGCTCTGCGCTGCTGCCGCTGTTGATCTGCTCGAGCAGAGCCTCGTCGCGCGCGAGCGCCTCGCGCGGCTGCTCGGCTGGTAGGCTCAGGGACGTGTCGTGGCGGGGCAGCCGCATCTCGGTCGTATTCCCAACGTATAACGAGCGCGACTCCATTCGCGGCGCGATTATGGATTTCGCTGGGACCGGCGTGATCGACGAGATCCTGGTGGTCAACAACAACGCCGCGCCGGGCACCTCGGACGAGGTCGCGGCGGCCAGCGCCGGGATCCCGAACGACACGCTCTTGCGAGAAGTCCATGAGCCCCGCCAGGGATACGGCTACGCCATCCAGCGCGGGCTGCGCGAGGCGACCGGCGACTACATCGTGATCTCCGAGCCCGACGGGACGTTCCTCGGACGCGACACCTTCAAGCTCCTCGCGTACGTCGACGACTTCGACGTCGTCTACGGCAGCCGCACGGCGCGCGCCAAGCTGATGGAGTTCCTGTTCAACAGCACCAACCTGACCGATGTCGGCTGCACCATGCGGCTGGTGCGTCGTGACGCCCTGGCGAGGCTCGAAGGCGAGTTCACGGTCGGCGGTAGCGCGTTCGGTCCCGAGATGATGCTGCTGAGCCTGCTGCACGGCTTGCGGGTGATCCAGGTACCGGTGAATTACCTGCCGCGCATCGGTGTCTCGAGCGTGACGGGCGATGTGCGGAAAGCCTTCGCGCTCGGCCTGGCGATGATCGCGCTCGTGCTGCGCTACCGCCTGCGCGCCTGGTTCGGTCGCGTCAGGCCGTCGTAGTTACCAGCGGTTCCAGTGCACGATGCGCTCGAGCGAGATGCGCTCCGCGGCACGGAACGTGTCGCCGGTGTAGTAGGCGACGGGCAGCAGCGCGGCCTGGGTGATGCGCTCGAACGGAATCTCGAGCTGCTCGGCGATCTCTCGCTCGTACTTGATGTGTAGCGTGGTGTAGACGCTGCCGAGGCCGCGGAGGCGGGCAGCGAGCATGAAGCTCCAGACCGCGGGAACGATCGACCCGTAGAGACCAGCGATGTCCAGGTTGTCCCGTCCGTCGACGCGTCCCTCGATGCCGGCGATCACCAGCGCCGGAACTTCGCCCATGTGGTCGGCCAGGTAGCGCGCCGAGGTGACCACGCCTTTGAGCTGTTTGCGGCGAGGGTCGCCCGGCTCGTATGTGGGTCGACCTTCACTCGCGTAGGCGTACCACGATTCGCGGTAGCGCTCGCCGATGAAGCGCCGCTTCTCAGGATCGGTGACCACCAGCCAGTGCCACTGCTGGCGGTTGCCGCCGGTAGGCGCCTGGGTGGCGACCTGGATGCAGTCGACGATCAGCTCGCGCGGCACAGGACGCTCGAGGTCCAGCCGACGGCGAACGGAACGTGTAGTGGTCAGCAGCTCGTCGGGAGTCATCGCGCCCGACGGTATCACTCGGGAAGCACACGAAGGTACGGGACATGCCTTGGGCGAACCGCGGCGAAGTGGCGGCCGTCGAGGGTGACGACAACGTCTGCCTGCAGGCGCTCGGCCAGTGCGATGATCGAGGCATCGGTGCCGCCCAACGGGAAGTCTGCGTACTGCTCCACCAAGTCGGCGATTCGGAGCCAGTCGTCCGGCTGTGGCCCTTCGACCTCGAAGCGGTGCATGCCGCGCAGGAAAGTCGCCTCGGCAGTTGGACCGCCGCGCAGATTCACAAAGTACGTTGCCTTAGCAACGACCATCGTCGGAATGACAAGTCGGAGGTCGGGGCGCTGTAAGACGGCGACGCTGCGCGCGTGGTGGACATCGTTGCGATCAGTGGCGGCAACGAGCGGACCGGCGTCAACGATCGCGACCGTATGCGTCTGCCTCGAGTGCGGGGCCCCATTCCGTTGCAAGAAGTTCCTCCAGGTTGGCGGCATCCTGGGTATGGCCGCTGCTGTACAGATTGGCGAACGGCAGCTCGCGCGGCTTATCCAGCTCGAAGTGGCTTGCAAGGGCGATGCGCACCACTTCTGAGACTGAAGTTCGGCGGCGTCGGGCCTCGCGCTCGAGAATGCCCGCCAGGTCCTCGGGCAGACTAATTGTGGTGCGCTTCATACGCGCATACTAACATAACCAAGCGCCGAGGGCGGCGATTCCGTCAAGGTCGTCGAGCTCCGGCCACCCCAGCATGAGCCGCTGGACGCCGACTGCTTCCAGGGCGGCGACTTGCTCGCGCACCTCGTCGCGCGACCCGTAGCGAAGGCGCGTCATCAACGTGCGGCGTACCGCCGAGCGCGCCCGACCCTCGCGATCGAGCAGCGTGTCGAGATGTGCGTTGAGCTCGCTGAACTGCTCGGCGGTGCGGAACGAGGCGTTCCACTCGTCGGCGAAGCGCGCGGCGAGCGGCAGCGTGAGCTGCCTGCCGTTGCCGCCGATGACCAGCGGCGTCGCCCGCTTCGGCCGCGGCAGCAGCACCGCCTCGCGCAGGTTGAAGTACTTGCCCGGAAACGTCAGCGGTTCCGCGCTGCGCAACAGGTGGGTGATGATCTGAGCGCTTTCGCGCAAGCGGGCGATTCGCTCGCTGACGCTGCCCAGGTAGTAGCCGTAGTTGGTGTGCTCGCGCTCCTGCCAACCGGCGCCGATGCCCAGGTGTAGCCGCCCGCCCGAGAGGTCATCCAAAGCCGCCGCCACGCGCACCAGCATCGATGGATGGCGGAACGAGACCGGCGACACCAGCGGTCCGAACTCCAGCCGCGAGGTGTGGCTCGCCAACCACGCAAGCGACGTCCAGCACTCCAGCGAGTCCTTGTACCCGCCGCTCGGGTTGGTGAAGTGATCGGACCGATACAGCCCGACAAACCCCACGTCCTCGGCGACACGCGCAATCGCCCGCCACCGCTCCCAATTGAGGCCATCCTGGCCCTCGATCATCAAGGCAATCTCGACCACCCTGGATCTCCCTTCTGAAAGCGTTATCACAGACGGGTCACCGGCCGCGTCGTAACGCGTCAGACCATGGACCGTGCCATATCGGCGGATTCATTTGAGGACTCCTCGGCCCAGGCATCA
>VBGG01000295.1 GCA_005883405.1 Chloroflexota bacterium | reverse complement strand
CCTGTTCATAGGCCACTGTGGTGCCGTCGACGCTGATGCACCAGTTGCCGCCACCCGGGCCGGTGATCTCGACACCGAAGCGGGTCTTCATGCCCTCGGCACGCTGCGCGTCCACCGTGTACTGAATGACGATGAGCATGACGGGAATCAAGGTGACCGCCGCGGCTTCAGACAGCGGCTCGTCGCGGCCAAGCCCAACCTTGATGTCCCAGGAGTGAATCGAGTAATCGATCAGCTGGAACCAGGCATAGAAGTAGGCCGGCAGGGGACCCATGTATGCGTGGTTCACGATCTCGCCTGACCACTGCTGGTCGTTCAGCCCGTCAAAGATCTCGAACATCTTGTCCGAGGCAGTCTTGAGCCGCGTGATGGCCTGTTCCTTCGAAAGCGAGCGGAACCGCTGCGCGCCCTCGTCGAGCTTGCTAGCCATGATGGGCAGCCCGAGTGGCGGGGGAGCCTCCTGACCGGCGCGCTCCATCCCGAAGCGCTCCAGATACGACTCGGTGACGTCGATCATGTGACCGCACAGGTCGCGCACCTGCCAGTGGCCGCTGGCGGTCTTGCCCTCCCACGGCGCCTCGTCGAGAAGCTTGTAGAACTCGGCGCGCTCGGTTCGATCAAGGTTCAGCAGAAACTCTTTGCCCGCAAACTCGCCGACATTGACGCGCCCCGAGCCGACTTCCGTAGTCATTGCCGCTCTCCTTCGTGCCGCCTGGCTGTGGACCGTTGATCCGACCAGCAGAGTACACCCGCGACAGGTCGGTCAGTCAGTATCCTCCAACTGGTGCATTCGGGGGATTCCGGTAGCTTCTCATACGCCAACCCGCCCAGGATTCATTGGGGAGCGGGCTGCCTCGCCGAGCGTCTGGAGCAGGAGCTCGCCGACCGCGGCGCACGGCGGGTTTTCGTGGTCTCGACCCGCAGCGTCGCAACTCATCCTGCGCTGGGCGGCGTTCTGGATGAGCACCTCGGGTCGCGACGCGTGGGCCAGGTGGCCACGATCGGCCAGCACGCGCCAGCGTCGGCCGTGGCGCAGGCAGTGCGGGCGGCCAGAGAGGCGGTCCCCGACCTGGTGATCTCATTCGGCGGCGGAAGTCCGATCGACGCGGCCAAAGCCATTACGTTCGCGCTGGCAACCGACCTGGATCTGACCGACCCTGCTGCTGCGCAGAAGGCGCGCGGCTTCAGACCTGCCGCGGGAGAGGTGCTGCCGCACCTCGCCATCCCGACCACACTCTCGGCCGCCGAGTTATCGGGATTGGCGGGCTTCACCACCGAGGACGAACACGAAAAGGTCGGACTGCGGGGCGAATCGCTGATCCCTCGGGCGGTGATTCTCGACGCCCAACTCACGCTGCACACGCCTCTCGAGCTGTGGCTCTCGACGGGCATCCGTGCCGTTGACCACGCCGTCGAGACGTTGCTGGCGCCGGGCAGCCATCCGTTCCCCGACACGCTGGCGCTCGACGCGTTGGTGCGCCTGCGCAGCAGCTTGCTGGCGACGCGCGCCGAGCCAGATGACCTGGCGGCGCGCACGCAGAGTCAGCTGGGGGCCTGGTTTTCGTTCACGCTGCCCGGGCCCGCGGCCGCGGGGCTGAGCCACACACTGGGAAAGCGCATCGGCTCGCGCCATGGCATCCCGCACGGGGTCACGTCGTGTGTGTTGCTGCCGCACGTCATGCGCTACCTTGCGCCGCGCACGGCACACGCCCAGGCAAAGATCGCCCAAGCGCTCATGGTAGATATTGGCGAGATGCCCGTGGAGCGGGCGGCAGCCTGCGCGGGAGACGCCGTCGCGGATCTTGTTCGCGCGCTCGGGCTGCCCGACCGGCTCGCGCCGTACGGTCTGACCGAAGCCGACCTGGAGTCCGCCGCGCGCCCCGTCGCCAGCGACGCATGGCCGCTGGAAGATCTGATCGGCATCTACCGCGCCGCCTTGTGAGCTACGATTTCGCGGGTGCTCGTCGCACGCCGCACAATCACGACACGGTGTTCCAATCGCCCTGGACCTGGGTCGTGCCGCTGGTCGGTGCGCTGCTCGTGTTCACGGGCGTACTGCTGACCACGCCACCTGGCTTTCGGGCGATCACCGACGTCGTGTTCGGATCGCCGCGCGGTGCGACCGCGGACGCGGCCGCCTACGCGTTGGGCGCCGCCGCCAGCCTGGCGCTGCTGACGCTCGTGCTGGCCGCCGCCCTCGCCGTTGTCATCGACCTGGCACGCCGCCGGCCATGAATTGTTTGATCCGCGCGACCCAACTGCTAGAGTCCGCCCGCCATGTCCACCAGCACCCTCATCCACGAGATGACGCTCGGGCCGCTCACGGCCGCCCAGCGCACCGCGATCATGCTCCATGCCCCCGCCCTGAGCCCCGAGGCTCGCCAGTTGTTCCGCCGTCTGCTGATCCTGGCGCAAGAGCGCGGCCTCGACGCAGACAAGATCGCTCACGCCGCCGCACAGGCCCGCGCCCACTTCGAGAGCTAGTCTTCAGGCCGCTCCTCATCGGCGAGCTTCAGGAAGGCCTGCAAGGCCGCTGGCTCGATCTGCAGGAAGGTCTCGATTCCACCGAAAAACAGGCGCACGAACTTGAGCAGGTAGGCGAGGCGCTCAGCTTCGCCGCCTAGCTCCGCGTCGCCCGACGAGTGAGCGACGCGATGCGCCTCGGCTGCCGCGTCGTTCAGCCCAGCGATCACCGGGTCGAACTCGCGCTCTTTGCGCACGCGGACCGCCCGCCTGAACCACGTCCACGGCTCGGGCTCGGCGAGATAGTGCTGACGCCGATCGCTCGGCAAATACATCCGCCGCGCCAGACCCCAGCCCAGGATGGCGTTGAGCTGCACCGACGCTGAGGCGCGGCTGATGTCGAGCCGCTCGCACACCTCCTCGGCCGTCATGGGGCGGCCAACGAGCAGCAGCAGCCCGTGAATGCGGCCGAGCAGCGGCGAGACACCCCACGCGGTGGCCAGCAGACCCCATTCATTGATGAAGCGGTCTTCGATCTGGCGCCGCTGGGCCGACGTCCCGGTCATGTTTTCAGTCTATCCCGAACGAATCGATTGTAATCGAACGTGCTTGCAGTATCGGGTTTGGTGCGACTGGCCCGACGGTTCCGTGTCACTGTCCGGGAGGCCGACCTGCGCCGACGACAAGGTAGACTTTGGTGGTGCAGAGCGATCCCGAGGCTACGCCTGGCGCGCTCGCGCCTCGATCTGCCGCGCAGTTAGCAGAGCCCGGTGTCCCGCTTACCGGCGGCGCTGGATTGTTCGACCATTCCCATCGCGACGCCGTCGCGCCGTCGGCCGGCCATATCGCGGGTGTGCTGGGTCTGCTCCTCACCGCGGGCATCGCCATCGCGTTGGTGACCATGAATCCGTCGATCGCGTCGGGCAAGGCGGGCGGCACGCCCAATCAGCTGGGCGCGCCCGCGGCTGCCGGTGGGGGGCCAGCGCTCGAGCCAGGCAGTCCCGCGGCCGAAGGTGCGCAGCTCATCGCCACCAAGCCGTGTGTGGGCTGCCACACGATCCCCGGCGTTCCTGGCGCCACTGGCCAGGTTGGCCCGAACCTGGCGGGCGTCGCCAGCCGCACCAAGATCGCTGGCGGCGCGGTCAACAACTCCGGGCCCGACGATCTCAAGAAGTGGATCATGAACCCGGCGGCCGAGAAACCCGGCACATCGATGCCGAATGTCGGGCTGACCGACGACGAAGCCACGAAGATCGTTGCTTTTTTGGAGACACTCAAGTAATACGGGGGCTGCCAACGACGGGCGCGGGGGGATAGTCTGGGAATGGGTGACGGGGACACAGCCGGGGCTCCGACGGCCAGGGAGGCGTGGCTGCGAGCACATGTGCCCGAAACCGGTCGGGACGCGGCGCCGTTAAGCCCCATAACACTCCAGGACTCGAACGCGTTGTCTATACCGGGCACAGAGCCGTCCCAACCCATCGAGGGCCCCGATGACCCCGCAGTCGTGGCACTCGTCAATCGCGTCGTTGTCTCCAAAGACGCCAACGCATTCGGCGAGCTGTACGACTGCTTCGTCGAGCGGGTCTACAGGTACCTGTATTTCCGAACCGGTAGCCATCCTGAAGCCGAAGACCTTACCGAACAGGTCTTCCTCAAGGCCTGGGAGGCGATCGGGCGGTATCGATGGCAGGGCCGACCCTTCCTGGCCTGGCTGTATCGCCTCGCCCACAACACCCATATCGATCATGTCCGAAGCCACAAGCCGACAATGTCGCTCAACAACGACGAACGTCCTGTTGAGCTCGCCAGCTCCGCGGCTTCGGTCGAGCTGGCGCGAGCGCTGGATGCCGATCTCATCGCCCGCGCTCTGGCTCAGCTAACCCCCGACCAGCGGCAAGTCATCGTGATGAAGTTCATCGAAGGTCTCGATAACGAACAGATTGCACAGAGCATGGATAAGCGCGAAGGCGCCATCCGTGCGCTGCAGATGCGCGCGCTCATGAGCCTGCGGCGGGTGCTTGAGTCGCAAGGGGAGAACGGCTCGACATGAGCCTGCCCGAGTCGTCAAGCTCCGAGCGCGAGCCGACGCGCGAGCTGCTGCTGGCCCAGGCGCTCGACGCCTGCATCGAGGCCGAGCGACACCTGACCGGCTCGTCTGACGAGGTGATCGGGCGTCAGCCGGCCTGGGCGCGCGCCGAGCTACACCAACTGGTCAGCCTGGCGGCGGCGCTCGACGCTGCCGCGGGCCAGACGGTCATCGCCGATGACTTCCGCGTGGCCGCGCGCGAGCGGCTGATGGCGCGCATCGGCGGCTCGCTCGAGTCGGGCCACGCGTCTGCCACGGGCCCCTGGTTGACTACCGTTCCGGCCGTACCTTCAGCCAACGGTCACCAGCGCCCGAAGCGCTTGCGGTCGAAGTGGATGTGGCGAGGCGCCAGCGGTGGCCTCCTGGCGGCCGCGTTGGCGGTAACGGCGACGCTGACAGCATCGGCGAGTTCGTTGCCGGGCGAGCCGCTCTATGGCATCAAGCAGGCTCGCGAAGAGCTGGGCGTGCGTCTTGCCGCCGATGATCAGGCACGCGCGCTGGCGCTGATGGTCCAGGCCGATGCGCGCCTGGACGAGGCAGCCCGCTTGCTCCAGCAAGGCCGCACAGCCGACGTGGCGGAGACCACCCAACGCTTCGATCAGGTCGTCGAACGCGCGACGACGACGTACGTTGTGGCCGTCGACGAGAGCACGCGCGGCGGACCGACCGGCGAAAACATGGAGTCCAGGCTGAGCCAGCAGCAGGAGCAGCTGCAGGAGTTACTGCAGACCGCGCCGGAACCCGCCCGCGCCGACCTGCGCGAAGCGCTGGTTACCACCGAACGCGGCCGCGCGCTGGTGGCTGATCCGCGCCCCGTTGATCGCTTGATCGCGTGCAGGGTCGCACGGCGCCGAGGCCGCCGGAGGTGGCGGCAGCGTTGCCGACGGTGGCCGCCGAGGACGAACCGACCGCGGTGCCGACCCCGACCCAGACGCCGCCGACGGCGACGCCAGTGGTCGTCGTGGCCGAGCCGCCCGCCCCGACGCACGTAGTGGCCGAGTCGCAGGAGGTCGAGCACGAGGACGCGGCGCCTGCTGAGGCGCACAACGAGGATCGTCCCGCGGTCGTCGCCCCGAGCAATCGCGGAAGCCAGGTCGGACGGGTGAACCCGCCGCCCGCGCCAGCGCCTGCCCGCGTGCAAGGCGGCCAGTCGCGCGATCAGGGTCGCAACCAGGCGGTCGAGCGCGAGCAGAACCAGGATGAGGCGCCGCCGAACTCGGCGGTGGTAGCGGACAACCCACAAGCGCGCGGAGATGGCGCGGGCGCATCGCAGGCGACTGACCGGCGGCTCACCCCGTCGGCAGGCGAGGCCGAGCGCGGCGGCGGCGCTGGTGGCGACACCGGCAAGGGCAACCTCGGCGACGACCGCGGCGGCGGTGGTGGCGGCGGCGGCAATGGCAACCTCGGCGACGACCGCGGCGGTGGCGCCAATGGCAACCTCGGCGACGACCGCGGCGGCGGTGGCGGTGGCAATCTCGGCGACGACCGCGGCGGTGGCGATCGCGGCGGTGGCGGTGGCAACCTCGGCGACGATCGCGGTGGCGGCGGCAACGCGACCAACGTCAGCAACCTTGACGACCGCGGCAACGGCGGCAACGGCGACGACCGCGGCAGCGTGCAGCCCGCCCAGGGCGGCGACGCGCGCGCGCTGTCCGCAGACGACGCCCGCGCGAACGATGACGCTTCGAAAAGCGCGGGGGCGCGTCAGCCCGCGCCCGCCGGCGTGCTCTCGTCAGACGACCGCGGGGGCGCTGGAGGCGGCGATCGCGCGAAGTCAGGCGACGGCGACACCACCGCCAGCCCGACGGTACGCAACAACGGTCCACCCCA
>VBGG01000294.1 GCA_005883405.1 Chloroflexota bacterium | reverse complement strand
GGCAGTTGGTGCGCATCTCTTCAGAAATCGGCGTGCCGTCACGCCAGCGGGTCATGCGGCCCTCGCCAATCGCCAGCCATGAATAGTAGGTGCCGCGGTTAATGCCGTACTCCTGGAGCACGGAGCTGATCGTCTTGCCCTGGCTGATGGCGCGTTCGAGGTCCTCGATGAACTCTTCTGAGAGGTACGTCCAGCCGCTCTCGGGCATGCTCTCTGAAGTGTACTGAGCACCGATGAGAGCTCTGGCGGTGGACTGGTCTGGCGCCACGCACAGTATGCGTAACCGCATCTGGCTGGCCGAGGCCGTGTATCCCGGTCGGCTGGTCCGTCTGGAGGTCATTTCAGATCGTTCGGCTGTTGTTGCTAGGTTGCTTTCGGCCGCTGGGCGGACGGCGAGCCCTCTGAATGGCGATTCGGTCCCTGGCGCCGCCGGCCGGCGGGTTTCGGCGGCTTCTTCGGTGGAGCGATCGAACAATGTGGACGCGTTACAGTTGGAGTACGTAGCGATCGGGCTGGACTTCGCGTTCTCGTTTCCCGCATGGTTCGTCGAGCAGGCGGGCGTAAGTAGCGCGCCTGAGCTGTGGGCCCACGTCGAGCGCTGTGGCGAAGCGTGGCTTGCCGCCTGTGAGCCGCCCTTCTGGGGCCGTACGGGCCGGCCCCGCCCGGTTGCAGCACGCCCCGCCTTTCGACGAACGGAGCTGGCCGCGCCACGCGTGCGCGGCATCGGTCCGAAATCGATCTTCCAGATCGGCGGCGCCGGCTCTGTGGGCACCGGCTCCATTCGCGGCATGCCCGTGCTGCGCCAGCTTGTGGACGCGGGCGCCACGATATGGCCGTGTACCAGCGCTGGCGGTTGGCCAGTGGTGGTCGAGATCTATCCTCGGCTTCTTACGGGCGGCGTACGCAAATCGAACGCTCGTGAACGGCAGAAGCTGCTGGCCGAGCGCTACCCGCTGCTTCGCGCCGAGCACGTCGGCATGGCGGTGCGCTCGGAGGATGCCTTCGACGCCGCCATCTCGGCGCTGGTCATGGTCGAGCACCTGGATGACCTGTGTGCCCTCCCCGATGAGCCCGATCCGCAGCTTCGCGTCGAAGGCCGCATCTGGCACCCCGACTGGCGACTCGACAAGCCTTGAAGCGTGGCTGTCGCCCCACCGCGCGTGGGCCAACCGCGGAATATCATCACGACGAGACGTTCGTGACGACGCACGTTCCGCATGTGGCAGCGGCGCAAGCCACTGCTCGGACTCGGACCATGACGCTCATTGAGGCCGTCCGCGAGGCCTTGCGAGAGGAGATGGAGCGTGACGAGCGCGTGGTGGTTCTCGGCGAGGACGTCGGACCCCTCGGCGGCGTCTTTCGCGCCACGGACGGCCTGCTGGCGAAATTTGGGCCTGAACGCGTTATCGACACGCCCATGATGGAGCTCGGCATCGCGGGCCTCGCCGTGGGCATGGCCATGCGCGGCCTGCGGCCTGTCGCCGAGATCCAGTTCGCCGACTTCATCCACGCCGCTGCCGACCACATCATTTCCGACGCCGCGCGCATTCGCTTTCGGACCAACGGCGACGCCGCCTGCCCGCTGGTGATCCGCACCGCGTACGGTGGTGGCCTGCGCGGCGGCCCGTATCACTCGCAGAGCGTCGAGGCCTACTACTCGCACGTGCCAGGCCTGCGCGTGGTGGCGGCGAGCTTTCCTGGCGATGCCAAGGGCCTGCTCACCAGTGCCATCCGTCATCCCGATCCGGTGCTGTTCCTGGAGCACAAGCGTACCTACCGCGCGATCCGCGGCGAGGTCCCCGAGGGCGATTACGTCCTGCCGCTCGAGCGTGCCAACGTCGCGCGGCACGGCCAGCACGTGACGGTGGTGGCCTGGGGCTGGGTGCTGCACGAGTCGCTGGCGGCGGCTCAGCAGCTCGCCGCCGAGGGCATCGAGGTGGAGGTCATCGACCCTCGCTCGCTCAACCCGCTGGACACGGACACGCTGCTGGAGTCGGTGCGCCGCACGGGTCGCCTGTGCGTCGTCCACGAGGACGCGCGCACAATGGGCCTGGGCGCCGAGATCGCCGCGATCGTCGCCGAGCGTGCCCTGGACGACTTGCGCGCGCCCGTTGAGCGCCTGACCATGCCTGACGTGGCTGGCATCCCCGCCAGCGGGCCGATGGAGGACTATCTGATACCCGACCGCGCACGGATCGGCACCGCCCTGCGAGCGCTCGCGCGCGTCGATCGTGGCCAACGCGGGGTGGTGTCCGTGAACGGCCGCGAATCTCCCCCTCCCCCTCTGGGAGAGGGCTGGGGTGAGGGTGGCATACGACCCGACGCGTCCTGGACAGAACTGGTCAGCGAAGCCGCGCGCGAGATCCCCCAGGCCGCGAGCGTCGTCGAAGTCGACCTGACCAACCTGACGCGCCGTCTCGACGCGAGCCGCGAGACCTGGCGGCGGCGCGGCATCGAGCCGAGCTTCACGCCCTTTTTCGCCGAAGCCCTGCTGCAGGCGTTGCATGAAGTGCCGCACGCCAACGCGGCTTTCGACCCCGTCGGGCGCGGCATCCGCGGCTACCCGGCCGTTCACCTCGCGGTGAGCGTCACGAATGCCCACGGGTCCGCGGCATCCCACGCGGTGATCCGCGACGCGGACACGCGCAACGTCCTCGGCCTGGCCGTCGAAATCGACGCGCTGCGCGCGGCTGACGCCGGCGACCCGGCCGTCCTCGTGGATGGCACGGTGAGCCTGGCCGACTTTGGCCCCGGCTCGGCGATGTACGCCGCGCCACTGGTACTGCCCGGGCAGGTGGCGGCCGTGCGCGTGGGCGCGGTGGACGAGCGCGTGGTCGCCCGAGAACGCGGCTTTGCGCTGGCGCCGACCGCGTTTCTGTGCGCCAGCATCGATCACCGCGCGCTCGACGGCATGGACGCGGGCGCACTGCTCGGAGCGATGAAGCGCGTTCTCGAACGCGAATGAGCGAAACGCTCGTCCGCATGCCAAAGCTTGCGGACACGCTCGTCGAAGGCACGCTCGGTCAGTGGCTCAAGCGGGTCGGTGAGGCGGTTCGTTCGGGCGAGCCTCTGGCGTCGATCGAAACCGACAAGGTGACCACCGAGCTCACCTCACCATTCGCGGGGACGCTCCTCGAGCTGCTCGTCTCCGAGGGCCAGACGGTACCGATCGAGACGCCGATCGCCCGCATCGGCGAGCCGTCGGGCGCCTCGGTGCCCACGCCCGATACCAAGCCCTCGCCGCCCGCCGCCGCGCCCGCGCCGGTCGCCCCGTCGCCGTCCATCGCCGCGCCTTCGCCGCCCGCAGCCAGCGCTCCGTCCGCGCCCGCGGTGCCTGCCGCTGCGCTCGCGATCTCGCCCGCGGCGCCGAAGAAGGCTACGCCCGTGGCGGCGCGGCTGCTGGCGGAGCACGGCCTCACAGCCGACGACATCGGCAGCCCGTCGGGTCGACTGACGAAGGATGACGTCCTCGCGTTCGTCGCGCGCCGCTCGCCCGCGGCTGCACAAGTCCCACCCGCGGCCGTCCCGCGGCCCGCCCTGGTCCCGCTGACGCCGATGCGCCGCGCGATCGCCGAGCACATGCTCAAGGCGCGTCAGACGATCCCGCATGGCCAAACGGTGATCGCCGCCGACCTGACCCGCCTGGTCGCCTGGCGCGCGGCACACAAGCAGGACTTCGAGCAGCACGAAGGGGCGAACCCCACGTTTACGGTCTTGTTCGTCCACGCGCTTGCGCGTCGGCTCGCCGCGCATCTCGGCAGTGGCGTGGATGTCGGCGTCGCCGTCGCGCTGGACGCGGGCCTGATCGTGCCCGTCTTGCGCAAGGCCGACGCTCTCAGCCTGGGTGAGACCGCACGCGGCGTGGCCGATCTCGCCACGCGCGCTCGCGCCGCCAGACTGGCACCCGACGAGACGCAGGGCGCGCGAATGACCGTGACCAACGTCGGCTCGTTCGGCAACCTGACCGCATCTCCAATCGTGCCGCTCGGGCAGATCGGCATCCTCGGCCCCGGCCTGGTCGAGCGCCGGCCCTTCCCAACTGCCGACGGCGGCATCCGCCCGGTGACGTTCGACCGCCGCGCCTTCGACGACTTCGCCGCCGATCGTTTTCTGCGCGGCGTCGTCGACGAGCTATGCGCTGTGGCTTCCGCGTCTCCCTCTGGGAGTGGATAAAACCGCGCGTAGCTCGTCAGTCGGCGACGATCCCATCGAGCCGCGCGAGCACGGACAGCATGACCTCGTCCACCCCGCCTCCGATCGAGAGCAGGCGGCTGTCACGGAAGAAGCGGCTCGTCCACGTCTCGTCCATGTAGCCGATGCCGCCGTGGAACTGCAGGCAGGTGTCGGCCACCTTGCGCACCAGCCGCCCAGCGGTCAGCTTGGCGACCGTCGCCTGGCGGGTCGCATCCAACCCGGCAATGTACGCCTCGGCCGCCGCGTAGTTGTACTGCCGCAGCAGGTCAACTTCGGCTGAGAGCTCGGCCAGGTGGTACTGCACCCACTGGTGCTCCACGAGCGGTTTCCCAAACGCTCGCCGCTGGCGTGCGTAGTCGATGGTGCGCTCGAGCGCGAACGCGCACTGTCCGACTGCCATGTAGCTGGCAATCAGCCGCTCGTTCTGGAACTGCTGCATCTGCTGCTGAAAGCCGCGGCCCACGCCGCCGACGGTATTCGTCACGGGCACGCGCGCGTCCACGAACGACAGCTCGGCCGTGTCCGAAGAGTGATTGCCGAGCTTCCGAAGCGCTCGGCTCACCGCGAAACCTGGCGTGCTGGTGGGAAAGATCACCTGCGACATGCCGCGGTAGCCACCCTCAGCGCTGGTGCGCACGAGCAAGCACAACCAGTCGGCCTGCACGCCGTTGGTAATGTACAGCTTGCTGCCGTTGATGACCCACTGATCCCCATCGCGAACGGCGCGCGTCTTGATCGCCGCCACGTCGGAACCCGCGTCGGGTTCGGTGACGGCCACGGCGGCAACCATCTCGCCGCGCATGGCAGGCGCGAGATAGCGCTCCTTCAGCTCTGGCGAGCCAAAGCGCGCAAGCGAAGGCGTGGCCATGTCGGTGTGCACGGCGATAGCCATCGGCACCCCGCCACACGGAATGCGGCCCAGCTCCTCGCCGAAGATGACGGTGTACCAGTGATCGGCACCCTGGCCGCCGTCCGCCGGGTCGTATTCGAGCCCGAGTAGACCCAGCGCGGCCATCGTGGGCAGCACCTCGTGGGCGGGGAACTGATGGGCGGCTTCCCATTCGTCTACGCGCGGGTTGATCTCGCGGGCGAAGAAATCGCGCACCGTGCGTCGGAACAGGTCGTGTTCGCTGGTGAACAGCATCAGGTGGGCCCCTCTCTCAGCGACGACTGAGCAGCCGCTCGCGATCGAACAGAGCGTTGGCCCAGACGACATGGCGGTGGTCTTGCCCGCGCCGTTCGGACCGAGCAGTCCGTAGATCTCGCCCGGCGCGACATCGAACGACAGCCCGTCGACCGCGCGCAGTGGGCCGGGAAAGTCTTTGATCAGCGCCCGTGCGCGAATCATCGCTTGGGACTGTATCCGGCCGGAAGTTCGGCCGAGAAGGATTGCTTCCCTGAGCGCATGGCGGCCGAACTTCCTCCAACAGACTGCTCCTGGGAACGCGGCCACCGAGATCTCGAGGCATTCACCACGTGTTCGGCCGCGTTCCCAGGAGCACCTTTGCGGCGTTATGGCCAGGCGCGCCCGTCACCCCGCCGCCCGGGTGCGTGCCCGAGCCGCACAGGTACAGCCCTCGAATCGGCGTCGCATAACGCGCCCAGCCGGCGACCGGCCGCAGCCCGAACAGCTGATCCAGGCGCAGATCGCCGTGAAAGATGTTGCCGCCGGTGAGCCCATAGTCGCGTTCGAGATCGAGCGGCGAGAGCGCGTGAACGTGCTCGACGGCGCCACGGATGTTCGGCGCGTACTGCTCGAGCAGGCCGAGCGCGCGATCGACGAACGCCGCCCGCGCGGTGTCGTCCCAGGTGGCGCCATCCAGGCGGTAGGGCGCGTACTGGGCGAAGATCGACATGATGTGCTTTCCGTCTGGCGCGAGCGATGGGTCGTACGCCGTCGGGATGGTGATCTCGAGCAGCGGCGCCCGTGATGGCGCGCCGTACTTGGCGTCGTCCCAGGCGCGCTCCAGCGCCTCCAGGCTGGCACAAATGTGGGTGGTGCCACGGTGCTGTGGTCCCAGGCAGGTGCCAGGCAGCGCGGAGTAGTTCGGTAGCTCACCCAGCGCCAGGTTGATCTTGAACGACGAGCCCTCGCAGCGATACGCGTCGATCTGGGCCACGAATTCCGGCGGGAGGCACGCGCGACCGATCAGTCCGAGGAACGTGCGCTTCGGATCGGCATTCGACACGATCGTGCGCGCACGATAGTCGCTTCCGTCGGCCAGGATCACGCCCACCGCTCGGCCGTCGCGGACGTCGATCCGCGCCACCTCTGCGTGTGTGCGCACGTCGGCGCCCGCGGCCTGTGCCGAGCGCTGCAGGGCGGCGCTCAACGCGCCCATGCCGCCCCGCACGAATCCCCACAGACCGCGCACGCCGCCAACACCGCCCATCATGTGGTGCAGCAGTACGTAGGCGGTGCCGGGGGAGGACGGCCCGCCGTTGGTGCCGATCACGCCGTCGGTGGCCAGCGCCAGCTTCAGCTCGTCCGATTCGAACCAGTCATCCAGGACCTCACGCGCGGAGGCAGTAAACATGCGGGCGAGATCCCGAGCTGCGCGGGTGCGAGCCGAAGCAAGCGCCAGCCCAGCCGGCTGAGCGCGGCGAAGTCGGCGGGCCGTCGCGGCGGGAGGTTCGGCGGCGCCTCCAGGAGCATCGGCTCGACGAAGCGTGCCATGCGCTCGACGAAGCGCTCGTACGTGGGGTAACGCTCGGCGTCACGCCGCGAGAATCGGGCCAGCGCTTCGCAGGTGCGGCGCTGATCGGCGTACATGAACAGGTAGCGCCCGTTGAGGTATGGCGCAAAATAGGCCGGGTCCTTGGGCAGCACCTCGTAGCCAAACCTGCGCAGCTCGAGGTCGCGCACGACGCGCTCCTGGAGCAAGCTGACCAGGTAGGCGGCGGTCGAGACGCGGTAGCCCGGGAACACCTCCTCGGTGACGCACGCGCCACCGACCAGGTGCCGCCGCTCGAGCACGAGCACCTTCCAGCCCGCGCGCGCCAGGTACCCCGCCGCCACCAACCCGTTGTGTCCCGCCCCGACGACGATCGCGTCGTACACGCCTTACAGACTACGCGGAGCCATCTGTCCTTCGCTGCGCGGCGCTCCCACCGCGCGAGCCATTGGCCCTCCGCGGCTTGCAGCACCTTCGGCTCCCGAGCAGGGTCCCCTCCGGGGAATAAGCTAGAGCGCATGCTGGCCCTGATCGTGTCTCTTAAAGTGAAGCCCGACCAACGCGACCGCTTCCTCGCCGTGGCCGAGGACGACTCGACCTGCTCCGTCCGCGATGAGCCAGGCTGCTTTCGCTTCGACGTCCTCGCGGACCAGGCCGACCAGAACCACTTCGTGTTCTACGAGGTCTATCGCGACGACGCCGCTGTGCAGGCGCATACCCAGACGCCGCACTACGCCCGCTGGCGCGAGGCCACCAGCCAGGTCCTCGACGCTCCAGCCGAGCGCACAAGCTGTGCGGTTGTCGCCCCCCGCGATTACAACTAAGAGGCATCGAGCAAGCAGCAGGAGGAGGAATCGACGGTATGCCAGCAGCGTCGTACGTCCACGGAGCGAGCCCCGTCCCGCTGCTCGGCGAGACGATCGGCGAGAACCTGCGCCGCACCGTCGAACGCGTCCCGCAAAGTGAAGCGCTGGTCGTGCGCCAGCAGAACTACCGCGCGACCTACGCGCAGCTGTGGGAACAGACCACCCGCGCCGCGCGCGGACTGCTCGCACGTGGCGTCCAGAAGGGCGACCGCGTCGGCATCTGGTCGCCGAACCGGGCCGAATGGGTCGTCACCCAGTACGCGACTGCGCGCATCGGCGTCATCCTGGTCAACATCAACCCGGCCTACAAAACGGCCGAGCTGAGATATGCGCTGCAGCAATCGGGCACCAGCCTGCTCCTGCTGGCGCGCGCATTCCGCGCGTCCGATTACGTGGGCATGCTGTCTGAGGTCCGCGGCGATTGCCCTGACCTGCGCCAGACGATCGTGCTGGACGATGAGTGGGATGCGTTACTCGCCAGCGCTGACCGCGTTTCCCTCGATGAGCTCCAGGCAATCGAAGATTCGCTGCAGTTCGACGACGCCATCAACATTCAGTACACGTCGGGAACAACGGGCTTTCCGAAAGGCGCGACGCTTTCGCACCACAACATCCTGAACAACGGCTATTTCATCGGCGAAGCGCTGCGCTATTCCGAGCGCGATCGGGTATGTATTCCCGTGCCGTTCTACCACTGCTTCGGCATGGTCCTCGGCAACCTGGCCTGCACGTCCCACGGCGCGTGCACGGTGGTGCCCGGCGAAGCCTACGAGCCAGAGGCCGTGATGGAGACAGTGCAGGCGGAACGGTGTACCTCGCTCTACGGCGTGCCGACCATGTTCATCGGCGAGCTCGACCATCCGCGCTTCTCCGAATTCGAGTTCTCGTCGTTGCGCACCGGCATCATGGCCGGCTCGCCCTGCCCGGTTGAGGTCATGCGCAAAGTCCAGTCGCAGATGCACATGCCCGAGGTC
Organism: Chloroflexota bacterium; assembly: GCA_005883405.1. GTDB lineage: Bacteria > Chloroflexota > UBA6077 > UBA6077 > CF-72 > CF-72. The sequence continues at coordinate 912 of VBGG01000294.1, read as the reverse complement.
ACGATCTGCTACGGCATGACCGAGACGGCCCCCGTTTCGACCCAGAGTGCAACGGACGATCCGCTCGCCAAGCGCGTCTCCACGGTCGGCCGGATTCACCCGCACGTGGAGATCAAGATCGTCGACCCGAACAATGGTCAGGTCGTCCCGCGCGGGCAGTCCGGCGAGTTGTGCACGCGCGGCTACAGCGTGATGCTCGGCTACTGGAACAATCCCGAAGCCACCAGTCAGGCGATCGACGCCGCGCGTTGGATGCACACCGGCGACCTGGCGACCATGGACGACGAGGGCTACATCAACATCGTCGGGCGCATCAAAGACATGATCATCCGCGGTGGCGAAAACGTGTACCCGCGTGAGATCGAGGAGTTCCTCTATACCCATCCCGAGGTCAGCGACGTCCAGGTGATCGGCGTGCCGAGCCCGCGTTACGGCGAAGAGGTGATGGCGTGGGTGAAGCTGCGCGAGGGCTCGCGGCTGTCCGATGACGACCTGGTCGCCTTCTGTCGGGGCAAGATCGCTACCTTCAAGATCCCGCGCTACTGGAAGTTCGTCGACGGTTTCCCGATGACCGTCACGGGCAAGATCCAGAAGTTCAAAATGCGCGAGATCGCCGTGGAGGAGCTCGGCCTGGAGAAGGCCGCCGCGGTTGTGACCGCCTGAGCCACCTTGCCTCAACCGCGCGCCAACCTGCCCGCGGCTTACTGTGCGCCAATGCTGCGAGGTCCAGTTCTCATGGCGACCGCCGGGCTCGCCATCAATGTGATGCTGTGGGGCGTGCCCGGGCTGGTCGGCGCCAGCGCGCTGCCTCACCTGATCGCTCCCGATCGTGCGCCGACCCTGGCCCAGGTGCTTTTCAGCGCTGAGCGCCAGAGTGGTCAGACGCCAAGTGTGCCGGACGCCTTGATCCAG
>VBGG01000292.1 GCA_005883405.1 Chloroflexota bacterium | reverse complement strand
TCGACCATTCAGGGCTACCTCACACGGGCCCAGGGTGCTGGCCTGAGCTGGCCGCTGCCCGATGACCTGGACGGGCTTGCCCTGGAAGCGCGGCTCTTCAAGCGCGGCGAGGAGGAGTATCGGCCCGGACGCCCAGCGCCGGATTGGCTCGAGGTGCACCACGAGCGGACGCGGGGCAAGCATGTCACCCTCCAGTTGCTGTGGCTGGAGTACAAGCGTGACCACCCTGACGGTTGGGGGTACACCCAGTTCTGCGCACATTACCACCGTTGGCTTGGCCGCCAGGACGTGGTCATGCGCTTCGAGTACGTGGCAGGCGAGCGCATGTTCGTGGATTTCTGCGGCGATACGCTGCCGATCACCGATCCCAACACGGGCGAGACCTGGCAGGCGCAGGTGTTTGCGTGTGCGTTGGGTGCCAGCGGGTATCTGTACGTTGAAGTGACCGGCAGTCAGGACCTCGCGTCCTGGCAGGGCGCGCACGTCAACGCGCTGGAGTTCTATGGCGGGTCCCCCCGCGTCGTGGTGCCCGATAATCTGAAGTCGGGCGTCACCAAAGCGTGCTGGTATGACCCGGAGCTGAACCGCAGCTACGTGGAGCTGGCCGAGCATTTCTCGATGGCCGTTTTGCCCGCCAGGCCGTACCACCCGCGTGATAAGCCGGCGATCGAGGCCGCCGTTCAGGTAACTGAGCATTGGATTCTGGCTCCCCTACGCAAACGCCAGTTCTTCTCGCTCGCCGAAGGCAACGCGGCCGTCGCCGAGCAGCTCGCTCTGGTCAATGATCGTCCGTTCCGTGGCCAGCCGGTCTCACGTCGGGCGCGGTTCGAGGAGCTCGAACGCGCTGCGCTGCAGCCGCTGCCGACCACGCGTTACGAGCTCGCCACGTGGAAGTCGGCCAAAGTGAACATCGATTATCACGTGGAGTTCGATACGCGGTACTACTCGGTGCCCTACCAGTTGGTCCATGAACCGGTGGAGGTGCGCGCCACGGCCCACGTGGTCGAGGTCTTGCATCGAAACCGACGGGTGGCCAGCCATGTGCGCGAGTACGGACGGCGTCGATTTATCACCAACCCGGAGCACATGCCGGCCGCCCACCGCGCACACCTGGAATGGACGCCGTCAAAGTTGGTGGCCTGGGGCGCCAGCGTCGGACCACCGGTCGCCGAGCTGATCACCACCATCCTGACGACGCGGCCGCATCCCGAGCACGGCTACCGGGCGTGTATGGGCCTCAAACGCCTGGTCAAGCAGTACGGCGGCGAACGGGTCAGCGCCGCTTGCCAGCGTGCGCTGGCGATCAACGGCGCCTCCTACACCAGCGTGCATTCGATTCTGAAGAACGGCCTGGACCGCGTGCCGATCCTCGTCGAGGCACCCGCGAAGGTAGTGCCCATCCAACACGCCAACCTGCGCGGACCAGGCTATTACCAGCAGGCCCTCGCGCTGCTGGAGGCCTGAGCCATGCTGATCAACCAAACGCTCGACAAGCTCGACGCGCTGGGCCTGTTCGGCATGGGGCTCGGCCTGCGTGAACAGCTCGAAAGCAACCAATACCTCGGCCTGAGTTTTGACGAACGGCTCGGCCTGCTGGTCGATCGCGAAACCGAAGCCCGCGACAGCCGCCGATTGGCCCTGCGTCTCAAGGCGGCCAATTGACCGGTCGCTGATTATGAGCCTGGCCCAGGCGAATTGGGTGGCGGCTCATCACAACTTGCTGATCACCGGCCCAACGGGCGCGGGCAAGTCATTCATCGGTTGCGCGTTGGCCCACGCCACCGTTCGCCGTGGCCACACGGCGCTGTACATGCGCACACCGCGGCTGCTGACGGATTTGGCGCTCAGCCGCGGTGACGGACGCTATGTGCGGCGTCTGGCGCACCTGGCCAAGGTCGGCGTGTTGGTATTGGACGATTTTCTGCTGACGTCGCCGAGCATGATCGAAGCCAAGGATCTGCTCGAGGTCATCGACGATCGCAGCCAGGTGCGCTCGACGCTGGTGATCAGCCAACTGCCGGTTGAGGCCTGGCATCCGGCCCTGACCGCCGGTGATCCCACCCTGGCGGACGCCATCCTGGATCGCCTGGTCCATGACGCCCACCGGCTGGCCCTGAAGGGCAGCTCGATGCGCCGCCGTCAACCACCCCTGGAGGAACCGCCCGTTGAGTAATGCCAGGCTACCCCGGTTCTTATGTAATGGTTTGCATGCCAGTTTCCAAGGCGCGCCGGACTGACCTCAGCGGCCGAGCCGGCCGCCCCGACGGCGTCATCTACCGCCAGCAGTACGTGCGCTGCGGCAAACCTGGCTGCCGTCGCTGTCCACCGACTGGCCCTGGTCACGGACCGTACTGGTATGGCTACTACTGGGACTACCAACAGCGAACGCACAGCTTCTACGTCGGCAAAACGTTACCGGCCGGCGTCGAGCTTATCCCGGGACCAGATCAAACTCCCACCATCTCTGCCGACAAAGGAGGTGAGGCTCAACCCTGAACTCCCAACCCCGGGTGCTGACGTCCACCGGCCCTGGCACCCGGGGTGACCTACAACGTGTGTCAGCCGAGACTCACCGTCGCTGGTGAGGCCCGGGTACATTGACGACAACGCTCGCTCGCTATCATCCCGACAAGGAGGTGACCAACCTAACACTCACTCAGTCAATGAATGTCGACATAGCCTCCACCGGCGCCGCTGGTTCTGACCTCTGTTCGGCATCGAAATGACTGTTCGACTTCAACCGAAATGCGCGTTCGGCTTCAGCCGAAACGGGCGTTCGCATTCGCCGAAATACACAACAAGACGTTGCGGACGTCGCCAGGGCGAACCTACCACCCGTTGTGGTCCCAGCGCCGAATTCACCGAAAGTGCGGAAGAGCCCACTCTTTTACCAGGCAAAGTGACACGGCATGAGGCAGTGACCTGGCCCGTCTCGCACGCGAGGCCGAAATGTGACCATAGCGCGTCGATCAAGTGGCCGTGGGCCGTAAGAGCTCACAGCCCCAGGGGAGCTGCAGCAGCAGGGTCGCCCAAGGATTTGCCCCCTGACCGCGGCGGGCTGTGATCAGGTCCTTGCAGCAGGCCCGCTTGCTCAGCCCCCGGTGGGGCACCTGAGGCAGGGTGTCCAAAAGCCGCTTCCCCGGTTCGTGCACGCCGCCCATAGCGCCGACGATTAAGGCGGCAGACACTCACAGTATCTCCCCCGCGACCACCAGCCCGGGCAGCCACGCTGGGCGCAGCGGCGCATCAGACCGCCCGTGCGACCAGAGGGATCCCATGGCCACGCCCCTTGCAGACCCAATCACGGCCGAGCCCGTCGCGCCGCTACCCGTCCCCTACGCTCCCAAGTGGCAGCCGGCCGGGGACCGTCCGGTCGAGCGTCGGACACGTGTCGCGGTGGTTGGCGCGTGCGCCGACCGTTTGGCGCTAGTGCGCGCTGAACTCGGCCATGCGGGCTATGCCGTGCCGACCCACATCGGGTGGACCGGCGCGCCGGAGTTCGTCAGCGCGACGTGCCCCGACGCGGTGGTGCTCGAGTTGGTGACGGTGCGGGATCGGGCCGGCTGGAAGATCCTGGATGCCATGGTGCGCGCCGACGATTGGCGGGCCTGCCCGGTAGTTGTCTGGACCGACGGGCTGCCCGCAGCACCCCGACAGGACCGGGTGCTGGCGGAGTATGGGGTCCACCTCCTGCCGCGACACAGTCCGCCCCTGGCGGTGGTGGCCGCCGTCCACGAGATGCTGGGCACGCCCGTCCCGGATGTCTGCGCGGACGGGAGAGCAGCCGCTCAGGCGGCACGCGGAGGATCGTGCATCCGGCCGGCGCGCGCAGCTCGAGCGTCAGAGACCGCGACCGGCCTGGCGCCCAAGACGGCTCCCGGCGACCGCTGACCCCCGTCGACCTTACGTTCCGGCGGCGTTGGCCCGAGCCGAGTGGACAGGGGGAGGCAGCGGTAATAAAGCGACGAGACCCTCGCCGTCT
>VBGG01000291.1 GCA_005883405.1 Chloroflexota bacterium | reverse complement strand
CTCTCCCTCTGGGAGAGGGCTGGGGTGAGGGTGCTCTAACGGGGTGAGCGATCTTTGTCGCAAGCCGGCCTGACCAGCGCAGCTCGAGCGCTCACTCCTCGGGAAAGCGCAAGCTGAGCGTGAGGTGATCGCGGCCTACGATCGTCTCTGGGAAAACCTCCGCGGCATTGCCCAGGTACGCCTCCGGCTCGACCAGCGCCGGGCTGAAGTGGGTGAGCACCAGCTGTCGCGCCCGCGCGTCCTTCGCCAACTGTGCCGCCTCACGAAACGTCATGTGCTTGCGCTCGACGGCCCGCGGCTGGTCTTCGTCACTGCCGAAGGTCGCTTCGCACACGAGCAGGTCCACGTCCCAGACGAGACGCGCGATCGCCTCCGTTGGCCGTGTGTCCGTCACCAGGCCGATCGACAAGCCGCGCCGTGGCGGCCCCAGCACGTCCGACGGACGCACGCCACTGACGATCTCGCCGCGTTGGAGCCGCTTCCAGTCCTGGATCGCCACCCCCAGTTGTCGCGCTTGTTCGGGCAGAAAGCGTGGACCGCGCGGCAGGTCCAGCCGATAGGCGAGGCACTCGACGTGGTGTTCGGCTTCGACCCAGGTCACGCTCAGCTCTTCGAGTCCGACTCGTTCGCCGTCGGCTGCTGTGAGCTCGCGGCACTCCACGGCAAACGGCAGAGACCGCGCGACCGAGAGTAACCCGCTCACCACCTGGCGCAATCCGGCCGGCCCGACGATCTGCAGCGGCTCGGTTCGCCCGGAGTTGCCCTGCGTGAGCAGCAGCCCTGGCAGCCCGGTGACGTGATCGCCGTGCACGTGACTGATCAGGATCAGATCGATGTCCTTGATGCCCCAGCCCAGCGAGCGCAAGCTGATCTGCGTTCCTTCGCCGCAGTCGAACAGGATCAGGTGTCCCGCGTAGCGCAGCAGCACGCTGCTGAGCCACCTGTTCGGCAGCGGCATCATCCCACCCGTGCCCACCAGCGCGGCGTCGATCACAAAGCTCATGCTCGCATGCGCACGCGCCCATCGCTGTCAATAGGCACCGCGCGCAATACATCCCGCCGCCCCTGCTCGGATAGCCTGCGAGGGCAGGAGTGACCGTTCCCGCCGAGCCAACCCATCACGTTGACGCCGTTCCCGCCGACCCAGCGCGCGGCGCTTCCCCGCACCACGTCGACGACGTCTTTCTCTCACGGGCCGAGACCTGGGCCCTGGTCGGCTCCCAGCCGCTGGCGCAGCTGTCCAACATGGCCCTGCTGCCATCGCTGGGCGCGCTGCGGGCCGACCTTGGCCTGACCTATGGCGAGCTCGGGGCGGTCGTCGCCGCCTTTGGCCTGGCCCGCCTGGTGACCGACCTGCCCGCCGGCGGCATGGCCCGCCGCTGGAATCCCCGCACGGTGCTGCTCGTGGCGTTCGCGATAAGCACGGTCGGCTCAATCCTGGGGGCGCTGGCGGGCAATGCGTGGCAGGTCGCCGCGGTGCGCTTGCTGATCGGTGTTGCATCGTCGGTGTGCCAGGCGATGATCCTGGCCTGGCTGGTGGGCGGCTCCGGCCGCGTGGCGAGGGGGCGGGTAATGGCCCGCGGCGAGGCGCTGTTCTCTGTCGCCGGCCTGGTGGTACCCGCCCTTGGAGGTCTGCTGGCCCTGCAGCTCGGCTGGCGCGCCGCGTTTGTGCTCGGCGCGGTCGCCGCGGCGATCGGCTTGGCCGCCGTCCAGCTGTTCACAAGAGCGAGTGGTGCCGCCCGCTCCGTCGGCCAGAGCGACCCACCTGCACAGCCAACGGGCGCTGGTCCACAACCGCCTGCGCTGCCGTGGGTAGATGGCCGTGCGGACGCGTCCCTTCTTGCCGGCTGGACTGCCCTGCGGGTTGGCGGGCGCGTTCTGCTTTCGGCGTACATCGCGACGTTCGTCGTGTTCTTCTGCCGCAATGGACTCCTGAATGCGGTCATCCCGGTGCTCGGCACAGACCGTCTTGGCCTCCAGCCATACCAGATCGGCGTGATGTTCAGCGCGGTGAATGCGCTGAGCATCGGCGCCGTCCTGCTTGGTGGCCGAGCGGGTGACCGTTTCGGTCGCTACCGGCTGCTCGCGCCCGGGCTGGCCGTCCTGCTGGCCGCGCAGCTGCTGCTGTTTCTGGTCCAGGATGCTGTCACGTACGTGGCGATCACCCTGGTTCAGAGCCTGTCGTTCTTCGTGAACCCGCTGCCGCCCGGGCTGCTGGGCGATGCCCTGCCCATACGCGCCCGGGCGCAGGGCATCGCCGTCTACCGCGCCGTGAGCGACCTGGCCCTGCTCAGCGCGCCGTCGGTGATGGGCGCCGCACTGCAAGCAGGTGGCTTTTTCGCCGCCGAGCTGGCCAGCGTCCTGGTCATCGCCATCGCCCTGCTCGCCACAGTCGCCTTGGCCGCCCGCCGCGCCGCCCGTTAGACTATCCCCACACGGGGCATTAGCTCAGCGGGAGAGCACTTGCCTGGCAGGCAAGGGGTCGGCGGTTCGAATCCGCCATGCTCCACCGGTTTTGTGAACTCAGAACTCGCACTCGGAGCTGCTGAGTGCCAGGATTTCGTCCGTTTGACCACCAGACTGACCACTTGCTTGGCGCGAATTGGTGGTCAAGCCTGCCGTGATCGCCTGCATACCGGGCCCGCCACGGGCAAGATCCAGTCAGCGACGACACCGATGGGTCCTTTCTGTACACGCTCACGTTAGGCGCAGGACATGGGGGGTCAAAGTCTTGTCGGCCAGCGACGGCTTGTGCCGAGACGCCACCGTAGCGTAATTGTGGATGGAGGATCTCGAGCTCACGTGGCGTCAAGCCGTGTCCTTCCTGGTGGCCGAAGCGGGTGCAACCGTCACCGCCGGCTGCGCCGCGAGCCTAGACGCGGATCGTCGAGTAGCGCGTGACGTACGTCATCACCCGGCCAGCTTCAGAAGGCACCAGGACGCCCCTGCGCGCCGTCGACGGGGATGTTGGCGCCATTGATCCAGGCGGCGCGCTCTGAAAGAAGGAACGCCACGACATCCGCTACTTCCTCGGGAGTGCCCAGCCGACCCCAGGGGAACTCGCGTCGCTCGAACTCGGCGAAGCGCTCGGCCTGCCCGGCGCGGAACCGCTCCCAGCTACCTCCGGGAAACATGATCGAGCCCGGGCTCACGGTGTTGACGCGAATCCGCAGGGGTGCCAACTCCCAGGCAAGCGCGCCTGCCATGAAGATCTCGCCAGCCTTGGCCGCGCCGTACTGTGCCTTCGGCCCCGGCTTCCAGCCCGAGATCGAGGCGATTGAAACCACGCTCCCACCACCGCGCCGCTGCATGTAGGGAACGGCCGCGCGGATGGCGCGAACGGCGTGAAACAGGTTCAGGTCAAACGTGCGCAGCCAATCCTCGGCTGTCGATGCCATCAGCTCCTGGCCGGCCGACCCACCTACGTTCGCGATCAGGAGATCCAGGCCACCAAGGGCCGCCGCGCTCTCATCCACGAAGCGCTCGACCTCGCCCGGGCAGGTGACGTCGGCCACCACGGCGTGGGCCGGCACATCATGGGAACGTAGCTCGCGCAGCGTCCGTTCGAGTGTCTCGGTGCTCCGGCCGCAAATGCCCACCGCGGCACCTTCCGCGGCCAGACGCAGGGCGATGGCCCGACCGATTCCGCGACTGCCCCCGGTGACCAGTCCGACCCTACCCGCAAGCCCTAGATCCACCCGAACCCCCGATCGGTCCAGCCAGGTCGCGACCGCAGCGCCGCGCCATCCAGGCTCGCCCATAGTAGACCACTCCCCCGTGCCGAGCGTCGCGGCCCTGTACCTGGAAGCCGACGCGTACTCGCCATCGTAGACTGCTTCCCATGGGTGTGTACGCCGACCTGGGCCTGACGCCAGTCATTAACGCAGCCGTCACATCAACGCGCGTTGGCGGGCCACTTATGCATCCGGCCGCCGTCGCGGCCATGGCCGAGGCAGCGCGTTCGTGCGTGCCGCTCGACCAGTTGGAGGGGGCGGCCAGCGCCGTGATCAGCGAGGTGACCGGCGCCGAGGCCGGCTACGTGACCGCCGGCGCCGCCGCCGGCCTGACGCTTGGCGCCGCGGCGTGTCTCGCCGGCCTGGACTTGGCAAAGATGGAGCGCCTGCCAGATACCGAAGGCTGGCCCAATGAGATCATCGTCTGCCGCGAGCAGCGCAACGGCTACGACCACGCCCTTCGCGCGGCCGGTGCGCGCCTGGTCGAAGTGGGCATGAACGAGCGGGTCGCCGGCGCCGGGGTCCGCCGCACCGAGACGTGGGAGATCGAGGCGGCCATCACCGACCGCACGGTCGCCGTCGCCTACGCGGCTTCGCCGGAAAGTCAGCCGCCGCTCGAGGAAGTCGCCGCTGCCTGCCGTCGCCACCACGTGCCGCTGATCGTCGACGCGGCCGCGCAACTTCCACCCGCCAGCAACCTTCGCCGCTTCGTCGACGCTGGCGCCGACCTGGTCGCCTTCAGTGGAGGCAAAGGGCTCCGTGGACCGCAGAGCACTGGCATCCTGGCCGGGCGGCGCGCCCTGATCATGTCCGTCGCGCTACAGCACCTCGACCTCGACGAACACTGGTCAACGTGGAATCCGCCAGCGAACCTGATCGATCGGGACCGCCTGCCAGGCTTTCCGCGCCATGGCATTGGACGAGGCTTCAAAGTTGCCCGCGAAGAAATCGTCGCGCTGCTGGTTGCCCTGCGCTGGTTTGTGGCAGGCGATTACCAACGCGCCGACATCCCGCGTTACCACGAACATCTGTGCCGCGTCGCCGCTGGACTGGCGGACCTCGAGGGCGTGCAAACCCTCCTGCGCGGCTCACTCGACGAAGACCGCTTTCCCACTCTCGAGGTGCAGGTCGCGAGCCGTCAGTCAGCCTTCGAAGTTACACGCCGCTTGAAAATGAGCAATCCAGCCGTATATGTCAACGAGAGCGGCCTGTACGATGGCGTGCTCGTCCTCCACGCGCTGAGCCTGGACGACAGCACGACCGACACTCTGATTAAGCAGCTGCGGGCGGCGCTCACAGACTGAGTGCGTCGTTCGGCACGGGCCAGCCACGCGCCTTGCGCTCGGTGGCGCGGAACCAGCGCACGACCTCCACCAGGTTGGCCGCCGCCCGTGGGTGCCGCTGCGCCAGGTCGGCATGCGGGTTGGTTTCCGCTGCCGCCCGTGCCATGTCCACCAGGAACGGCCGCAGATACAGTTGGATCGAGCTCTCCATCTCGCCAGCGTGGCCGATTGACCCGCCGTCGCGTTCTTCGAGCCGTCGCAGCGCCTCCGCGCCAAGATCCCAGATGCTTGTCGTGCCGACAAAGATCTCGCGCTGGCTGAGCTTGGTGGCAACCGCACCCATGAGCGGTACGTTGCCACCGTGCCCGTTGACCAGCACGATTTTGCGGAATCCATGCTGATGCACGCTGCGGCAGATGTCGTGCAGGACGGCGATAGCTGTCTCGATTTCAAGTGTCACGCTTCCGATCCAGCCCATGTTGTACGGTGCCAATCCGTACGGCAGCGGCGGCAACACCAGGCATACGAAGTCGTCGATTGTCTGCGCGGCCCGCAAGCAGACGGCGTAGGCGCCGACGATGTCCACATCCAGCGGACATGCGGGTCCGTGCTGCTCGACCGAGCCAATCGGCAAAAGGACGACCGGCTCAGTCGCCAGCGCGGCCACGAGCTCGTGGCGCAGAAGCGTGCCCCACAGGACCTTGCGGCCCGTCCGCTTCCAGTAGTCGACCAGTTCCTCGCGTTCCTGCTGCACGTTAGCCTCCAATCCGCTTCCGCTCCGGCCATTATTGTCACGGGCTGCCAGGCGCGCGCGCAGGGCTTTGGTCGCAGAGAGGTCTGACTCTCCGGATAACGCGTCCAGGACGACGCCATAGTCCAGCTCCGCTCGCTCCGCGGAGACCTTGCCGTCGGCGACGTCCGCCGCGACCCGTGTCGGGTCACGCTCGAGCGGGTCGCCGTGACCGCCGGCGCCGGCTAGCGTGTGCCGCAGCAGATCGCCCTGGTGCAGCACCAGATATTCCTTGGACACGAGCTGGCGTGTCTGCTCACCATTAATAAGGAAGTTTGACGACGGCGCGCCCGGCTTACCACCGGCCAGCCCCCATGGTCGAAACCGATGCCGATCGGTCCGCAGCTGGAGGGCGCCCTCGCGCTCCAGGAAGCGGTAGGGAACGAAGCCGTATTGCTCGATGCGCAGCGGGTACTCCGCCTCCAATTGCTCGATCGGATTGTTGGAGAAGTTCGCGACCAGACTGGAGCAAGCGTCGATGCCATCCCGATCCGGCCGTCCGCCCCATGACCCGTGCAGGAACTCCAGGAACACGAATGCTCGCCGCTGGTCGTCGTAGCCGCCGATCGTTATGCCGGTGTCGCCGCCGGATTCACAGGCCGGCACGCGATCCGGTGCCACCTGCGCCAGCGCCCCAAAAATTGCATTGGCGATGCGGAAGCCGGTCAGGCCTCGGGCGGCTACGGCGGCCGGCAGGTGTGGGTTGATCACGCTACCCTCCGGCACTCGCACGCGAATCGGTCGGAAGTAGCCGCCGTTGTTCGGCATGCCGGAGTCCATGAGCCCGCGGACGCAGGCGTAGACAGCTGACCGAGCGAACGATCCGGTAGCGTTGATGGCGCCGCGCACTTGAGCCGCTGTGCCCTCGAAGTCCACCTCCAGCGCATCGCCACACACCTTGACAGACACGCGGATCGGAATCGGATCGGGGTCCAGGCCATCGTCGTCGATGTAGTCGGTGAAGGCGTATGTCCCATCTGGCCACGTGGCGATCTGGGCGCGCGCAAGACGCTCGGTGTACGCCATAAGCTCGCCCAGTGCTTCGAACAAGCCGGCGTTGCCCCAGCGCGCCGCCAGTTCGAGCAGGCCGCGCTCCCCGATGTGGATGGCCGCCAACTGCGCCCGCAGGTCGCCAAGCAGGTTGTCGGGGACGCGCACGTTGCGGCTGATGATGTCGAAGACCGCCTCAGTCCGACGCATTACCCCCCGCTACCCGGCCGCCAATGTCAGTGTGGTGGGCGATCGTGGCGCAATACGCGACGTGCTGACCATCGAGATATAGCGGCTTGATCAGAAAAATGTCGGGCAGATGTGTCCCGCCCTCGTACGGGTCGTTAAGGATGACGCAATCGCCCGGTTCAAAGGTCGTTCCAAATTTGGCCAGAACCGCCGCCATCGCATCAGGGATCGAGCCCAGCTGCATCGGCAGGGTGAAGCCCTGGGCCAGCAGCTCGCCATCGAGCGAGCAGTACGCGCTCGACAAATCATTCGAGCTCTTCAGATTCATTGAATACGCGGTGCGCATGAGGGTCAGCGCCATCTCGTCGACGACGGACTCGACCGCGTTTTTGACCAGCTCGAGGGTGACCGGGTCAATCGTCATGGGCGCAGCAGGATGTTGCCCAGGCTATCGCGGCGCGCAGTCCAGCCCGGCGGCACGACGGTGGTGGCGTCGTACTCCTCGACGATCAGTGGCCCGAGCTGCGCCTCGACGGTGAGCTGGTCGCGTCCGACGACGCGCGTGTCAAGCAGGCCGTGCTGACGGCCGAAGTAGGCTGGACGGATAGATCCGCCGCTGGCCGCGGCGTCGGTGTTGACGCGCTTTTCGCCTTTCACCAGTGGCTCGCGCACCGCACGGGCGACCACGCGCAGGTTGACCAATTCGATCCGATCGATCCCGTCATGGTGACCGTACACGCGCTGGTGCTCAGCCTCGAAACGCCCCGCGGCGTCGGCCAGCGTTTCGGCCGCGGCCACCCCGTCGAGTGGGATGCGCAGCTCCGAGCTCTGCCCGCGGTAGCGCAGGTCGAGAAACCGCTCGAGCACCACGCAGTCCGGCGCGTACCCTTCGCCAACCAGCCGCGTGCGTGCAGTATGCTCGAGCGCGTCCAAACCGGCGAAGACAGCTCGCAATGTCGTGCTCATCAACTGCCCACGATTGGCCTGCACGAGCTCGTGCCGCGGCTCGGCATACAGCAGACCGAACGCGCTGAATAAGCCTGGCCAGGGCGGGACGATGACCAGTTCTATCCCCAGCTGGCGCGCAACCTCGGCCGCATGCACCGGTCCGTTGCCGCCGAACGCGACGAGCGCGCAGCGGCGTGGGTCGCGCCCGCGCTCGGTCGACACTGCCCGAGCTACGCGCACCATGTTCGAGACCGCTACCAGATGGACGCCGTAGGCCGTCTCCAGCAGGTCGAGGCCGAGGCGCCGGGCCACGCGCTCGCCAAGCTGGCGGCGCGCCGCCTCGGCGTCGATGATCAGACTGCCGCCGAGCAAGTGCCGCGGATTCAGGTACCCGAGCACCAGGTTGGCGTCGGTAAGCGTGGGTTGCTCGTTGCCGAGCCCATAGCACACCGGGCCGGGCATTGCTCCGGCGCTCTCTGGCCCGACGCGCAGGCCGCCCCCGGCGTCGACGCTCACCAGGCTTCCGCCACCGGCGCCGACCTCGGCGATATCCAGGGCCGGGACGCGCAGCAGATGACCACCGCCTTTGAAGAGCCGGCTGCCGCCGGTGATGCCGGCGCCAACCTCGTACTCGGTCATCTGGAACGCCCGTCCTTCCTCCAGAATGGAAGCTTTAGCAGTGGTTCCGCCCATGTCGATGGTAATAATGTTCTGACCGAGCTCGCCGAGTTGACGCGCGAGCTCGAGGGCGGCAACCACGCCGGCCGCGGGACCCGATTCGACCACCTCAATCGGACGACGCCGCGCTGACTCGGCGTGCATCACCCCGCCGGTCGACTGCATCATGAGCAGCGGCGCTGCGATGCCGGCCTCCTGGAGCCCGGACTGCAGCGCTCCGACGTAGCGCTCCACGACCGGGCCGACATAAGCATTGATAACGGTTGTCGACGTGCGCTCGTACTCGCCCATCTCAGGCAGGACGTCGCAAGACAAGGAACAGCTCAAACGGGGGGCGCGCTGCGCCACCAGTTGGCCGATACGCCGCTCGTGGTCACCGTTGGCATACGCGTGCACCAGCACGACCGCCAGCGCATCGATCCCTTCGGCGAGCACCGCGTCGACGACACGCGCGGCCTCGCCTTCGTCCAGTGGCGTAACCACCCGGCCGACGGCGTCGAGTCGCTCGGTCACTTCACGACGCAGGCGGCGCGGTACCAGCGGGGCTGGTTTCTCCCAGCCAAGGTCGTAGAGACGGCCGACGCGCAGGCGACGAATCTCCAGCACGTCTCGAAATCCACGCGTGGTGATCAACGCGGTGCGCGCGCCACGGTACTCGAGGATGGCGTTGGTGGCCACGGTCGTGCCGTGGACAACCGCTTCGGCGTCGCCCCCAACCAGGCCGGCGCGCTCGAGCAGTGTCCGCAGGCCCTCGAGCAACGATGGGATTAGCCGATCCGGTGCAGACGAGACCTTGAGAGTTTCGACCCGTCCGTCGGTTGTCAGCACAACCAGGTCGCTAAAAGTGCCGCCGATGTCGATCCCAACTCGATAACGCATGCTGTTAGGCCGCCAGACGGGGATCGAACGCATCGCGTATTCCGTCGCCGAGCAGGTTGAAACCGAGCACGGCCACGACGATTGCCAGGCCGGGGAAGACGACGGGCCACGGCGAGAGCTCGATCAAACGCTGGCCGGTGTTGACCATTGTGCCCCACGACGGGTCGGGGGGCTGTGTGCCAAGACCCAGGAAGCTGAGGGAGGCCTCGGCCAGAATTGCCAGCGACAAGCTCAGACTGGTCTGCACAATCAACGGGGCGGCCACGTTTGGCAGGATGTGGCTGCGCAAGATCCGCAGATCGTTGGCGCCGCTCAGGGTAGCCGCGGCCACGAACTCTCGCTGGCGGATCGATAGCGTCATCCCGCGCGTCAGGCGCGCATATACGGGTGTGTAGACGATGCCGATGGCGATCATCGTATTGGTCAGGCCGGGTCCGAGCGCACCCACGATCCCGAGCGCGAGCAGGATCGACGGGAAGGCGAACACTACGTCCAGGACACGCGCGATGACATCGTCGAGCAGACCGCCATAGT
>VBGG01000290.1 GCA_005883405.1 Chloroflexota bacterium | reverse complement strand
GGATACACCATCGAAGTCGCGACGGATCCGGGGTTCGCCAACATCGCGTTCCTGAATAATCAGATCACCGGGCCGCAGTACACGGTGACCTCGCTGCCCGCCGGCACCCTGTACTGGCGGGTGAACTCGATGCAGGGCGACTCCGCACCGAACACCGCCGCCGTCACCGCCTGGTCGCAGACGGCCACGTTCGTCGTCCCGTCGACGCCGACGATGGCTTCGCTGCAGCTGACCATCGATCCGGCGTCCGCTGGAGACAGCGAGACGCTCTACGTCCAGTTCACAGGGCCGGCGCCTGCCGGCGGCACCGTCGTCAACCTGACCAGCAGCAACCCGACCGCGGCGCCGCTGCCGGCGACGTTCACCATGCCCGCCGGGTTTGCCTTCGGCCAGGTCTTCTTCACCGTCGGTCAAACGAACGCGGCCACGCCGGTGACACTGACCGGGACGCTCAACAGCGGCAGCTCCGCCTCAGTGAGCTTCACGGTGAATCCGCCGTCGCTCCAGTCACTCACCGTGTTCAGCCCGATCACCGGCGGCGTACCGACCTCGGGTATCGTGCAGCTGCATGGTGTAGCGCCGCCAGGCGGTGTGACGGTGCCTTTGAGCAGCAGCTCGGGGTCAGTCAGTCCACCCGCATCGGTGACTGTTCCGGGCGGCAGTCCGTCGGTGTCGTTCAACATCCCGACCTCGGCGGTGACGACAGCGACCAACGCCACCCTGACCGCCACCTACCAGGGGCAGTCTTCGTCGGCGCCGCTGACGCTGAACCCGCAGGTCGCGCCCGCCTCCATCTCGCTCAGCCCGACGACGGTGAGCGGCTCGAACGGCTCATTTGCGACCGTCACGCTCGCCTCGCCGGTCAGCTACGACGTTCAGCTGCCGATTTCGACCAGCAACCCGAGCGTGACGACCATCAACAACTTCGTCACCATCCCGGCCGGCGCCAACGGCGGCTTCAACATCTTCGTCACACCGGTCAACACCACGACGAACGTCACCATCTCCGTTTCTGGCGCCGGCGTCACGAAGTCGGCCGTCTTGACGGTGAACCCAGCCGGCGCGCCGCCGCCGTCTGGCCCGACGTTGAGCAGCCTGACGCTGAATCCATCGACGGTTCCGGCGACCGCATCCAGTCAGGGCACGGTCAGCTTCTCGTCGCCGGTATCGGCGGCCACCGCGGTGAACCTGGGTAGCGGCAACACGGCAGCCAGCGTGCCTCCGAGCGTGACCGTCCCGGCCGGCGGCACCAGTGCCACGTTCACCGTGACGACCGGCCTGGTGAGCGGCACAACCACAATCAATATCACCGGTACCTCCGGTGGAGTCACGGTGAGCGGCGCGCTCACCATCACCCAGGCGCCACCGGGGCCCGCCGGCGTCACCGGCCTCACGGTCGCGCCATCGTCGATCGTTGGCGGGGCAACGGCGCAGGGCACCGTGAGCCTGGGCGCGGCCGCGCCCAGCGGCGGCACGCAGGTGACGCTGAGCAGTAGCAACACCGCGGTAGCGACGGCGCCGGCCAGCGTCACCGTCGCGGCAGGTGCGACCAGCGCCACGTTCAACGTGACGACGAAGGTACAGACCAGTCCGAGTTCGGCGACCATCACCGCGACCGGTGGCGGGACCAGCGCGACGGCCAGCATGACGGTGACACCGTCCTCGAGCTCGGGCACCACCGACACGGTCAAGGTCACCCGCGCCGAGTACGTCGTCTCTGACCAGGTGCTGAACGTCCAGGCCACGAGCACCAGCTCGACCGCCACTTTGAAGGCCTTCGTCACGTCTTCCGGCGCGCTCATCGGCACGCTGCAGAACAAAGGCGGCGGCCAGTATCAGGGCCAGTTCGAACTCGGCTCCAATCCGCAGAACGTCACCATCAAGAGCAGCCTCGGCGGCTCAGCCAGCCTGGCGGTGACTGCCAAGTAGGTTTCCCCAGCGGGGACCCCCAGGGTATACGGCTCTCGGCCGCCAACGGGCTTAGCGCCACGAGGCGGCCGAGGTGCGAAAGCTTCGCCCCGGAGGGACCCCCACCGGGGCGAATGCGCTCTCGGCCGCGCACGGGCATAGCGCCACGACGCGGCCGAGGTGCCTACCTCCTTCAGGGGGCCAGTCGGCCGCGCACGGGCATAGCGCCACGACGCGGCCGAGGTGCCGACCTCCTCCAGGGGGGCCAGTCGGCCGCATACGGGTATGGCGCCCGACGCGGCCGAAGAGTCAAGCTTCCCCAGCGGGGACCCCACTGGGGCGAATGCGCTGCCGGCCGCGCACGGGCATAGCGCCACGACGCGACCGAGGTGCCTACCTCCTTCAGGGGGGCCAGTCGGCCGCATACGGGTATGGCGCCCGACGCGGCCGAACGGGCCCAGGGTCTCAGTACGGCACGCAAAGGAGAACCCAGCGAAACTGGCATGGAAGTAGACTCACCAGAGTCACTACTCCCACATGCGTGCAGAGATCCTGTCGATCGGCACCGAGCTGCTGCTCGGGCAGATCGTCGACACCAACGCCAACTTCCTGGCCCAACAGCTGCCAACGCTGGGGCTCGACCTGTACTACGTCTCGCAGATCGGCGACAACCTGCAGCGCTTGAGGGACGCCATCAGGCGCGGCCTCGAGCGCTCCGACGTCATCATCTGCTCGGGCGGCGTCGGCCCGACCGAAGACGACCTGACTCGCGAAGCGATCGCCGACGTGTTGGGCGAAACACCAACCGTCCAACCCGAGCTGGAGAAGCAGCTGCGCGAGTTCTTCACCAGGCGCGGCCGCACGATGCCCGCGCGCAACGTCAAGCAAGCCACCACGATCCCGTCGGGGACGTACCTGCCCAACCCCATCGGCACCGCGCCCGGGTGGTGGGTCGAACGCGATGGCAAGATCATCGTCGCCATGCCGGGCGTGCCGCACGAGATGCACAAGATGTGGGAGGAGCAGGCCCAACCCCGGCTGGCGAAGCTGATCAGCGGCGGGGTCATCTTCTCGCGCACGCTGAAGCTCGCCGGCATCGGCGAATCGCACGCCGAAGAGGCGCTCGGCGACCTCACGCATTCAACCAATCCGACCCTCGCCACCTACGCCAAGAGTGACGGCATTCACCTGCGCCTGACTGCCAAGGCCGCCACCCAGCAAGAAGCCGAACGCCAGCTCGAAGCGTTCGAGCCGCGGGTGAAAGAACGCGTCGCCGATTGGGTCTACGGCAGCGAAGCCGACTCGTTCCCGGCCGTCGTCGGCGCAATCCTCCGCGAGCGCGGCCTGAAACTCGCGGTAGCCGAAAGTGCCACCGGCGGTCAGCTCGCGTCGCTGATCACCGAGGCGCCGGGCGCCTCGGACTACTTTATGGCCGGCTACGTGGTGTACTCGGCCGAGGCCAAACGCGCCCTTGGTGTCAGCCCCGAGATCCTTCGCGAGCACGGCACTGTCGCCGAGGCGACGACTCAGGCCCTGGCCGCCGGCGCCCGCCAGGCATCCGGCGCCAACGTGTCGATCGCCACGACGGGCAACGCGGGTCCGGACGCCTCGGAGGACAAGCCCGTCGGCTTGCTGCACATCGTGGTCGACATCGGCGGCCGCCAGGTCTGCCAGGAGACGCGTTATTCCACGACGCGCACCGAGTACAAGCGGCGCGGTGCACAGGAAGCGCTGTATCTGCTCTGGCGCGAGCTGAAGCGCGCGGCGTGACGTCGAAATCTGCCGAAGAGTGGCGCAAATCCACGTTGAAAAAAGCGCTGGAGCGCACACCGCAGCGTCACGCGCTCTTCGAGACCACGTCGCACATTCCACAGGAGGTCGCTTACACCGCCGAGGACCTGGCGGCCACGAACTGGGATGAACGCGAACGCCTCGGCTACCCGGGCGAATACCCGTTCACCCGCGGCGTCCAGCCCACCATGTACCGCGGCCGACTGTGGACCATGCGCCAGTACGCCGGCTACGCCACGGCGGAGGAGTCCAACGCGCGCTACCGCTACCTGCTCGAGCGCGGACAGACGGGGCTTTCGGTGGCCTTCGACCTGCCGACTCAAATGGGCTACGACGCCGATCATCCCATGGCCGAAGGAGAAGTCGGCAAGGTCGGCGTCTCCATCTCGTCGCTCGACGACATGCAGCAACTGCTGGAGGGCATCCCGCTCGACAAAGTCACCACGTCGATGACGATCAATTCGACCGCGGCGATCCTGTTGGCGCTGTACATCGCGGTCGCCAGGAAGCAGGGCGTCGACCCGAAGGTGCTCAGCGGCACCGTCCAGAACGACATCCTGAAGGAGT
>VBGG01000293.1 GCA_005883405.1 Chloroflexota bacterium | reverse complement strand
GAGAGGGCCCGGCGCGCGGGAAGGATCACCAGTGGGCAGCGGGTCATGCTGGTGGGCTTTGGGGTCGGCTTCTCCTGGGCCGCGAGTATGATCCGAGTCTCCTTCTAGGAGGGTCCCGCTCATGGATGCGCAAGTCAGCAAGAGTTTCCTCGCAAAGCTGGCGGATGTGTTCGAGGTGGATGCGAACACCGTGACGCCGGATTTCCCACTCGCGGCACGGTGGGATTCGGTGGCGGTTCTCACGGCGATCGCCTTGATCGACGAGCAGTTCGACGTGACGGTTCCACCCGATGAGCTGACCCGCTGTGCGTCGGCAGCGGACGTGCTCGCGCTCGTCGATCAGAGCGTCGGCCTACGGGCGCCAGGGCGGTAACGTACCTACCGAATGGTGATCGCCAGGCCAGGGGAATGATGCTCACGATCGTAACGTATCACTACGTCCGCGACTTGCCGCGGACGCGGTTTCCGGAGATCCGCGGCCTGGCTACGGGTCGCTTCGAGGGTCAGCTGGATTATCTGACGAAGCACTACACGTTCTGTCATCCGGATGAGGTCCTCGCGGCGGTCCGAGGTGAGACGGTCCTGCCCCCCAACGGCTGCCTGCTGACCTTCGACGACGGACTGTGCGACCATTACACCACGGTCTTCCCGCGCCTGGAAGAGAGGGGAATTCCGGCCGTATTCTTCCCGGCAGCTCGACCCATTCGGGAACGCACCATGCTCGAGGTCCACATGATTCACTTCGTGCTGGCGAGCGTTCCGGACCCGCGTCGGCTGGTGGCAGAGACCTTGAATCTCGTGGACCAGCATCGCGCAACGCATGCCCTCCCCGACCGCGCGACGCTGTTTCGGGTGTGCGGAGCCGCGAACCGGTTCGATACACTCGAGGTGTCCTTCCTCAAGCGGCTGCTGCAGCGCGAGCTGCCAGCGCTGGTCCGGCGGGATATCTGCCGGGTGCTGTTTCAGCGGCATGTCACCGCCGACCTTACAAGCTTCGCCGCAGAGTTGTACATGGACTTGGCGCAGTTGCGTTGCTTGGCGCGGAACGGCATGGCCATTGGGGGACACGGCGATGTCCACGACTGGCTCGAGCTGCTCGGCCCGTCCGAACAGCGCGAGGAGATTCGACAAACCCTGTCGCTCCTCGAGTCCGTCGCCGGACAGCGACCCGCGAATTGGATCATGGGCTACCCGTATGGGAGCTATTCGAAGGTGACGTTGGACCTGCTGCGTGAGGCGGGTTGCGCGGTGGGGCTAACGAGTGAGACTGGGTTGGTTTCGGACCTTGTCAGGCCGTTGGAATTGCGCCGGCTGGACACCAACGACCTCCCGTTCGCGGCCGATGCGCCGGTGAGCGAATGGACGAACCGAGCACGGGGGACCGTGGAAGTTGGGGCAGGGCAGGCGGGCTGAGGACGGACTGCTAGCGTGTTGTGGTGGCCTTCATGTCGCGTAGTCGGTTGCTGATCGAGGCGAGGCACCGGGCGCAACAGATTCTGGGCTCGTTGCGAGCGGCACTCGGCAACACGACCTTGCACGATCTGGTCGTGCTGGCCGCCTTCTTCGGCGGCGCCCACGGTCTGTTGTTGCTCGATTACGCGCCGCGCTGGGACGGCTGGCTCATCTATCACAGAATCCAGGACCGGGATTGGCCTGTCCTGTTCGCGGCGTTTCGCGCGCTGGGGATCCCAGCCTTCGCCTACCTCCACTATCTCGTCGGGCAGCTGCCGTACTTCCTGTTTTGGTTCAAGTTCACAACGTTCTTATCCCTCCTCACGGCGACGCTCATTACCTATCATCTGCTCGGGGACTTCCCGGCCGCAATCGGGCGAGCTGATCGCCTGCTGCTCTGCATGCTACTCGCGACTTTCCCGGCGAATCTCGTCCACATCGAACTCATCATGATGCCATTCGCCGTGTGCTACGCCTGCTTCTTTGTGGCCGCCGCAGTGTACCGCCGATCCATCCGGTCGGAGGGCACGCCCCGAATCCTGACTCGTCTCCTGGCGCTGGGGCTCTTCTACTTCTCCTTCATGATGCAGTCTCTGCTAGTGTTCTACGCGGTCTTCTTGCTGTACGCCATCGTCACCTGGCCGGGTCGCGCCGACGGTGCCGGCGCGCGCCTCATCGCGTTCCTGAAGCGGCATGCTGACTTCATAGCGCTACCACTATTGTACTGGGGCGTCAGAGCCGTTTGGTTTCGACCGTTCGGTGAATACGAGGGGTACAACGCCTTCCAACACCGGTTGGCCTCAGTTGTTGGTGACTGGGCGTTGGCATTGTACGGCGGGCTCGTGGTCCCGCTGGCGCGCAGCGTGCATGAGATCCGTCAGCTTCCGGCTGTCGCCCTGGTCGTGCTGGCGGCTGTGCTGCTGTTGCGTCCGCTTTGGGCGTCGGCGCAGTGGGAGCGACAAGGCCGGCTGGTTATGTTAGGCTTCGGTCTCGTCTGCGTCGGTCTGCTGCCGTACGTTGTCGTCGGCAAGTATCCCGCCCCTTCGGACCCGTGGGTAAGCCGGTTCGCCTACCTAGTGCCGCCGGGCGCGGCCTTCCTCGTATACGGCAGTCTCAAGTGGTATCTGTCGTTCATCGGCGCCCCACGGTATGTAATTATGACCGCGGCAAGCCTAATCGCTGCGGCATTCGCTACCGCCAATATCGCGAATTATCTCACCTTCGGGATTGATGGGCTGAAGCAGGAAGCGAT
>VBGG01000289.1:24935-27668 GCA_005883405.1 Chloroflexota bacterium | reverse complement strand
CGCGCGTGCGACCCAGGCGACGGTACTGTCCGTGGCCGTCGCTCAACACCAGGTCGGTGTGGCCACCCGAGACGATCAGCGCCACCAGGGGAAACGTCGGCTCCGCTTTGCGGTAGTCGCTGCCTGGCCCGCTGCGCTCGTTCAGCCAGTTCGCGTATACGTGGCCTTCGAGGTGGTTGATGCCGAGCAGGGGTTTTCCTCGCGCGAAGGCGAGCCCCTTGGCAACGTTGACGCCGACGAGCAGGGCGCCCGCCAGGCCTGGGCCGTGGGTAACGGCGATGGCGTCCAGGTCTCCCCAATCGACGTCGGCGACCTCGAGCGCTTCCTCGAGCGCGGGCAAGATCGCTCGCAGGTGCGCTCGCGACGCCTGCTCGGGCATCACCCCGCCGTACCGCGCGTGGAGATCAGTCTGAGACGCGATGACGTTGGACTCGACGAAACAGCCGTCGCGAACCACCGCCACGGCCGTCTCGTCGCAGCTGGTTTCGATACCGAGAATGCGTGTCACAACAACGGGGGAATGTCGAAGACGAGGACGCCCGACGCCACCAGACCATACAGCCGGCGCCCATCAGGGCTGGACTGAATATCGCGAAGGCCAGCCAGCGCGGGGTCGCTGAACTGGCGCACGAAGGCGCCGTCTTCGCTGACGTGCAGGATCCGCGCGTGCCCGGGATCGGCGAGATACAGACCCCCGGCCCCGTCGGAAGTGATGGCGCTCACGCTGGTCGACCGATCGTCGGGCGGCCTCACGATGATGGCCATCAAGCTGCCCCGCGTGTCCACGCGGTCGACCGTTCCGTCGTCCAAGCGCAGAAAGACCTGGTCAACGTTACCGACCATATGCGTGGCGCGCGCGAAGATCGCGCCCGCCTCGGCGGCGCCGTCGAGCAGCACGCGCGGCGGATCGACCACGCGTTGGCTGATCGGCGGGTACTGCAGCAGTCGCCGCGCGCCGGTGTCCAGCACGTACAGGTCACCGCTGGTATCCGAACCCAATGCGCCGAGCTCGCGCCAGGTGGCGCTGCTCGGCACAGTTCGGATGCTCAGCGCGCGATCGCGCGCAACCTGGACGACCGAGCGTGCCTGATCGACGATGGCCAGGCTGCCGGCGCCCGGGCGCGGGCCGTTGAGGTACTGGATGGCCACCGGGGTAGCCAGCCGACGTCCCCGAGCGCCGATCGGCGTGCCGGTGCGAGCGACCAGCGTGTCGGGCGTAGGCTGCTGGTCCAGCGCGTCGAGCGGGAACGCACGTATGCTCGCCTCGACCACGTCCAGCGTGTAGAGCGCATCGTCACCGACGGCCAGATCGACGACGTTGCCGCCAGCTGGACCCAGCCGCACTGCCATGGCGGGACTCACCGGGTAGACGCGATCGATCTGGTCCAGCGCGCGGGCCGCATCGGACGCCACAGGCTCGGCGACGTCGTCCCTGGCCATCGTCGAGGCGTTTCGCGCGAGGTCGAGCGCGCTGGCAGCCAGCGCGTGTGCCTGGTACACGTCGACCGTCTGGCCGGCCTCAGCCAGGAGTGCCCGTGCTTGCTGGACTTTCTCGAGCGGCGTCGACTGCGCCGGTTGATTGAGCGTGGTCGCGGCAACCACCGCGAGCACCAGCAGCCCGAGCAGCGCTAACAGCCGATGCGATCGGGGCAGCACGCCAGCGTGCACGCGCGTCGCTTGCGCCGGCGCTGGACGAGGGGCGCGCTGAGCAGGGGGCACCAACGTCAGATGTGGCTCGGATCGGCGGCTTCGTGAGTGGCTGGCGACGAGCACGCCGGCCGGGCGTGAACCCCCCAACGCGTCGGCGAGCTGCTGCTCGGCGTTATCGCCCGAATCTGTATTCCGCAGGATCCCTTCGATCACGCTGGAACAGTCGTGGCGCCAGGTGGCGCCGCAGACCAGAGCGAGCCGATCACCCGCTGCAATCGGCGTGCTCCACAGAGTGATGCGCGGGTCCTGTTCGAGTCCGAGTGGTCGCGGCAGGCGCAGAATCCCGCGCTGACCGGTCAGCACCCCGTCGGTCCACGCGAAGGCCGCCGCGTCGCCCGCGAGTGCGACGAACGCGGTCTCGCCGCGCAGCGCGGCCACCGCCGACGCCGCGTTGACCTGCTCTGGGGCCAGGGCGTCGCGGTTGTGGTGGCGCAGCACGTAGTGCGCGGCCAGCGCGGCCTCGCGCACCGCGCGGGTCTGCGAGAGTCCGTCTGAGCGGAAGTACGCCTGCTGCATGGCGCGCAGCAGACCCTGGCGTAACGACTGGTCGGGCAGCGACGGATCGACGAGCAGGAACAGGCGAGTGGTGCGGGCTGCGAACGGCCAAGCCGAGAGTTGTCGAGAAACCTCGGCGCCGAACGGCGGCTCGGCGGTTTTGAACGCAGGTTGAACTACGGACATAGACATACTGACAGGCGAACCTCGCGGAACTGCCAGTCAGGGGCCGCTCCCGGCTGGCGCGGCCCTCATCCCGCCACGGACCGCCGCACCTGCACGGCAGTGTAACAACATGACCGGAATGATGTAAACGGCTGATGTCAAGTTTTCGCCTCAACGTCGCTGTTTGTGCGCACCTACGTGCGAAATGGACATACTTCAACTGCGCCCCAAAAAGGGGGTCCCTCCGGGGGACGGCCGGCTACTCTGGACCTTTCTGGGGCAAGAGTCGCCCGTCGCTGCTGACCAAGCACAGCGTCCAGCAAGTTTCGGGTCCTACACAGGCTGAATGTGATCCTGAGCCTG
>VBGG01000289.1:0-24846 GCA_005883405.1 Chloroflexota bacterium | reverse complement strand
AACTTTCGAAATTCGCTCCCAAACCCGTATGCGTACGCTTCGCATGCCAATCGCCATGGCGCCTCACGGGGTCCCCTCCGCGGAAACTTCGGAAGTCTGGGGCCTGATCTCCGACGTTCACGGCAACTACCCGGCGCTCGAGGAGGCGCTGCGAGCGCTCGGCGCGGCCGGCGCGCGGCGGCTGGCGTTCCTCGGCGACTACCTGGGCCGTGGCGACTCCGACCGCTGCGTCACGCGCATTCGCGAGACGGCCGACGTAGCGATCGTCGGCAATCGCGACCTCGACTGGCAGGACCGCGTCGCGCCGGCCTCGAAGGCGTGGGTCCTCGAGCTGCCTCGCACGGCGAGCATCGGTCCGCTCGTCCTGTCCCATGGCGATCCGCGCCTG
This sequence comes from Chloroflexota bacterium, assembly GCA_005883405.1. Taxonomy (GTDB): domain Bacteria; phylum Chloroflexota; class UBA6077; order UBA6077; family CF-72; genus CF-72. The sequence goes on along the minus strand of VBGG01000289.1, from coordinate 24,458 downwards.
ACGCCGCCCTTGAGCACGAGCCAGATCGGCCGCGACTTTCTCAAGGCGTGGCAGGAGATGGACCGACGTGCTGCTCGAGTGTGGGCTTTCGGCCACAGCCACCACGCGCGCGTGTGGCGCAAGGCATCGCCAGCTCAGGTGGCCGAGCTACTGGAGTCGCCGCGGGTCGCGCTCGACGCCGATTACCGCTACTTCGTGAACGTCGGCACCACTGGCCTGCCGTTTCCGGGCAAGGGCGGTCCGAGCGTGGCGCTGGTCGACCTCGCTCGGGGAATAGTGCGGCAGATCCCACTCGCCTAGAAGTTCGGCCGACTGCGACTTCCGCCAAAAACCGGCTTGTCGGCCGAACTTCTAGAACCAGTCTGTCGCTAGAATCACCGACAGGTGCCTGCACCGGTCTATCTCGACTACGCCGCGACCACGCCGGTCGATCCGCGCGTGTTCGAGGCGATGCGCCCGTACTGGCTCGAGGACTGGGGCAATCCGTCGAGCGTCTACGCCGTCGGTCGTCGCGCTCGGCGCGCGCTCGACAGTGCCCGGGATCGCACCGCCCAGGTGCTGAACTGCCGCGCCAACGAGATCATCTTCACCGGCTGCGGCAGCGAGAGTGACAACCTGGCCATCAAGGGCAGCGCGGTGGCGCTGGCGGAGCAGCGCGGCTGGAAGCACGTGGTCACCTCTGGCATCGAACACCACGCCGTGCTGCACGCGTGCGACTGGCTCGAACGTCACCTCGGCTTCGAGATCACGCGTATCGGCGTCGACGAGCTCGGCCGAGTCGATCCTGGTGTGGTGGCCGAGGCGGTGCGACCCGACACGGCGGTGGTGTCGATCATGTACGCCAACAACGAGATCGGCACGATCGAGCCGATCGCGGAGATCGCCAGGGCAGTCAAGAGCAAGAATCCGAGCACGGTCGTGCACACCGACGCTGTCCAGGCCGGCGGGCTGCTGCCGCTGGATGTCCAGGCGCTGGGTGTGGACTCTCTGGCGCTGTCGGGCCACAAGTTCTACGCGCCCAAGGGCGTGGGGCTGCTGTACGTGCGGCGCGGCACGCCGTTGGTACACCTGCTCAGCGGAGGCGGGCAGGAGCGCGGGATTCGCGCCGGGACCGAGAACGTGGCGTACATCGTGGGCATGACCACCGCGCTCGAGCTCGCCTACGCGGAGCATGACCAACGGGTGGCTCACGTCTCACGGCTGCGTGATCGGCTGAGCTCAGCGATCACTTCCTCGATCTCGGGCACCCGGCTTACTGGACATCCAACGCAGCGCATGCCCAATAGCGCCAGCTTCGCGATCGACGGCGCGGACGGAGAGTCGCTGCTGCTCAACCTGGATCAGGAAGGCATTTACGCCTCGAGCGGCTCGGCGTGTACGTCGGGGACACTTGAGATCTCGCACGTGCTCAAGGCGCTCGGCCTGCCCGAAAGCGAAGCCCGCGGCAGTCTGCGGCTAACCACCGGCGTCCGCACGACCGACGCCGATATCGATCGCCTGCTCGAGATCCTCCCCGCCATCGTCGAGCGCGTCCGCGAGGTGACCCCGAGCCTGGTGAGTTAGCTAACTCCCTCTCCCTCTGGGAGAGGGGGTTGGGGTGAGGGTGCCATACGAGCGGAAGTGTTAGCTTTCGTCTATTTTGATCGAGTTGATCGTCACCGGTGTTCGCGGTGTATCTGGCCCACCTTTGCCTGGTCCGGTGGGCGTGGTGGCGATTTTATCCAGGATGTCCAGGCCGTCGCTCAGCTGACCAAAGATGGTGTAGTTGGGCGGCAAATTGTAGTCTTTGTGGACGATGAAGAACTGGCTGCCGTTGGTGTTGGGCCCAGCGTTGGCCATCGCCAGGGTACCCCGCACGTACTTGCGCGTTACTGGCTCGTCATTGAAGCGATAGCCAGGACCGCCAGTTCCTGTGCCAGTGGGGTCACCAGTCTGGGCCATGAAATTGTTGATCACGCGATGAAAAGTCACACCTTCGTAGAACCCCTGACGAGCCAGGAACACGAAATTGTTAACGGTGGTCGGGGCTTCGCTGGCGAACAAGTCGGCTTTCATCGCGCCCATGCTTGTATCGATCGTCGCCGCGTATTTCTTTGACGGATCAATCGACATGGCTGGCGCGGCGGAGAACTGCTTTGTTGCTGCGGACACGGGACCTCCTTGGGCTGCCGCCGAGGCAGCCGCTGCAGGTGATGCGGACGGCTTGGGTAGCGGACTGAGCGCGTTGGAAACCTGAGCCGACGAAGGCGGCTTCGCGGCCGCCGCGGGCGGAGTCGCTGTCGGCGCGGCTGGCGCGGCGTTCTGGCCACAGCCGACGAGGGGCAGAAGGAACAACGCGAACAGGACGGGACGAAGTCGAAGGTACAGAAGGTACAAAGGGCGCTCCTGGATCTCTAGCGAAGTGCCGGCGCTCGGCCGAGTCTGGCTAACTGCGAGTGCTGGCCGATACTTGCGCTATGGTGATTCCGCGCAACCAGGACCGTACCAGCGTCGTATATCTGAGTAGGCAGTGTACCCAATCGTGAACGTGGCTTCGCCAAAGCTGATTGTGACGCGGGCAAATCTTGTGCGGCGCCGGGGGCGGCCCTATGATGCGCGAATCGTGCTCCCGCTCACGCGAGCGGGAAGAGAGGGTCGATACCAAGACGCTGGTAAACTGGTCCTAGAGGCGCGAGAGCAGGCGTGAATCCCACTGAGTCAGAAAACGTCCGAGGAGGAGAAGGCATGAAGGCCGAGCAGTCGAGTGCCCGCAACATTCTGCCGCGACTTCCACAGGGCGCCGGCAGCAACCTCAAGTCCTATTCCCCGACTCAGTTGCATTTTTTGATGCGCCTCTCGCATCTCCAGCGTCAGCGGCGGGACATGGTCAACGTTGCCGACGGTAACGATTGGCACCTGCGGCTGGTCAACAAGGCGCTCTACTCGACCTATAGGCGCCCGAACGTTCTTAGCGTTCCGGGTTCCGCGTTCCGGGTTCCGGGTTCCACGTTCTGGGGCCTCCGCGTGGCCCGCTGACCCCGAAGTCCCACATGCGCACCAGGCCTACACTGTTTGACGTCATGCGCGCGCATCCGCAACACAACGCGGAACGCGGAACCCGGAACCCGGAACGATGACCGCCGGCGCGCTGGAAGCGCTCATTACGGCGGGGTGGGTTCAGGCCCAGGCGCTCCTGATCCTGATTTTCTCGCTGGTTGGCATGCGTCTGGCGCTGAACTGGACGGGCAGTGCGATGCGCCGCGCACGGGTCGACGCCGGCACCCAGATCCTGGTCAAGCGCGCCCTGGTGGTGACCTGGCTGGTGGTAACCGCCGTCATCGTGCTCGGCATTCTGGGCGTCAATCCGACCGGGCTGCTGGCCGTGGCGGGCGCGGTCGGTCTGGCGTTCAGCCTGGCGATCCAGGACATCCTGAAGAACTTTTTCAGCGGCATCTACTTGCTGTTGGAACGGCCGTTCCGCGTCGGCGATACGATCAGTGTCAAGGACCAGGAGGGTGTGGTCGAGAACATCGGCGTGCGCACGACGATGCTGCGAACGGCCGAGAACATCCAGGTGCTGGTGCCAAACGCGCTCGTCTTCGCCGAGGTCGTGAGCAACCGCACGCATGCCCGCCCTTCGCAGCCCGACGCGGCGGCGGCGGACGGCCAGCGCGAGTCTGACCAGGCCCACCCCGCCAAGGCGTGAGGCCGCTGGCCCTTTACGTCCCCACGCCGGAGCGCATGCGAGCGCTGGGCAAAGCGCTCGGACGGACGGCTGAGCCAGGCGATCGCTTCCTGCTCGAAGGCCCTTTCGGGGCTGGCAAGACGACCTTCGTGCAGGGCCTGGCCGAAGGCCTCGACGTGCCGACCCCGGTCAGCAGTCCGTCCTTCGTCATCGAAAGCCAGTATCGTGGCCGGCTCGCGCTCTACCACATCGATCTGTACCGCCTGGAACACGTGGAACCCGAGCTGCTCGAGAACCTTGAAGAACACCTGTACGGCGAAGGGGTCAGCGCCGTCGAATGGGCCGAGCGGCTGCCCGACGAGCTGCGCGACGGCGCGAACCTGCTGCGCTTTCAGCTCGAAGGTGAGGGACGTCGGGTCGAGCTCCACACTGACGACGCCCGGATCCAACGGGCCGCGAGCGCGGTATGAGCGACACGCCGCTGTTGTTGGCGCTGGACACCTCGACCAGCACTGCTGGCGTCGCGCTCTTCGATTCCCGGCGGGTGGTCTCGGAAACCACCTGGCAGGCCGGTCGCGAGCACTCGACGCGGTTACTGGGGGAGGTCGAGGCGGCCCTCGAGCGAATCGGCCGAACGGTACAAGAGCTGACTGGTCTGGTGGTGGCGCGCGGGCCCGGCTCGTTCACGGGTGTCCGCGTCGCGCTGAGCGTGGCAAAGGGCATGGCGGCGGGTCTGTCGATTCCGCTGTGGGGGGTCAACTCGTTGGACGTGCTCGCGCACGCGGCGGGTAAGGTTGACTTGCCCGTCAGAGCGGTACTCGAGGCTGGCCGCGGCCGCTACGCCACGGGGCTCTACGCGCGCGAAGTGCTGGTCGAGGCGCCGCGTCTGGCAACGCTCGAACAGCTGATCGGCCTGGTGGCCGAAGAGACGCTGCTCATCGGGGACATCGGGCCCGACGCGCGACGCCGGCTCGAGGCCGAGACGCCCGCGCGGATCACCGATCCAGCGGGTTGTCTGCGAAGGGCCGGCTTCCTGGCCGAGCTGGGTTGGCGCATGGCTCAGGCAGGCGACCCTGGCGATCCCCACGCGGTAGACGCTGTTTACATCAGCTAGCGCCTGCCCCCTCTACGTCTGGGAGAGGGCTGGGCCTGCCCCGTGGAGCGAAGCGGAGCGCGGGCCTGCCCCGTGGAGCGCAGCGGAGCGCGGGCCTGCCCCGTGGAGCGAAGCGGAGGGCGGGCCTGCCCCGTGGAGCGAAGCGGAGCGCGGGGTGAGGGTGGCGTACGAGGCAGCAGCGCCCCGCGTAACTGCCAGGAAAACCATACCCGCCCGGGTACACTTGCCTACTGTGAAGGTCGCCGCCGCCTTTGTTGTCGAGCCAATGCGCATCGAGCACATCCCGGCAGTAAGCGCGATCGAAAAGCTCTCGTTCCCGCAGCCGTGGCCTCAGAACGCTTATCGGCGCGAGATCTCCGAGAACCGCATGGCCCACTACATCGTGGCGCGTCGGATCGGCGGCTACGAAGCAAACGCGCCGCCCCAGTTGGAGCCGGCCAGTCAGCTGAGCCAGTCGAGTGATCTGATCGGCCGCTTGAGCCGCTTCCTGCGCCCACCCGAGCCGCCACGCTCGCCCCAGCTCGACGAGGAGCTGCGCAGCATCGTCGGTTACGCCGGGATCTGGGTGATGACCGACGAGGCCCACGTGACGACCATCGCCTCGCATCCCGAGGTGCGCGGCCAGGGTATCGGCGAGTTTCTGCTGGTCGCGCTGATCCATCGGTCGATCGAGGTCGGCGCGCGCTGGATGACGCTCGAAGTACGCGCATCCAACGACATCGCCCAGAGGCTGTACCGCAAGTACACCTTCAAGGAGATGGGTGTCCGCCGCCGCTACTACAGCGACAACGGCGAGGATGCGCTGGTGATGTGGACCGACGCGCTCGATTCGGATTCCTTCCAGTCGGCCATGGAGCAGAACGAGGAGAAGCTCGCCGAGCGGCTTGGATCGGCCGAGGTGCGGCTGGGCGGCAGCGTCTGGATCCTGTCGAATGGCTGAGCGCGTCATCCTGCTGATCGACGGGCACTCGCTGGTCTATCGCGGCTTCTACGCCCTGCAGGAGCTCGGCCGGCCGTTCACGAACGCCAAAGGTGAGCTGACGACGGGCGTGTACGCGTTCACCAGCATGTTGCTCAAGGCGCTCGAGGACCTCAAGCCGCAGTACGCCGCCGCAGCGTTCGACATGAGCCGGCCGACGTTCCGCCTGAACGAGTTCGCGGCCTACAAGGGCACACGCACGGCGGCGCCACCCGGGTTGCGCGATCAGGTGACGTGGAGCCGGCGCGTGCTCGAGGCGATGCAGATCCCGTTGTTCGAAGTCGAAGGCTACGAAGCCGACGACGTCATCGGTGCACTCTCGCTCAAAGCCGTCGAACAGCGCGTCAACGTGATCATCCTCAGCGGCGACAACGATCTGCTGCAGCTGGTCAATCCGCACGTGAAAGTGCTGACCTCGAGGCGGGGCATCACCGAGACGATCCTGTACGACGAGAAGAAGGTCGTCGAGAAATACAACATCCCCGGCGTGGCGGGCATCGGCGACAAGGGCGCCCAGAAGCTACTCCTCGAATTTGGCGGAGTCCAGGCGCTGTACGACAACCTCGATTCCTCCAAGATCCCGCCGAAACAGCGCGACCTGCTGCAGCCACTGCGCGACCAGGTGCTGCTCGCCCGCAAGCTCACGACGATCGTGACCGACCTTCCCGTCGAGCTCGATCTGGATAAGGCTCGATTGCGCGACCTGCGCCGCGCGGAAGTGATCGGTATCTTTCAGGAGCTGAGCTTCAAGTCGCTCATCGACCGCATCCCCAAGCTGCAGCCGCCACCGCTGCCGAAGAACGGCCGTGCGCAAGCTGGCCTGTTCGATGTGCTGGCGCCATCCGCCGAACCGGCGAAAGCCGTCGGTGGAACGGCAACGTCGCTCGCTCAGCTTGAGGAGTTCATCGCCGAGATCCGTCGCCACGGGTCGTTCGCGTTCAACGTGCAGGCGACCGGGCTGCTGCCGATGCGCGCCGACCTGGTCGGGATCGGGCTGGCCGCAGGCGAGCAAGCGATGTACGTGCCGCTGGGGCACGTCGCCGGCGATCAGTTGGATCGCGAGGCCGCCCTGGAGCGCCTGCGACCGCTGTTTGCGGATCCGAGCGTGCCGAAGCGGGCGCACAACGCCAAGTTCCACATCGTGCTGCTGGCGCGCTACGGGGTGCCAGTGGAGGGTCTCGCGTTCGACACGATGATCGCCGCCTACCTGCTCGAAAGCGGTCAGCGTGCCCTCGCCTTGCGGGATCTCGCCTGGGCAAAAGTGCAGGTGGAGCTGCCTTCGGTGCCGTCGCTGCTCGGCATCGGCAAAAAGGCGATCACCATGGCCGAGATGTCGATCGCCGACTGTGGCTCGTACGCGTGCAGCGAGGCTTTGCTGGTCGAACGCTTGGTGCCGATCCTCGAGACAGAGCTGGACGAGGCCGCGCAGACCACCCTGTTTCGTGAGGTCGAGATGCCGCTGGTGCCCGTCCTGGCGGAGATGGAGCTGGTCGGCATCGCCGTCGACCTGCCGTATCTGGCCGAGCTTGGGCGCGAGCTGGAAGGTCGCATCGCGAGCCTCGAAGCCGATATCTACGGCCACGTTGGCCACGACTTCAACATCAATTCGACGCAGCGCCTGAGCGAAGTGCTGTTTGGCGAGCTGCACCTCGAGGTCGACAAGCGCAAGCGGCGCTCGAAGACGAAGACGGGACACATCTCGACCGGCAGCGACGTGCTCGAAGAGCTGCGCGGCACCCATCCGATCATCGAGCTGATCCTCGAGCATCGCCAGCTACAAAAGCTCAAGGGCACCTACGTCGATGCGCTTCAGCAGCTGGTCGATCCGAATACGGGCCGTGTGCATACCTCTTTTAATCAGACCGTCGCTTCGACGGGTCGGCTGAGCTCGAGCGACCCCAACCTGCAGAACATTCCGATTCGCACCGACATCGGCAAACGCGTGCGGCGGGCGTTCATCGCGCGCGAAGGCGCGGTGCTGCTGTCGGCAGACTACAGTCAGATCGAGCTGCGGGTGCTGGCGCATATGGCCAACGACCCGACGCTGCTGGAGGCATTCGAGAAGGGCGAGGACCCGCACGCCGTCACCGCGGCCGAGGTGCTCGGCATTCCCTTCGAGAGCGTCACGTCCGATCATCGACGCGTCGCCAAGATGGTCAACTACGGCGTGCTGTATGGCATGAGCGACTACGGCCTTGCCGAGCGAACAGGCCTGCCCTCCGCGGACGCCTCGGGATTCATCCAGCGCTACTTCCAGCGTTTCGGCACCGTCAAAGCGTTCCAGGACGGCGTCATTGGCAAGGCCGAGGATCATGGCTACGCCGAGACGCTGCTCGGCCGGCGGCGGTATTTCCCCGAGATCCGCAGTCGCATCTTCGCCGTGCGCCAGGCCGCGATTCGGGCCACCATCAACGCCCCGATCCAGGGCTCGGCCAGCGACATCGTCAAGATCGCGATGATTCGCGTCGCCGACTTTTTGCACCGAACGGCGCCGAGCGTGCGCATGCTGCTCCAGGTGCACGACGAGCTGCTGCTCGAAGGACCCGAGGACGAGCTGCTGCGGATCGCGCCGGAGCTGACCGAGATCATGGTCGGCGCGCTCGATATGAAGGCGCGCCTGCATGTGGATCTGAAGATCGGCCGCAACTGGGAGGACATGAAGGCGCTGTCTTTAGCTCTCAGCCGTCAGCCGTCAGCAGCCAGCTGACAGCTGACAGCTGACAGCTGACAGCTTCGTATGCCTGAGCTGCCCGAAGTCGAGTCGCTGGTCCGCGACCTGTCGCCGTCGCTCGTCGGGCGCACCATCCAGGGGGTCGAAGTCCACAAGGAAAAGCTGTTCAACTCTGCTCCAGGGTTGACCGTCGAGGACCTGTTGGGGCGGCGCATCGAACGCCTGTGGCGCCGCGGGAAGCTGTCGGTCTGGGAGCTCTCCGACGGTCTGTCGCTCGTGGTGCACCTCAAGCTGGCCGGCCAGGTGGTCCATGTCGACGGGGAAGGCCACGAGCTGGCGCACGGCGGCCATCCGGTGCCCATGTGGGGCACGCCGATGCCGCACAAATCGTCGCACGTGGTCTTCTGTCTGGACGATGGCTCGATCCTTTACCTCACCGACATCCGCCAGTTCGCGCGTCTGTACCTGATGCCGGCCGCCGAGGTCGACAGGTTCCTCAAGAAGCAGAAGATCGGCGTCGAGCCGCTCACCCGGCGCTTCAGCGCACGAGCCCTGGCTGACAAGCTGCGGCGGCGAACGATCCCGCTGAAGACGACAATCATGGACCAGTCGGTCGTCGGCGGCATCGGCAACATCTACGCCGATGAGTCGCTGTGGCGAGCGAAGCTTCACCCGCGCCGACCGGCCAACTCGCTGTCGGAGGCGGAGGTCACCCGCTTACACCGCGCCATTCGGGCGGTGCTCGACTACGCCGTGCGCGAGGGCGCCGCGTTCGTTCCGCATGGCAAAGCCATCTCGGACCGCGAGTTTCCGTACTGCCACGGACGGGCAGGCTCGCCCTGCCCGCGCTGCCGCACGATCATCCAGAAGGACTGGGTGGGCGGGCGCGGCACGCACTTCTGCCCGAAGTGCCAAAGGGCTCCTCCGGTTGCCTGAGCTACCGGAAGTCGAGGCCACCGCGCGCAGCTTGCGGCCCCGCCTGGTCGGCCAGCGCGTCAGCCGCGTGCACGGGGTGGACTGGCCGCGCATGCTGCCCAACACGTCGGAAGAGGAGCTCAACAGCTCACTGAGCAGCCGGCGCGTGGTGTCCGTCGGCAGGCGCGGCAAATACCTGCTCGTCGGTTTCGACGACGATCGATGGCTGGCGATCCATCGCAAGATGAGCGGCAACCTCATCCTCCAGCCTGCGGCTGACCCGACCGAACCGCACACGCACCTCGGCCGCGTCTACCTCTTCGGCTCCAGCGACGAGCTCGACGATTTCCTGGCCGAGCGCCTCGGCCCAGATTCGCTGATCGAGCTCGACGAGAAGGTCCTCGCATCGAAGCTACGCGGGCGCAAGGCGCGCCTCAAACCGCTCCTGTTGGACCAGAGCTTCGTGGCCGGAGTTGGCAATCTTTACGCGGACGAAGCGCTCTGGGAGGCGCGCCTGCATCCGCTGCGGTCCGCCGACTCGCTGTCCGCCCGCGAAGTCCGTCGACTGGCGCAGGCGATCAAGCACGTCCTGAGCACGGCGATCGAGCGTCGTGGCACGTCCTTTTCGACCTACCGAGATTCAGACGGGCTACCTGGCGAGAACCAGGATTTTCTCAGCGTGTATGGCCGCGAGGGGCAGCCCTGCCCCCGCTGCGGCACGCCCATCAGCCGCATCATGATTGGCCAGCGCAGCAGCTACTTCTGCCCGCGCGACCAGAAGGAGCGCTAAGCGGCCAAAAGTTTCTGAAAACGCGTCTCGGAGCGGAACGGCCCGACCACGGCCAGGCGGAAGGCCTCGGGCCGCCACAGCTCGCGGGCAACACGTTGCAAGCTCTCCGCGGACACGTCGTCCACGATCTGCAGGACCTCGTCGACGGTCAGAATCTCGCGCCGCAACAGCTCCTGTCCGCCCAGCCACGAGGCCACCGCGCGGGTGTCCTCCATGCGCAGCTGCAGGCGGCCCTTGATGAATTCCTTGGCCTTGGTCAGCTCTTTCTCGGGAACGCGGTCGCCCATCTTGAGCAGCTCTTCGATCGTGGCCCGCAGCGCCTCGTCGAGCTTGCTCGGGTCGACGCCAGCGTTCACCACGGTCGAGCCGGTATCAAGATAGTGGTTTACGTAAGAATGCACGTCATAGCAGAGGCTGAGCTTCTCGCGAATCTCGAGGAACAGCCGGCTGCTCATGCCCTCGCCAAGCACGGCGTTCAGCACGTCGAGCACGTAGCGGTCGGGATGCGCCGCGGACAGACCAGGTGTGGCGAGGCAGAAGTGGGCCTGCTCGGTCTTCTTCGACCGCAGCCGCAAGCGCGGGGTATTGTCCGGAATCTCGGCCGGGTACCAGGTGCCGAACGGGCGCGCCTCCCATCCGCCCAGGTATTCGGTAACGCGCTCGATGACCTCGGCGTGGGTGACGTTGCCGGCCACGGCAACCACGGTGTTTTGCGGCACGTACAGCTGCTGCAGGTAACGAATGACGTCCTCACGCTTGGTCGCCTTGACGCTGTCGGGCGTGCCGCCCGTGTCGCGCCCCAGCGGCTGATGCGGCCACACGACTTCGTCGATCAGGATGTTGACCATGTCAGCCGGGCTGTCCTCGGTCATTGCCAGCTCCTCGAGGATCACCTGGCGCTCCTTTTCGAGCTCCTGCGCGTCGAGCAGCGAGTTCAGCAGGCTGTCGGCCAGGATGTCGAGCGTGGCGGCAAAGCGGTGGTCGCCGACCTTGGCCCAATAGACGGTCAGCTCCTTATCGGTGCCGGCGTTCATGATCCCGCCGATGCCTTCGATCTCCTCGGAGATCTCGCGGGCGGTCGGGCGGCGTTTGGTTCCCTTGAACAACATGTGCTCGAGGAAATGTGACACGCCGGCGATGTCGTCGCTCTCGTAGCGTGAGCCCGCACCGATGAAGATGTTGATCGAGACCGACCGGGTGTGAGGGAGCGAGCTGCTGACGACGCGGAGGCCGTTATCGAGGACGGTCTTGTCGAACATCAATTGCTGAAGTTTACGGGACGGAGGCCTTCACCTCGCGTGCTCAAGACTCAGCCGCCTCCAGCGTGAACGCGCGCGGCAGCAGCTCGGGCGGGGTGAACTGACCGACGCCGTCGACGTAGACGGCCGCGTCCGCGGCGAGGTGCTCGAACACCACCTGGCGACAGGCGCCGCAGGGCGTGCAGCCACCGCCGGCGTCCAGACAGCTCACCGCCAGGGCAGTGAAGGGTCGCGGGCCACCGGCCGCGACTGCCGCGAAGATGGCGTTGCGCTCGGCGCACATGCTCAGGCCATAACTGGCCGATTCGACGTTGCATCCCACGTACACCACGCCGTTGGCGTCCTTGACCGCGGCGCCAACGCGAAAGTGCGAATACGGCGCATAGGCACAGCCGGCCACGTCGCGCGCGCGCTGGACGAGTTCCGCGTTCCGAGTTCCGCGTTCCGCGTTTTCCTCGCGGCGCGCTTGATCTGGCACGATACGGTGAAAGTTGCTCCAGTGTAGCGTGTACGAACGCCAGCCGCGGTCGACCAACGCGAAACGCGCAACGCGGAACGCGGAACGCCAGAGCCTTGACGCGGGTCGAAGCGGTGTGCGTGATCGCGCCCAATCGAAACTGGACCGCGGCGGGCCACACCAAGACGCTGGATCGGCCGCTGCGTGTGACCGAGATCACCCTGCCAGGCACGCGGCTAGGCGCGTACTCGAGCGACGGCACACCCTCGGACTGCGTTGCACTGGGCCTCTTGGGCCTGGCGCCCGAACGGCCGCGGCTGGTGGTATCCGGCATCAACACCGGCCCAAACCTGGGCAGTGACATCACCTACTCGGGCACGGTGTCCGCGGCGATGGAGGGCGTCGTCTAGGGCGTGCCGGCCATCGCGATATCGCTTGCCGACTACTACGAATGGAATTTTCTCTACGCCGCGTCCTTCGCCGCGAGGCTGGCGCGCCGGGTGCTTCGCGTGGGACTCGAGAGCGACGTGCTGCTGAACGTGAACGTGCCCCGCGGCCGGCGCGCGGACATCAAAGGCGTCAAGGTAACGCGTCTCGGCCGACGTGAGTACAACGACGAGCTGATCCGTCGCAAGGACCCGTTCGGCCGCGATTACTACTGGATCGGCGGTAAACCACCTGGTGGCGCCGGCGAGCCGGGCACCGACCTGCACGCCGTCGCCGGAGGCTATGTCTCGGTGACGCCGATCGAGCTCGACCTTACCAACCATGCGCTCATCGAGCAGATCGCCGGCTGGGGGCTCACCGCGTGAACGCCATGCGCGGGTCGAGCGCGTCGCGCAGGCCGTCGGTCACGACGAACACGCATAGCACGGAGACGAAGATCATCACCCCCGGCGGATAGACCAGCCACGGGGCGGCGCGGAACTGGTCCTGTGACAGGCTGAGCATGTTGCCCCAGCTGGCCAGCGGCACCGGCACGCCGAACCCGAGGAAACTGAGGCTCGATTCGGCCAGGATCGCGGTGGCCATGTCGATGCCCGCCATGACCAGCACCACCGATGCGACGTTCGGCGCAATGTGCTGCCGCAGGACGCGCACGTGCGAGGCGCCGAGCACGCGCGCCGCGTCAACATAGTCGCGCCGGCTCACCGACAACGCCGCCCCGCGCACCTGACGTGCCGTGCTCGGCCACAAGAACAGCCCAAAGATCAACGCCAGCTGCAGGGCACCAGGCGCCAGCAAGACCGACAACACGATCAGCACAAACAGCAGAGGCACGTTGAGCACCACCTGCACGAGGGCATTCACCAGATCGTCGAACCAGCCACCGAAATAGGCGGCAAGCAAGCCGAGTGGCGCCCCGATCGCCATGGACATGAGCGCCACCCCGAAGCCGACCAGCAGTGACACCCGCCCGGCGTAGAGCAGGCGCGCGAGCACGTCCCTGCCCAGGTCGTCTGTGCCCAGCAGGTTGCCCGGGCTCGGCGCTCGCAACGTCGCGATGCGGCCCGCGTCAGTGCGCACGAAGCGGTCCGGATCCGAGTGCAGCACACCCGCCGCCAGGAGCGGCGCGGTGGCTGAAAGGGTGGCGACCAGCAGCAGCATACCCAGCGCTGCGACGCTGGCCCTGTCGCGACGAAAGCGGTCCCAGGCCGAGCGCCTGAGCTGCATTACGCGTAGCGGACGCGCGGATCGACGAGCCCGTAGCCCACGTCAGCCATCAGTGTGCCCAGGATCGTGGCAAACGTGGTCATCGTCAGGACGGCCAGCAGCAGCGGGTAATCACGGCTCGTGGCGGCCTCGTAGAACAGACGACCGACGCCCGGCCAGGCGAAAACGTATTCGGTCACCAACGTCCCCGAGAGAACGCTCGGCAGTAGACCGCCCAGCAGCGTGATGACCGGCAGCAACGCGTTCGTCAGCACGTGACGCGAGGCGACCAACGACGGGCCCAGGCCCTTGGCGCGAGCGGTGCGGACGAAGTCCTCGCCGAGCGTGTCCAGGACGCCCGAGCGCACCAGGCGCGCAAACGATACCAGGCCGCCGAGGCCCAGCACGCTGGCCGGCAGGATGATGTACTTGAGCCATTCGACCGCGTTGCCCTGGCCCTGACCGTTGGGAAACCAGCCCGTCAGGCTGTTGAGGGCGACGATGCTGCTCAGCCCGAGCCACCAGGTGGGCACGGCTGCGCCGACCGTGACGATGAGTTGAACCAACGTGTCGGCCATGCGGCCACGGTGCAGGGCAGCGACCGCGCCGAGTGGCACGCCAAGCAAGGCGATCACGTAGGCCATCAGCCCGAGCTGCAGCGTCGGCATCAAACGTTCGCCGACCACCTGCGTGGCCGGCCGCTGATAGAAGTAGGACTGGCCGAAGTCGAGGTGGGCGGCGTTGGTGACCCACTTCACGTACTGGACGGGCAAGGCGTCATTGAGCCCAAAGCGCTGCCTGAGTTGTTGAAGCTCGTCCACCCCCACGCGTGGGTTCTGCGCCAGCGCCGCCTCCGGCCCACCCGGCGTCAAGTGCACCAGGCAGAACACGCCCGAAATCACGATGAAAAGCAGCACCACCGATTGCGCCGCGCGACGGACGACGAAGCTTGTCACTGGTCGACAGACCAGGCGAGCAGCGCGTTGTTGTAGTCCAGCCGATTACCCCGGTGGGTTGTCACCCCGTGAACCTTGTTCGAGAAGGCATCGACCGAGTTCAGCGCGTACAGGTAGTGCGACGGGAGGTCCGCATTGACCAGCGCCTGGATCTGGTCGTACAGCTGCTTTCGCCGAGCTGAATCGAGCTCTACCGCGGCCTGCTTGAAGAGGTCATCGACGCGTGGGTTGGCGTACCCCGTGACGTTCTGCTGACCGTTGGTGATGAGCTGCGCTTTGACGCCCAGATCGGGGTCGATCGACCCGCCACCGTACGCGGCCAGCGAAATATCAAAATCATGCCGACCCTGGACCTGGTCGGTGTAGGCGTTGAAGTCGAGACCCTTGGCGTCTACCGCGATGCCCAGCTGTCGGTACTGCTGTTGCAGGTACGCGGCAATCCTGGTACGCGGCCCGCTGGAGGTTGGGTACACCACCTGCAACCTGACCTGCTGGCCGTCTTTGCCAAGTAGCTGGTCGTTCTGCAGGCGGTATCCGGCCTCCTGCATGAGCTGACCGGCTCTGGCCAGGTCGAAGTCGTACCTGTCCACGCCATTGTTGACCCAGCGCTGGTTGGTCGGCTGCACGAAGCTGTACTGCGGCACACCCAGGCCCTGGTCGGCGACATCGAGCAGGTCCGCGCGATTGACGGCATACGCCAGAGCCTGCCGCACACGCTTGTCGCTGAGGAACGGCCGCGCCAGGTTGAACTCGAGCGAGCGGTAGGGCGCGTTGGCCGCCGTCCACTCTTTGACGCTCAGCTCCGGGTTGGCCTTCGCCTCCTCATATTGCGCGGGCGGCAGCGCGTGTACCCAGTTCGCCCGACCACTCTTCAATGATTCGTAGGCGACGGTCGGCTGCTGATTGGCGAGGATCTCAACCAGCGGAACGGTCGGTCTCCCCAGGTAGTAGCGGTCCAGAGGCACGAACGTCGCGTGCTCGGCGATGAGGAAATCCTGGATTCTGAACGGCCCCAGGACGACCGAGGGGTGCAGGATCTCAGGATTGGAGGCCGCATCATTCCACGCCCGGCCGCTCCACACATTTTTGGGGACGGGACTGATGATGTTGACGATGCCCAGCGCCACTTCGCGTGGCCTGGCATCTTTGAGCGCGACCTCGACGGTCTGTCTGTCGGGGGTGCGGTACGTGGCGATGTCCTGGAGCAGGTCTAACTGGACGTAACGGTTGTCTTCGCGGTCGCCCTGCTCGTAGGCGAACTGGAAGTCGTCGGCGGTCAGCGGCGAGCCATCGCTCCATGTGAGGTCGCCGCGGAGGGTGAAGGTAAACGTTTTCCCGTCGCTGGAGACGCGGGGCATCTGGGCGGCCATGGCTGGCCGGTAGTCGAGCGTGTCCCAGTCGAAGGCCAGCAGGGCACCGCCGCCGTCTGCGCCGCCCCAGATTAGCGCGGCGGCGTCGATCCACGGCTGGGTGTACGAGGCGCTGTCCGGGTAAGGATGCAGGGTCTTCGACAGGTTGCCCAGCGCAGCTTCGATCAACGCGCCGCCAGCGGAGGGCGTCGCGTTCGCTGCGGCCGGCGTCGCGTTCGGTTTGCCCCCCGCGGTAGTCGATGCGCCCGCTGCCGATGCCGCGCTCATAGCAGCCGGTGCGGTGGTCGTTGCGACTGCTGCCGCGTTCGGTGCGCCCCCCGCTGTGGTTGATGCGACTGCTGCCGCGGGGGCGGAAGCGACTGTGGCCGCCTCGGGCGCGGAAGTCGGCGTCGCCACGGGTCCAGGCGCCGGCGCTCCGCACGCCACACCCCACACGGCAAATGCAACCGAGAACGCGGCCATGCGGACGATCGACATCAACCGTTCCCCGATGGTTCAGTCCTCCTCGTCGAAGTCGTGCTCGTCCTCGTCCTCGTCGTCGTGGTCCCGATCCGAAATCACGCCGCGCTCGGTGCCCCGGTAAACGGTTACCAGAAAATCTTCGCGGGGCCGGTCGGCCGTCCACACCAGGTCGTCGTCGATCCGCTGCACCAGACCGTGCAGGTCTTCATCGCTCAGCTCGCGTTCCACGATCAGCACGCCGTGCACGACGCTGGCGCCGAAGTGCAGATCCACTCGTCCGAACGGCGATTCGTCCTCGCTGAGCAGGAACGCCTCGGAGTGCGACGTGCGGCACACACGGTCATAGCGCAGACCCGCGAAGGCCGCGTCGCCAGATTCGGTCGGCTCAAAGGCGCCCTGGGACACGCCGCCTCTCCATGCGTCAGAATTGCCAGCGATGCGAGAATCGGGTCAGCCCTGATGCGGCTGTACCCACCACTTCTACCACGCTCACTCGATGGCTGGCGATCCGGGCGCCTGCACCTGCTCGTGCTGGCGCTCATTCTGCTCGTGGCGGCCGGATTCCGGCTGAACGGGCTCGAATCATGGGACGGCGACAGCCACCAGCACCCTGACGAACGCTTTCTGACCATCGTCGGCAGTCAGGTCAGCCTTCCTGCGTCGATCGGGGACTACTTCAATACGCCCCGCTCGAGCCTCAACCCCTACGCCAACGGCCAGCCGAACTACGCCTACGGCCAGCTACCCCTCACGTTGACCCGCCTGCTGGCCGAGTGGACCGGTCGATCGGGCTATGACCAGATCTACGGAGTTGGCCGCGCGCTCTCGACGCTCGCCGATCTGGGCACGATCGTCTTCGCCTGGCTGCTGGCCAGGCGCGTCTTCGGCGTCAGAACCGCCCACCTGACCGCGCTACTGCTCGCGCTGACGGTGCTGCACATCCAGCTGGCGCACTTCTTCACGGTCGACACCTTCGCGACGTTCTTTGCCGCGGGCGCGCTGTTCTTCGGCCAGCGCGCCTGGCAGCGCGAGAGCCTGCTGGACGCGCTACTGGCGGGCACGATGGTCGGCCTGTCCATGGCTTCGAAAGTCAGCGCGCTGCTCCTGTTGCCGGTGCTGGGTCTGGCCTTCATCTGGCCGCGTCGGGGGCGGCCCACCGTGACGCAGCTCCTCGACGGTGTCACCGCATTTGGCGTGGCGCTCGTCGGCGCCTTCTTCGCCTTCAGAGTTGCCGAGCCGTACGCGTTCCTGGGGCCAGCCGTGTGGGGGCTGCGACTCAACCCGCAGTGGTTCACCGACAAGGCATATCAGGTCGAGGTCAGCTCCGGCACGATCGACGTGCCGTTCATGATCCAGTGGGCGGGGACCTCGGCCTACACGTTCGTCCTGCAGAACACGATCCAGTGGGCCATGGGCCCCGCGCTGGGCCTCACCTGTCTTGTGGGCCTGGCCGTCGGAACCTGGCGGTTGGTCCGCGGACACGCCCGCGAACGCGAAGCGCTGCTGGTGCTGATCTGGACCCTGCTCAACCTGGCCTATTTCGGTGGACAGTTCGCGAAGTTTCTGCGCTACATGCTGCCGACGTACTTCACCCTGGTCATGCTGGCGGCGTACGTGCTCCTGCTGGCCACCGATCGGCTGGCGCGCGCTCGACCATGGACATCGGGGGGCCTCCATCGATGGCTTGCTCCCGCGGTCGTGACCTCCACGGCGCTGTGGGCACTCGCGTTCAGCAACGGCATTTACGGGCAGCCCCACTCGCGCCTGCAGGCGTCGGACTGGATCTACGGCAACATCCCAGCCGGCGCCACCCTCGCGACGGAGCACTGGGACGATCGGCTGCCGCTCGCCCAACCCGGCCAGGATCCAGGCAGATACAGGTACGCCGAGCTGGCCCTGTACGACCCGGAGACGCCTGACAAGCGCGCCAAACTCGAGGGCGTTCTCGATCAGAGCCAGTACGTGATCATGGCCAGCCGGCGGCTGTCCGCCTCGATCCCGCGGCTCCCCGAGCGCTACCCGTTGGCCACCACGTATTACCGCCTGCTGCAATCTGGCCAGCTTGGATTCGAGCTCATGGCGCGGTTCCAGGTCGAGCCCAACCTCGGGCCGCTGCGCATCGACGACAGCAACGCTCAGGAAGACTTCACGGTGTACGACCATCCGCTGGTCGAGGTCTGGCGCAAGCGCCCCGATTACGCAAGTGCCACTACGCACGGCCTGCTGGAAGCCGTGGCGCTCGATCGCGTGGTCAACGTGCGACCGATCGACGGCGGTAGGGGCGCCCTTCTCTTGAGCTCCACCGAACAGCAAGCCCAGCTCCCGGCGGGTACCTGGAGTCAGCTGTTCAACCGTGATGACCTGAGTAACACGCTGCCTCTGCCCGTCTGGTTGATCGTGGTCGAGGTCCTGGCGCTCAGCGCGGTCCCCATGTTGTGGCGCGTCTTGCCGTTTGTCGCGGACCGCGGCTTTGGGGCGAGCAAGATCCTCGGGCTGGCGTTTGTCGCCTACGTCAGCTGGCTAATCGCCAGCCTCAAGTTGGCGCCGTTCGAACGGCCGCTGCTGCTGCTGGCATGGCTGGCGCTGGTCGCGCTGTCGTTCGCCGCGACGTGGGGGCGGCGGACCGCCTTCGTGGAGTGGCTGCGGCGCGAAAGCCGCCTCGTGTGGGTCACCGAGGCTGTGTTCCTGGGCGGCTTCGCGCTCTTTCTCTGGATCCGCGCGGCCAATCCGGACCTGTGGCACCCCGTGTTCGGCGGCGAAAAACCGATGAACTTCGCCTATCTGAATGCGGTAGTCAAAAGTGACTATTTCCCGCCCTACGACCCGTGGTTTGCGGGCGGGATCATCAACTACTACTACTTCGGCTTAGTGCTGGTGGCGGTGCCGATCAAATTGAGCGGCATCATGCCCGAGGTCGCCTTCAACCTGGCCGAGCCGATGCTGTTCGGCGCGCTGTGCGCCGGCGCGTTCAGCCTCGCGTTGGGCTTGAGCCTCCCGCCGCGCGGTCTGGTTCGTCGGGGCACTGCTTACCTGTCGGGCATTGCGGCGGTGCTGCTGATGGGCATCCTCGGCAACCTGGACGCGGGCCTGCAGGTGCTCGGCCAACTATGGACGCTTGGCGGGGAGCGTTCGCCCTCGTCGGGCGGCATCGTCCGACTGCTCGCCGGCGTGTTCGCCGTGATTCAGGGCGCGCGCTTCCCGGTCCTCGACTTCTGGCACAGCACGCGCTTCATCGGACCCGAAGACGTCGGACCGATCCATGAGTTTGCTGCTGGTCGGGGTGAGCCTGATGCGGAGTCTGCGCGATAACCCGCGGCGGGTGGCCTGGCCGTCGCTGGTGATCAGCGGGGTGCTCGTGGCCATGCTGCGTGCCACCAACACCTGGGACTTTCCGACTTACGCGGCCATCGTCGTGCTCGTGCTCGTGTTGGGCGCACTGTCTGGCTTGCGCCAGTTCGATCGGCGCGTCATCCAGGCGCTCGTCGTCAGCGTGTTCGTCTTCGGCGTCGCGTTCCAGCTATCGTTTGTGCCGTACCTGCAGCGCTACCAGCTCTTCTACAACGGCGTCGACCCCGTCAAAGCCAGGACCGCGCTCAGCCAGTACCTGACGATCCACGGCCTGTTCCTGTTTCTGGGCATCTCCCTGTTGGCCTGGTACATGGTTCAAGCGCGGCGGCGTGTGGTCGCGGCGCATCGGCGTGGCGCACTGGTGGCCGAGCCGGGCTACTACGGCATGCTCCTGCCGCTTGGCAGCCTCAACACCTACGCGTCGCTGCCCGCGTTGGTGGCGGGCGCTGGACTCGTCGTCGGACTGTCGCTATTCCTGGGCGGTTTTGCCACGCGCGGTTTTCTCGTCTTTGCCGTCGCGGCCGCGGTGGCAGCGTGCCTTTCGCACTGGCGCAGATCGAGCCGCGCGCTGCAGGCGGCGCTCTTTGGGGTTGCGCTGTTCGCGACGCTCATCCCCGAATTCGTCGCCCTGCAGGGCGACGTCGGCCGCATGAACACCGTGTTCAAGTTCTATCTGCAGGCGTGGGTGTTGCTGTCGATCACGGCCGCGGTGGCTGTTGGCTGGCTCGTTCGGCGCTCTGGACGCGATCCACTCCTGCGCCAGCTGCGTCCCGCGTGGGTCGCCCTGGCGGCCATCATCGTCCTCGCCGCCATCGCCTACCCGCTGCTGGCCAGCAAAGGCAAGCTCGCTTTGCGCTTCGCCGATCTGCCGCCGGCGCTGGATGGCATGCAATACATGGACTTCGCCCAGTACACCGACAACGGCCGCGACCTGAACCTGCCGGCGGATGCGGAGGCGATCCGCTGGATGCAGGACAACGTCGTCGGCACGCCCGTCGTGCTGGAAGGCCGCGCGCCCGTCTACCGCTGGGGCTCGCGTTTTTCGATCTACACCGGGCTGCCGACGATTCTGGGCTGGGACGTGCACCAGGGGCAGCAGCGGGCGGGCTTCATGGGCATGATCCAGGACCGCATCGCGGACGTCGAGCGGGCGTACTCGTCGCCGAACCCGCGAGATATGCTCGCGGTTCTGCGAAAGTACCAGGTGCGCTACATCGTGGTCGGCGGGTTGGAGCGCGCGTACTATTCCGCGGCCGGGCTGGACAAACTGTCAGGCATGCCTGAGCTGCGCCTCGCGTACGATGCCGACGGCGTCCAGATCTACGAGGTGCAGTCATAGGAAAACTCCTGCAAATTGGCGTCGGCTTCGCGGTCAGCGCGCTCGCCATTTACTACCTGCTGCAGCAGGTTTCTCTCGAACGATTGGGCGAAGTCCTCGGCCGCGCGCAGCCGCTGCCAATCGTGGTCGTGGTCGCCTCTGTGCTCGCCTCGCTGGTCACCCGCGCGGCGCGCTGGCAGATCTACTTTTTGCCGCGGCGCCGCATCCCGTTCGGTCCACTGCTGGGCACTTTGGCCATCAGTTACATGGCCAGCACATTTCTGCCGCTGCGGGCGGGCGAGCTGGTGCGCGCGGTCTTCCTTGGCCAGCGCCAGGCGATCGCGATTCCACGCATCGTCGGCACGATCCTGCTCGAAAAGCTCTTCGACTTCCTGGCTATCGGCGTGATGCTCGTCTTGCTGGTCGCTGCAACGCCGTCGCTGCCCGAGACGGCTCAGGTCGCCGGCAAGCTGATCGCGAGCGTGATCCTGGTCGGGTTCGGCTTCGTGGTCGCGCTGGCCGTGTGGCGCGAGCCAACGCTGAAGGTGGTCAGTCTGGTCGAGCACCACTTGCCGTTTGGGCTGGGACGCCGCCTGCGGCTCGAGCACGCCGCCACACAGTTCGCAGAGGGCACGGACTCCTTGCGAAAGCCAGGGCTGTGGATCCCGCTGCTCGGCTGGACGGCCATCACCTGGTCATTTGCGTTCGGAAGCGCGTGGGGCGGCGCGCAGGCCGTCGGGCTTCAGCCTGAGCTGTCCGCGCTGGTGTTCCTGATCGTGCTCACCAGCACTGGTCAAGCCGTGCCGTCGTCCCCTGGTTACGTCGGCGTGTACCACGCGGCCGCGGTGCTCGCGCTGGAGCAGTTCGGTGTCGATCCGGCCACCGCCCTGGGAATGGCGGTGCTGACGCACGCGCTTTCATACGGATCGCTGGTGATCGTCGGCGTGATCGCCCTGTGGACGGGTGGCTACACGCTCGGCGATGTACTCGCGGGCGTTGGCGCGCGCGGCTCGCCCGTGGGAGATCCAGCGCTCGCTACGACTCAGAGATGAGGGACGCCCTCACCTGGTACGTCGTCGTCCAGGTCGCAGGGTTCGCCGCATGGCCGCTCGTGGCCCGCGCGCTCGAGCCGCTCGAAGACCGCGGCTGGGCGGCGAGCAAAGCCGCCGGACTACTGGGGATCGCATGGCTGGTCTGGCTGTTGTGCATGCTTACCCCGCTGCCATTCACGCGGGTCACGCTGCTGGTGGCGACGCTTGCCGTCGGCGTGACTGCCTGGCTGTGGGAGTGGCGGTCTTCGAACGGCTACGAGCGCGTGTTGCGATGGGCACGCGCCAGACGGAGCTTGCTTCTCGCGTGGGAGGCCGTGTTCCTGGCCGGCCTGGTCCTCTTCGGCGTCCTGCGCAGCCACAACCCGGCGGTGGCGGCGACCGAGAAGCCGATGGACATGGCCTTTCTGAACGGCTTCATGGCCGCGCAGAGTCTGCCGACGCAGGACACGTGGCTGGCCGGCTTCGGCGTCCCCTACTACTACTTCGGCTACTTC
This sequence comes from Chloroflexota bacterium, assembly GCA_005883405.1. Classification (GTDB taxonomy): domain Bacteria; phylum Chloroflexota; class UBA6077; order UBA6077; family CF-72; genus CF-72. The sequence continues at coordinate 1,956 of VBGG01000289.1, read as the reverse complement.
GTTCTGGCCTGTGCTGGGAAGCTCAGCGGCGTGGCGCCTGGCGTGGCCTACAACCTGGCCGCGGCCACGGTGCCCGCGCTGGCGATGGTTGGGCTTGCGTCGCTGGCGTGGAGCCTGGCACGGGCCGCGAGCGCGGCGCCGGTCTGGGCCGCGGCGGGCTCCGCGCTCGCCACCTTGCTGGCGCTGTTCTGCGGCAATCTCGAGACCTTTTTCGAGTTCCTGGTCTCGCGGGGTGTCCTCAGCCCGGACGCCGGCCAGACGCTCGGCATCGCCCACTTCGCCGACAGCATCGCGGAGGGAGTATGGCCGCCAACCAACAGCTTCTGGTGGTTCCACGCCTCCCGAATCATCCCCAACCTGCAGCCCGACGGCATCGATGAGTTCCCATTCTTCTCCGCACTGCTGAGCGACCTGCACCCGCACTTTGTCGCCTTGCCGTTCGAGCTGCTCGTGCTGACCGTGGCGGCCGCGCACGCGCTCAGCCGTGCGGCGACGCTCCGCTCGGCATGGACGCAGGGCCTGGCGGCGATCGCCCTGGGCGGTCTGCTGGTGATGAACACCTGGGACATCGCGCCGTTCTGGCTGCTGTATATCGGCGTGAGCCTCTACGCCGCCCGCTCCTGTGTGTGGCGGTGGCGTTGGGTAGCCGCTGTGGCGACGCCGTTCGTCGGCGCGGTGCTGTTTGCGCCGTATTTCGTCGGTTATGGCGGCCCCCCGCTCGGCCTGGGCATTGTCCGCGACCGGACGCCGTTCGCTTCGCTGCTGGTGCTGTTTGGCTGGGCAATCGTGTTGTTGGCGTCACTGGGCCTGTTCAGCCGCTGGTGTATCGGCGACCGCCGCGGCTGGCTGGTGGCTGGCGGTGGAGCGGTCGTCGGGGTGACGCTGGCGATCCTCGGCCAGCCCACGCTCGGCCTCCTCGTGGCTTTGCTGGGCGTGCTGTTGCCCTGGCCTGGTGTCGTCGACCGACTCGATCCGCCCGCGGCGATGCTGGTCGGAATCGGCGCCTTCGCGGCGGCGGTGCTGCTGGGTGTCGAGGTGATCTTTCTCGACGACGTATTTCACTCGCGGATGAATACGGTGTTCAAGTTCCACGAGAACGCGTGGCTGCTGGCGGGTCTCGCGGGAGGTGTGGGGCTGGCGCTGGTCGGCCGCTTCGCGCTGCGTGCCCGCTGGATCGTCGCCTTCTTTGCGCTTGTGTTTCTGGCGGCCGGCATGGTGTATCCGCTGACGGCGATCGCTACACGTCTGACTGAGCAGCCGCCAGGCGGGCCTTCGCTGGACGGCACGGCGTTCCTCGGAGGGGACGACCGCGCCGCGGTGCGCTGGTTGTCCGACCAGAGCTCGACCGGTGGGCGGGTCGTCATCGCCGAAGGCCTGGGCGACGAGTACGACACGGCGGCGGCAGCCATGGCGACGTACTCGGGCGCGGCCACCGTCCTCGGCTGGGCGGGCCATGAGCTGCAATGGCGCGGGCCATTGCCCGAGCTGGGCGTACGCCAGACCGACTTGGCCCTGCTCTACCGCGACGCCGACGTGGCCGCGATCCGCCTGATCCTGGAGCGCTACAACGTGCGCTACGTGGTCGTCTCCGACGTCGAGCGTCGCGTCTACGGCGAAGCCGTGACCACCCGCTTCGACGGCACCCTCCCCCTCGCCTTCCGCTCAGGACCCGTCGCGATCTATCGCGCCCGCTAGAGTCGCTTGTCTTAGCGACGCGTCCGGGTCGGGGGAGCACGGTAACGCGTCCGGGTCGGGGGAGCCTGCGGCCCCCCGCCGCCAGTCGCTGCTCCGCTCGCAAGCTCGCTGCGCGCTCCTTCCCGCGGCGACCCCCCGCGTACGTGCTGGCCGCGCTCGTAAGACGGTTCACTCCGCTGCGGGAACCGGCTAGAGCGCTTGATTTCACGCGACCGTGTCTCACCGAACTCTAACGGACTGTGTGGAGGTATCAGCGGCCGA
>VBGG01000287.1:1455-3034 GCA_005883405.1 Chloroflexota bacterium | reverse complement strand
CAGTAATCCTGGTAATGCTGCGCAGGTTGCCAGTCGAGACTCAGTTTGATGGGCGCGCTGCCAGCAAGAAACGATCTTACCGCCGCGCGTATCTCGTTGAGACCGGCGCGCAGCCTGGGCCGGCCTTTCACAACGGAGCGCACCGCCTGCTCAAGACTTCCTTGCCTCGCATGCGAGTCCTGCGGTACCCAGGTTCGACCGAGCGCGACCCAGTCGTCGTCTTCGTCCAGGATCGGCACCTGGCCCGGCGACTCCATCCACTTGGACGGCACCGTGAGCAGCGGTCGTCCGAATGCGTGGCGGTAGAGCAGCTCCGGCAGCAGGACCATGGAAGGAACGTCGGAGTGATTGGCCCCCATGCCGCCCATGGTGAACGCGACGATCGTCGCATCGCCAGCCGACTGCATGAGCTCCCGGATCATGCGGTCCAGAGCGCGGTGCACATCGAGGAGTGCCCGACCCGCAGGCTGCGCCGATGGATGCCTATGCAGCGGGTGGCCGCGGTCGACGCCGTGCCAGAGCCCCTCGACGCTGCCATGCGCCTCGCCCGTGACGACGATGAACAAATCCCACTCGGGAAGTCGCTCGGTCGCCAGCCATCGCGCCGCGCGCGTGCGCGTCTCGACGGCACCGCTGAGGACCTCACCCATCGTGCGTGCTTGAGCCGCCGACGGCCATGGCGTCTTGTACGTCCATTCCGACGGATAGCGGCCGAATCGCCCGACGAACTCCGCCAGGATTCCCTGTGGGCGGCCGGCGGCCGCCGTCCCCGGATCGTGCGCGCCCCAGCCGATGATGCCCTTCGTGGCCGGAGCCCGCCGGAAGTCGACGTAGGGCGTGTCGTACACGACGACACGGCGATCGAGAGCAGCCCACCAGGGGACGAATCGCGCCCCTTCCTGCCACGTGCGATACGTCGCGGGATCGAACTCGATGGCAGCCCAGCGCTGGGCTGCCTCAGGCGATAAACCCGACGCGAAGTGCTCCCAGCCCAATCCAGTCCGCTGTGCCGCGCCGTGGTCGAGCCGAAAGCACGCGGAGCGCTTGCGGAGTTCCGCTAAGGCGGGCATCTCCCCCGCCGCCATGAGGCGGTCGGCGAACGTCCCTTCCAACCCGTCGAGACCAATCGCAAAAACCCGCTGCGCTTGCATACACGCCGCCGGTCCGTAAGTCTACCCCATGCGGCGCGATCTATGACAGTCTCGAAGGCGCAGACGGCTATGAGATCTAGGCCCGACGTCTCCATCGTCATCCCCACCTTCAACCGCGCTTCATCACTGCGTCTCACGCTGGACGCCCTTGACGGGCAAGTGGCTCCGGACAGCCTGGCGTGGGAACTGCTCGTCGTCGACAATAACTCCCGCGACGGGACGAGGTCGGCAGTCCAAGACTTCATTGGGAGAGCTCGAATCCGGGTTCGATACCTCTTCGTTGCGCAGCAAGGCGTCAGCCACGCGCGAAATGCGGGACTGGCGAACAGCCAAGCTGAGATTGTCGGCTTCACCGACGACGATGTCGATCCCGCTCGCGATTGGGTCTCCACCATTGCCACCGTCATGGCTGATACCTGCGCGGATAT
>VBGG01000287.1:0-1280 GCA_005883405.1 Chloroflexota bacterium | reverse complement strand
GTTGGCGCCTTCAACACGCAGCGCGGCGTCGTGGGGCGCAAGCTGTACCGCGGTGAAGAGTCCGACCTCGTTCGCCGAGCGCTCGACGCGGGATTCCGAGTCGTCTACGATCCGCGACTCATCGTATCGCACCGCATCGGACCGGATCGGATGCGCGTTGCTTATTTCGGCCGTTTCGCCTTTGACCGAGCGGAGGGAGAGGCGCTCGTACAACGACTGAGCCGAAGCGGTGAGCTACCCGGTGCCGTTCGAACGCACGCGCGGATGGCGCGTCACCTTGCGCGGTGGGTCGCGGCGGCCGTGCGGCGACGGCCCGAGACGCTCGAGCGTTGGTTGCAGTGCTGCGCGGCCGTTGGATACGCGTGCGGATTCTGGAAGGGGTACTTCCGACGGCCACGCGGCACGCGGCGCTGAGATCCGCGTCCTCGGCGCGGTGCTGCGGAGAGTAACGGGTCCTCTGCTCCATCATATCGGCGTATCGAATGCCGCGAAAGAAATCGCGGATGAACCGATCCAATCGCTTGCCTCATAACAACCCCTGTCTTATTCCCGTCGACGTAGCACCCCGCGCCGGAGGCCGAGGATGTCGAGAGTGGCCGGTGATTCATTCAGCATCAACCGGGCGTCACGGCGGTCGTTCGCTGTCAAGCCGAGCCACCAGACCGATAGGAGCCAGGCGAACGTCGTGGCCGCAGCACCTGCGAGCAGGCCTAGGACCGACTCCGCCAAACCGAGCCGCAGCCATGAGCTTGCCACTGCTCCGAGAATCACGAGGACTATCGCTGGACGCGCATACGCTTCCACGAGATAGGTTCTCGTGGAAAGGCCGCATGCGCGGGCGGCATAGATGATGAGCATCGGCCGACGAATCAGAGCGAGGACTATTGTGCCAATCACCACACCAAGCAATCCAACCGATGTCCATGCGACAAGAATTATCGACACCGTTAGGTTGAAAACTGTAAGCGGGACCTGCGACCATGCGAGGAATCGGAGCTTATTGACGGCAAAGAAGATCGACCACTGGGCCCCCCCAGCAGTTGTCGTTAATAGCTCCACGATCACCCAGCCAGCAAGAACATGCCCCGCCAATCGGTAGTCCGATCCCAGCGCACCCGAGAGCCAGAAGCGGGTGATGGGCTCGGAAAATACGCCTAGAACCGCGCACGGAAGGATTCCCAGCAGCACCGTGTAGCGCGTTCCTCTGATCAAGACGTCCTGCAGCTTGGCCTTCCGTTGGGTCACGTGATAGGCCACAGCAAACGGCTGAAGTTGATCGG
>VBGG01000286.1:1925-25215 GCA_005883405.1 Chloroflexota bacterium | reverse complement strand
ATTGTTTTATCGATCGAGTAGACGCCAGGCGTGAGGATCAGATTCTGCCCGCGCGCCAGAGCACGGTTAATGGCATTTTCGTCATCGCTGGGCCTGGCGATGAAGAAGTCGTCGATCGGGATGGATCTCCCAGCCACCGGCCCGTTGCCCCACGACGTGCCGCTGGAGTTGCGGCGCACCGCCGGGACGAAGACGTTGTATCCGCCAGCGGAGTCCACGTACAGAAATGGCTTCTCGCGTGTCACCGTGCTGGTTGCAAGTGTGGTGTAGGGCCCGCTGCATGAGCCGGTCTTGGGGAAACACTGGGCGGGGGCCCCCACCACGCCCGCGAACACCTGGTTCCAGACGCCATTGGTCCAACCCTCGAGCACGCTGTCCCTGACCAGCCATTGCTGCTGTGAGCCGTTGACGATGGTGCTGCCGGTGAACTGCGAATCGGCGATGAACCCGCCACTGGCGAATGATGGACCGCTGCAAAAGTCCATCAGCGTGGCAAACCCGTTGACCTGGACCCGACGCATCGGTGCCGCCTGCGACACCGCCCAGAATTCGCCATGCTGGCAGCCGAGCGGGTTGGACACGGTGATGGTCAGGTTCTCCAACGATCGCCAGAAGTTGACGAGGGCGATGCAATTGGTCTTATTGGGGCCAAGGCACTGGTTGCGGACATTTATCGACCCGTTGATGACGACGTCATTCGGGGAGAGGCCCAGACCCGCCACCGCCGTGTAATAACCAAGATCAAAGTTGAGGGGCGCAGCGGTGGATCCATAGGTGCCGGGCTTGAAGAGCAACGCGTATCGCTGAGGTCCGAACTGGTTGGAGACCTGTTGGGCAGCGATCGCGTCCACCACGGCCTGGATCGTGGCCGTCGACATGCTGGGGTCGAAGATCAGCACGTTGGTACCGAAGTCCTGCTGGCTTGACGCTGAGTCCGGTGCCTCGAGGGCAGGCGCAGCGCGGGCTGCCGTCGTGGACAAGGGGCCCAGCAATTGCGCCAACGCAAATGCCGCGGTAAACACCAGCCGAGCGGCGTGACCTTTGAGAGTACGGCACACGTTCGACAACCTCGCCTCAGGCAAGCAGGCAGAAAGGAACTCAAGTTCTGACTGGCGCGTGTGCATTCGTCGCTCCTCTCCCTGTCCCGGCTGACGGGACCGCTCCCAGGGTACCAGCCAGTGCATCCGCGAGGCCTCGTTGACAGCTATCGCGGAAAGGGGAACACTGTCGGCTCTGTCCGCGGGGGTTCCGACGGGAGGACGAATGTGAAACCATCGAGCTTTGAGTACGTTGCTCCGCGCTCGCTCGACGAAGCCGTCGACAGCTTGAGCCGTTATGGCGGCGCTGCCAAGGTGCTGGCCGGCGGTCAGAGCCTGGTGCCGCTGATGAACCTGCGGCTCGCGTCGCCCGAGGTGCTCGTCGACATCAATGGGCTTGACGAGCTTGGCCGCTTGCAGGCCTGGGACGGCGGCTTGAGCGTGGGCGCGCTGGTCCGCCAGAGCGTCCTGGGCGGGGCCGACCTGGTACGTCAGCGGCTGCCTCTGTTGGCCGAGGCCAGCGCGCTGATCGGTCACCCGGCCATTCGTCATCGCGGCACCGTTGGCGGCAGCCTGGCACACGCCGATCCGGCCGCCGAGTTGCCGGCGGCGATGCTCGCGCTCGAGGCGACCTTCCTTGCCCGTGGCCCGCGGGGCGAGCGCTCTGTGCCGGCGGCGGAGTTCTTCAGCGGTTATTTGACGACGACGCTCGAGCCCGATGAACTGTTGACCGAGATCCACGTACCGGGTGTGCCGCCACGCACCGGTAACGCGTTCGTCGAGGTGGCGCGGCGCTCCGGCGACTTCGCCATTTGTGGTGCCGCCGCGCTGGTGACGCTCAACGCAAGCGGCCGCTGCGATCGGGTCCGCATCGCGCTGTGCGGCGTCGGCACTGGTCCGGTGCGCGCCAGGCGGGTCGAGGAGGCGCTGGTGGGTGAGGTGCCCGGCGGATCCGGTCTGGTCGACGCCGCACAACGGGTGGTGGACGAGATCGATCCACCCAGCGACATCCACGGGTCGGCCGCGTATCGCCGCAAGCTGGCGGCAGTCGTAGTCCGTCGTGCGGTCGAGTTGGCAGCCCAACGAGCAGGAGCCTGATCGATATGCAACTGGTCATCCGCGTTACAGTCAACGGCACGCCGCACGAGGCGCTGGTGGAACCCCGCCGGCTGTTGGCAGACTTCCTGCGCGAGGATCTCGGACTCACCGGCACGCACCTCGGCTGCGAGCATGGCGTGTGCGGGGCTTGCACGGTCCTGCTCGACGGTGAGTCGGTCCGCTCGTGTCTGTTATTCGCGATTCAGGCCAACGGTCGGAGCGTCATGACGGTCGAGGGGCTGGCGGCGGCGGATGGGTCGCTGCACCCGATCCAGACCGCCTTCTGGGAGGAGCACGGCCTGCAGTGCGGCTTTTGCACGCCCGGTTTCCTGATGACCACGTACGAGCTCTTGCAAGCAAACGGCGCCCCGACTGAACATGAGATCCGGGCAGCAATCTCGGGCAACCTGTGTCGCTGCACCGGCTACCAGAACATCGTCCGCGCGGTCCAGTCGGCCGCGCAGAGGATGGGTGCGGCTGTCGGCACACCCGTCGCGTCAGCCTGACGGAGGCTATTCCAGCATGGCAGTCCAAGAACGCACCTGGATTGGGAAGAGTGTCAACCGCCGCGAAGACCCGCGCATTCTGGCCGGGCGGGGCACGTTCGTCGACGATATCAAGCTGCCGGGCATGCTGCACGCAGCAGTCCTGCGGAGCCCGCATGCGCATGCGCGCATCAGGAGTATCGACACCAGTGCCGCCAGAAAGATTCCGGGCGTGGTGGCGGTCCTGACCGGACCGGAGGCACTCCAGTACGTTTCACCGATGCCTGCTTTCTGCGCCGAGCCGGTCGTGCAGCACGCGATTGCCACTGAGCGCGTGCGCTTCGTCGGCGAGGCGGTCGCGGCGGTAGCGGCAATGAGTCGCTATGCGGCGGAGGACGCCTGTCAGCAGATTCAGGTCGAGTATGACGTGCTGCCAGCGCTGAGCAATCCGTTCGACTCGATGCAGCCTGACGCACCGAAACTGCACGAAACGCTCGACAACAATGTCGTGTTCCAGCGGACGCTGCGCTTCGGTGATGTGGATGGCGACTTCGCGCGTGCCGCGCGCATCGTCAAGCGAAAGCTGCGCTGGCATCGCATGGGCGCCCAGCCGATCGAGACGGCCGGCGTCGTCGCGAGCTTCGACCCGTTCGTGGAGTCCATGACGGTGTGGTCGAACACCAACATGTACAACTACATCCCGTGGGTGTTTGCTCAACTACTGAAGGTATCTACCAACCGGCTGAAGATGCAGCCCTGCCTGGTCGGCGGCAGCTTTGGCAGTAAGCACCTGATCACCAAGTGCTTCGCCATCGCCGGCGCGTTGACCAAAGCCACCGGTCGTCCGGTCAAGTTCATCGAGGATCGCGTCGACAACCTGGCCGCCAACGACAACGTAGGCCCGGATCGCTTCTACGACGCGGAGCTTGCGGTGGCTGAGGACGGCACGTTTCTCGGCTTGCGTCTCGAGATCGTCGACGATTACGGCGCCTACTTCCAGTTCGCTCAAGGGCAGCACGGCAACGCACTATCGCAGCCCACTGGCCCGTATCGCATCAGCAGTCTGGAGTACGGCGTCAAGTGCGTGCTGACCAACAAGGTCCAGCAGGGGTTCTTCCGAGGCGCCGGCGCCGATCCTGGCAACTTCGCGCTCGAGCGTCTGGTCGACGCGGCCGCCGACGAGATGGGCATGGATGGTGCCGAGCTCCGGCGCAAGAACTTCATTCGACCCGAGCAGTTCCCATACAAGACACCGGCCGGCAACGTCTATGACAGTGGCAACTACGCGCGCGTCCTTGACCGCGCCCTGGCCGAGGGTGACCTGGCGCGCTGGCGTCAGGAGCAGCAGCGGCTGCGCGCTGAAGGTCGATACATCGGTATTGGACTGGCGAGTTGCCAGGAACGCAGCACATACAGCGCAACCGAGTGGTGGTTCTGGTATGACAAGCCGCCGTTCCCGCTCACCAGCACGCCTGAGAGCGTCAAACTCAGCATCGACGCATTCGGCGGCTTCCTGGCGACTGTGGGCTGTCCGTTCTGGGGCAACAGTCCGGGCACGGTCGTGTCGCAGGTGGTCGCCGAAGAGTTCGGCATCAATCCATCGGACGTGGCGATCGACTATGCCGACTCCCAGTCGGGTGCGCTCTCTGCCGGACCTGGTGGTAGCCGGCTGACGGTCATGCTCAGCGGGGCGGCGCGGGGTGCGTCGCGGCGCGTCAAAGACAAGATGTTCCGTATTGCCGCGCACCTGCTGGAGGCCGACGCGACCGATCTCGAGTTACGCGAGGGGAAGGTTCAGGTGAAGGGTGCGCCGACGCGCGCGCTAGGCATTGGCGATATCGCCCTCAAGGCTCACCTGTTCAAGTTGGATATCCCCCAGGCGGAAGAAAGCGGCCTGGCGGCAACCTTTACCTACGATCATCCGTACGCAACCAAGCCGTCCGACGACCGAAAGGACCTGGGCGCCTTTTATCCGATCGTCTCCCACGCCTGCCACGTACCCGTTGTCGAGGTCGATCCGCTCACGGGCCTGGTCACGGTGCTGGCCTATCTGGCAGTGAGCGACTGCGGCACGGTCATGAACCCCAAGTTGCTTGAAGGCCAGGTTGTGGGCGGCATCGCGCAGGGCATCGGCGCGGCATTCCTCGAGGAATACGTCTACGACGAGCACGCCCAACTGGCGACGTCGACCTTTATGGATTACCTGCTCCCCACGTCGCACGACGTGCCCCAGGTGCGCGTCCTCCACGAAGAGACACCCTCGCCATTCACGGAGTACGGCGTGAAAGGTGGCGGCGAAGGCGGGCGAATGGTCGCGCCGATCGCTCTGGCGAGCGCCGTCGAAGACGCGTTGCGTCCATTCGGGGTGCGAATTAACGAATTGCCCATGACACCCGAGCGCATCGTCAACTGGATCGAAGCGGCCGGGCAGGTCCGGTGACGGCGATCGCGGTCGATCCGGCCGAGATTGGGCCGATTGTCGACCGTTTCCGGGTCATCCGCCGTTCCAGGTACACGCGTACAGGACGCCGCGCGGCTTGCGCGTCGGTGGCGACAAACCGTGGGGCCCACACAACGAGATCGGCCTGGTTACATGTCCGAAGTCGTGTCCGGGTCGATGCATTCGGGCGCCCACATCGACGCGCTTGCGCACATGACGCTTGGAGCCGAGGCGCGCTGGTATGGCGGCTCGACCGCCGACCAGCACCTGGGCGACTTCGGTCCGACGCGTGGCGATGGATCGAAGTTGCCGTCCATTGTCACTCGCGGCGTGCTGCTGGATGTGGCGGGCTTCCGTGGCCTCGATGCCTTGACCAGGATCGTCGGCACCACTGGCTCGATGATCGACCCTGTGGCCATTGTGTGATACGTCGCCTGTTCCGTCTTGACCCGTCTCGGCGGGCGCGACTACGCTCACGGGGCGCGCGTAAGCGCATGAAACGGGGATCTGGGACGAGCCTGACCTCTCAGGTTACGTCCACGCATCAATCGTTGACAGCCGAATAGTCGGGACGTTCCCGCATGAGCGGGGGGAGAGGTGCATGATTTCTCGTCCAAGTGGTGTCAACCGCCGACAGTTCCTGTCGATCTTCTCGAGCACTGTCGCGGCAATCGGGGTGGCCGCCTGTGCCGCACCGGCACCGGCTCAGCCGACAGCCGCCCCGCCGCCGGCGGCGCCCGCGGCGAAGCCAACCACCGCGCCAGCCGCGCCTCCAACGACGGCACCGGCGGCCGCGGCCACCAGTGCGCCGGCCGCCGCGGCGGCTACGACCGCTCCGGCGGTCGCCCAGAAGGGCACCCTGACGTTCTCCTGGTTTGACTGGTTACCGGCGCGCCTGCTGAACGATCTGGGCAAGGACTACGTCAAGGTCGGCGGCTGGTCAATCCAGGGCGACCTGGTTGGCGCCACGCAGTGGCACGACAAGATCTTTACCGAGTTTGCCGCCAAGGGTGGTGCGGATTTCCCCATCCTGGATAGCCAGTGGATCGGCGAAGGCGTGGCGGGCGGCCACATCGTCGAGATCACCGACTACGCCCAGAAGAACATCAACCTGAAGGACATCAACCCGCCGAGTCTCACCTCCTACGGCGAATTCCCGCAGGGCTCGGGCAAGCTGTACGGCCTGCCGTGCGAGCAGGACGCGCTGGCGTATGTCGTGCGCAAGGACCTGTTCCAGGACGCCAAGGAGCAGCAGGCATTCAAGGCCAAGTACAACCGCGATCTGGCGCCCGCCAGGAACTGGGACGAGTACTACGACATCGCCGAGTTCTTCAATCGGCCCGAGCAGGGGCTGTATGGCACGGCCATGCACTTCGCCGCTGCATATGACGCCATCACCTGCAACTTCAATCAGATCCTGTGGTCGTGGGGCGGCGAATTGTGGGATGGCAAGGCCAAGACTGACGGCTTTATCAACAGCGAAGCTGGCGTCGGGGCGCTGCAGTGGATGCAGAAGCTGTACAGGGTCTCGCCGCCCGGGTCTGGAAACTGGTGGTTCGACGAAGTCAACAACGCCATGGCACAAGGCCAGGTGGCACAAGCGATCAACTGGTTTGCCTTCCACGCCGGCCTGGTCGATCCGAAGGCGTCCAAGGTGGCCGATAAGATCATCTGGGGCGTCGTTCCGGCTGGTCCAAAGGCGCATGTCGCGCACCTGGGCGGTATGGGCATCCACATCTCCAGCTATTCCAAGAACAAGGACGCGGCGCTCGACTTCGTCAAGTGGTTCCAGACGCAGGAGGTTCAGAAGAAGTGGGCCCAGGCGGGTGCACTGACCGCGAATGTGACGATCCTCAACAGCCCCGAGTTCGTTAGCTACGAGCCATGGAATCAGACCTTCAAGGAAACGCTGCCACTGCTGCGCGACTTCTGGAACCTGCCTGAGTACGCCAGGATGCTCGATCTGCAGGAGAAGACCCTCAATGCGGCGGTGGTCAACCAGACCGACGCCAGGGAGGCACTGGACAAGATCGCCAAGGGCCAGCAATCCATTCTTGAAGATGCCGGATATGCCTAGATAACGTGACGGAGATTGCTCGGTCCCAGACGGCACACCACGACACTCTGGCGGAGGCAGAGCCAGCCGCCGTACGCAGCTGGAATCCCAGCGACGGCTGGATGGCGTTTCTGTTCACTCTGCCGACGATGGCCCTGCTGGTGCTCATCGGAGTGTTTCCACTGATCTGGTCGCTGGGACTGAGCTTTACCCGCTACGACTTCACGACCAATGTCGAGCCCAGATTTGTGGGCACGCTGAATTACGCGCGGGTGCTGGCCAACGAAGACATCTGGGCGGTGTTTATCACCACGGCGAAATACGTGGCGATGGCCGTCGGCGCCGAGTTCATCCTGGGCTTCGGGATCGCACTGCTGTTGAATCGAAGCTTTCCAGGTCGTGGCCTGCTGACGACAGCCATGCTGCTGCCGATGATGCTGTCGCCTGTGATCGCCGCGTCATTCTGGAAACAAATGTACGAGCCGCAGTGGGGAGCGCTGAACTACTACATCAAGGCGCTTGGCTTCCCGCCGGTGGAATGGTTGGCCAATCAGAAAATTTCGCTGGTCTCGTTGGCCATCGTCGATATCTGGCAGTGGACTCCGTTCATGCTGCTGATCTCGCTGGCGGGTCTGTCCGCGGTGCCGCGCTATCTGTACGAGGCTGCCGAAGTGGATCAGGCCTCCGATTGGTTCAAGTTTCGACACATCACGTTGCCGCTGGTGTGGCCGCTGCTGTTGATCGCGCTGATCTTCCGCACCATGGACGCGGTGCGCGTGTTCGAGTACCCGCGCATCATGACGGCCGACGCAGAAGCCACGCAGACCATCACCACGCGGCTGTACCACTTCGCGTTTCCTGAGCACAACACCGGTCTTTCATCGGCCTTTGCCTACATTGTCCTGGTGCTGATCATCGCGCTAACAAACGTGTACATCCGCTACCTGACCCGGGCGACAAATCGCTAGACCATGTACGACACACTCTGGGTGCGCATCACACGCGCGACGCTTATCGGCATTGGCCTGGCGTTGGCGATCATCTTCTTTCTGTTTCCGATGTACTGGATCACGCTGGCTTCTTTCAAAACAAAGCCGGAGATCCTGTCGTCCATACCACTGCACCTGTTCCAGTTCACGCCGAACCTGGACAACTATCGCAGCATCCTGGGCCTGACCACCGGCGAGACGGAGGCAGGCACGCCCGGCGAATACCTGGGCAGGCTCTTGAACAGCATCATCATTGCTGGCGGCAGCACGGTGCTGGCGGTGTTTTTCGGAACGCTGACTGCCTATGCGATGGCACGGTTCCGGATTCCAGGCAAATCGGACATCATGTTCTACATTCTTTCCAGCCGCATGCTGCCACCCGTCGTGATCATCATTCCGGTGTTCCTGATGTTCACCCAGCTAGGGCTGAAGGGAACGCACCTGGGTCTCACGCTGCTGTACACCACGGTGAATCTGCCGTTCGTCGTATGGATGATGAAGGGCTTCTTCGACGAAATACCACACGAGTACGAAGATGCCGCCATGTTGGACGGCTATCCGCGTATCCAGGCGTTTTTCCGAGTCACGCTGCCTAACGCATGGCCGGGGATTGCGGCAACCGCCGTGTTTTGCATCATCGTTGCCTGGAACGAATATGCATTCGCCTTCATCCTGAACAGCGAACCGTATGCGCAGACGGTCCCATCGTTCATCGCCTCAAAGTCACAGACCAGCGCTGGGATCAACTGGGGCATCATCGCGGCGATGTCGACGCTGTTCGTGTTACCGGTTCTGGTGTTTACGTTTCTGGTGCGCAATCACCTGCTGCGTGGCGTGACCTTCGGCGCCGTGCGCCGCTAAGCGGGGAGGTAGCTCGGTGGCCAGGGTCACTGTTGAAAAGCTGACGAAGAAGTTCGGCGATGTGGTCGCCGTACGCGACCTGGACCTGCAGGTCGAGGACCGCGAGTTCATGGTCTTTCTCGGACCCTCCGGCTGTGGCAAGACGACCACGCTTCGCTGCATCAGCGGTCTTGAACGACCGGAGGGCGGCACCATCCGTATCGGTGACACGGTCGTCAACAACCTGAGCCCCGCCGTGCGCGATATTGCCATGGTCTTTCAGTTCTACGCGCTCTACCCGCACATGAGCGCGGGCGAGAACATCGCCTTCCCGCTGCACGCGCGGCGCATGCCTGGAAACGAGGTCCAGCGGCGGGTGAACGAGGTCGCACGAGTGTTGCGCATCGAGCACCTGCTGCAGCGTCGGCCGCGTCAACTATCGGGCGGAGAGCAGCAGCGCGTCGCGCTTGGACGGGCGATGGTGCGGCGGCCGAAGGTGTTCCTGATGGACGAACCGCTGACCAACCTGGATGCCAAGCTCCGCTCGGAGATGCGCGCCGAGCTCAAGCGCCTGCAGAAGGACCTGAACGCGACCACCGTCTACGTGACGCATGACCAGGTTGAAGCGATGTCCATGGGCGATCGAATCGGTGTGATGAAGCAAGGAGGGATCGAACAGATCGGTACGCCGGACGAGGTGTACAACCATCCGGCGAGTCTGTTTGTGGCTGGTTTCGTGGGCAGGCCGGCGATGAACTTCGTTCCCGCCGAATACCGCGACGGCGCCGAGCCGAGCCTCTTTCTGGCCGATGGGGCGTTTGCGCTGCCGGTCGATGACCGCTGGGCGACCGCCATCCGGGAGCGAGCCACCGGCAACACCTTTACGTTCGGCATTCGCTCGGAGGACATCGCGCTCTACACCGAGCCTGGGCAGGACCGTATCCCCAGCGAGGTATACGTGATGGAGCCGCTCGGCGATGTCAATCTGTTCGACCTGAAGCTCGGCGAGCAGATCATCAAAGCCAAAACGCTGCCGAACTTCCGCTTGCGCATTGGCGACAGAGTGTGGCTGCAGCCGGACCACGACAAGATGCATCTGTTCGACGCACAGACGGAGCGTGCCATTTTCTGATGCGCCGCTATAAAGAGCGACTCGAGGTTGCCGGCCTGGTCGCGATGGGCCTGGGAATCGTGCTCCTCGTTCAGCCGCTTACGATCGTTCTGTTCGGCATAGGATTCCCGGTCCTCCTGGTCGGACTGATCTTCTATATCGTGGTCAATCACCTGTAGTAGTGGCGGCGGCCGCTGCCACCGCTGGCTCGCCGGTGAGATCCGCCAGCTGGGGCATGACCTCTTTGGCCAGGAGCTCCATCGAGCGTCGCCAGCGCGGCCCGTCCTCGCCCTCCCAGTCGTAGCACAGCATCAGGAGCCCGCCGAAACCACCAACTTGCGCGTAGAGCTCGCGCAATTGGCGCGCGACGGTGTCCGGACTACCGATCACGCCGCGTGTGTCGAGCACGTGCTCGACGGTGATGTCTTCGTCACGCATATCCGGGTCATCCTTCCAGACGAATGTCTGGCCGAATGACTTGAGCAGCGGGAAGAAGTATTGGCGATACGCGTAGGCAAGCGAGCCATCGAGCACCTCGCGGCGCGCCTGTTCGTCTGTGTCGGCCACATACACGTCGCGTGCGATACGCCATTCGGAACGACGTGGCGTTTGCGCGTTGGCCGTCGCCTCCTCCTCGTACGCCCGCCAGTGACCCTGCAGGTCGGTGATGTTCACGAAGTGAATGCTCATTGGAATCCAGCCGTGCTCGCCCGCCCAGCGCAGGGTCGTGCTGCTGCGGCTGAAGCCGGCCACGCCAATCGGCGGATGCGGTTTGGTCCACGGCTTCATGTGGAACCCGAGCCCGCGCCATTCCTCGTGGCCGGGGATCGTGAAATTGAATCGAGGGTGCTCCTCGCTTTTCCACGAGAATCCCTCCTCGCCATGTGCCCAAACATGCAGGATGGCCTCGACATTCTCGTGGGTTACGCGGCGATGCGTGCCGTCCTGTGGGATCTCGAACAGGATCGCGTCACCCGGGAAGGCGCCGACGCCCACACCCCAGAGGAAGCGACCTTTGCCCATGACGTCCAGCTGGGCGATGCGGTGGGCAAGCTGGGCCGGGTTGTGGTTCGGAATGCAGCTCACGCCGGTGCCCAGCTTGATGTTCCGCGTCAAAGCGAACGCCTGCGCGATCAGCAAGTCGGGGGCCGGAATGTTCTCCCATGTGCTGGTGTAATGCTCGCCGATCCACGCCTCGTCGTAGCCGAGCTGGTCGGCTAGCACGAGCAGCTCGAGGTCTTCGTCGAACGTCTGCGCGTGAGGGCGCCGCGGCGGGTGGCATGGCATGCTGAACAGACCCAGCTTCATCGTTAGGCTCCTCTTCCTCTTTGCCTGCGACTCGCGGTACTTCGAGGTTCGAAGGTGCGGCGGAGTCTATGTGCCTGCCGCACCATCGGTCAATTCCCGGGACGCGAGCAGATCGGCGGACTCGTGCGAGAGCTGCACGTCGGGTCGGAGGCGCGGCTCGGACTCCAGCACAGATCAGGGCACCGCACCATCACTCACGCGCTGCTCCATCGCCGCATCTCGGATCGGAGCACGGTTGGTTCTATGGACGCGTCCCGTTCGGCTATGCCAGTCGCCCGCCTGCGGGCGCCGAAAGCCGCGATCTTCGCCAGCAACACCTCAGGCTTGCCGATCTCGCGCATCGCCGAGGTGCTGGAGAACCCGCGGCGTGCTGCGACAACCCACTTCTGGAATCCGGCGCACCTGATGCCGTTGGTCGAGATCGTCAAGGGTGAGCGGACCATCGACGAGACGGTGGCGCGGCTGCGCTCGCTGCTGGATGGGGCAGGCAAACAGACGGTCGTCGTCCTCAAGGACGTCCCTGGCCAGCTCGGGAACCGGCTGCTGCACGCGCTGTTTCGGGAGGCATTTCACATCGTCCAGGAGGGGATTGCCAGCGTCGAGGACGTGGACCTCGCGATCAAGACCGGACCCGGTTTGCGCTTCCCAGCGTACGGGCTGCTGGAGCACGCCGACATGATTGGGCTGGATATGCAGCTCGCCATTGATAGCTACCTGTTTGCGGAGCTGTGCAATCTTGCCGAGGCACCAGCGCTGCTGCAGGAACGGGTCGCTCGCGGCGACCTGGGCGCCCGCACTGGCCGTGGGCTGTATGACTGGTCCGGGAAAGACGCCGACGCGGTCCGCGCCCGGCGGGATCGGTTCATTATCGACCGCCTGAAGGAGCGCGCGATGAGATAGGCGAGGTGGACGGGGGAGATGGGTCGATCGCGCCAGTCGCTGCTTGACTACGCCATGTATCCTGGACGAGTTCTGACGTGACACGCCGCGTGCGCATTGGCATGCTCGGCACGCGCCACGGCCACGCCGCCGGCAAGTGGCAGGCGCTGTGCACCAACCCGCTCGTCGAGCCCGTCGGCATCTACGATCCTGACCCCGCCCCCAAGGACCAGTTCCCAGATGCGCGCTGGATGCCCTCAGCCGAAGCGCTCCTCGAGGACCCGACAGTAGCCGCCGTCGCGGTCGAGGCGCGCAATCACCAGAGCCTACCCCTGGCTCGAGCCGCCATCGACGCTGGCAAGCATATCTGGTTCGACAAGCCGGCCGGCGACGATTGGTTGGCCTTCCAGCGCGTCATGCGCCACGCCTCTGAACGAAGGCTGCACGTCCAGATGGGGTACATGTTCCGCTACAGCCCCGGTTTTGCGCGGATCGCCGAGTTGGCGCACATCGGAAACCTCGGCCAGATCTTCGCTGTTCGCGCGCACATGTCGACCAATGTGGACCTGACGGAGCGGCGCGAACAGAGCCGCCACCTGGGTGGCATCATGTATGACCTGGGCGGTCATGTGCTCGACCAGGTCGTGTGGCTGCTGGGACGGCCTACTCGCATTCGGACAGCCTTCCAGAACGTCGCCACTTCCGAGCTCCCAGAGTACTCAGACAATACAGTCGCAGTTCTCGAGTTCAACCAGGCCCTCGCCACCATTGACATAGCCGCCATGGAGCCACGGCCGGCCGCTCGCCGCTTCGAGGTGTACGGCACGGCCGGCAGCGCGATCCTGGAGCCGTTCGACCCAGTCCGCACCCTCCGTCTGGCCGACCACGACTCGGCGCGCGTCTTGCATCTGGAGCCGGTCCAACGACAAAGACTGTACGACCTGGAGCTCGTCGCGTTCCTGGAGGTGGTCCAGGGAATCCGCCCGCCGGATCGACCACCTGAGCACGAACTGCTGGTGCAGGAAACCTTGCTGCGCACCACGGGCCGGCTGGCGATCTGAACCCGCGGCGCACTCTCGTAAAGTCATGAAGTGGCGTGCCACGACATGCCCTCTCCGCGGACGATGCGGGCTCGGCTCTCGTAGACGCCTGGCCATTCCACCGGCAGGTCGCCATGCTCCACCATCAGACGTAGCGGGTTGATACGCGTCTTCAGGGGCAAATAAACGCGTTGTTTCTTCCGGGCGGACTCGAAAAGCGCCATCATGATTTCCTGGACCGCGCGGCCGCGCTCGGCGCGGCTTATGGGCTCCGCGACGCGACCGTCCACCCAGTCGATGGCTTCCTGGCATTGATGCGCCCACGCGTCGTGCCATGGGGCTTCGACCTGCACCCAGCCACCGGTCGTCGTGCTGAAGTAGCGCACCCTCCCGATTTCGGCGTTGTAGCGCGCAGACGGACCTTCGGGCATATACATCGGAGCATCCGAGACGATCTCGGAATCCTCCGGACGTGTGGTATCGAGCTCCATGACGCCGTCGCTGCCGATGACGCGGCAGCCCTGGCCCAGTCCGCGCACAAGGTTGCCCTGAATCAGGATTGTGGCGCCGGTGGCCAGACCGACCAGTCCCAGGCACGCATCTTCCGCGGGCAGGCCGCGTTCTACCCGGTCGGTGGTCCGCTCGACGGCGCCCAGTACCCACTTGACCTCCGGCTCGTCGAGCAGGAACAGCGCCAGGCGGATGTTGTGTGAATTGGTATTCAGCAGGTTTCCGCCATCATCCATCTGAACTTGACACACCGTGCCGATGGCGCCCTGTCGAATGAGGTCGCGCGCCGCAAGCCACGTCGCGTGATGTGGTCGCTGGTAGGCAATGATCAGCTTGACACCGTTGCGCTCGCAGGCCGTCAGCATGGCATCCGCCTCGCCGAGATCGACCGCCATCGGCTTCTGACACAGGATAGCTTTCGGTCGACGCGCGGCGGCGGCGATGACCATCTCGGCGTGTTGTTGGTGCCATGAGCAGACGTCAACAAGATCGGGTCGTTCCGCGTCCAGCATCTCGCGATAGTCGGCGTAGCGTTTGTCCTCGGGGATCCCGAAGAAGTCGCCGAATTCGCGACGGGCATCCGCATGCGTGTCAGCCAGAGCGCCAAGCGTTACGGGTTGATCGCGCACCGCCAGCCAAGCGCGGGCGTGGACACGGGCAATGGTGCCGCAGGCGATGATCGCCGTCCTGTAGCGTGCCATCAGTCGACGCCAAGCGGCAGATCGATCGTCCGTCCCGTTGCGTTGGAGCGGTACGCTGCCTGGACGATCTCGACTGCGCGCTTGCCGTCTTCGCCCGTCTGGCGGGTTGGCATGTTTTCCAGGATGCCGCGAGCATAGTCCTCCCACATCCGTCCGAACGCCGCGTTGGCACCAGTCTCCGTCAGCGGAATCTCGTGGAGCTCGGTGTCGCCAAAGAGGCGCGGCGCAATCGCCTGCAGGCGCTGACGACTCAGCTCGAGGTAGCCGTCGCGACCGTGCAATGTGATGGAATGGTCGAGAGGTCCATGCGCGACCCCAAAGGTGCACGTCATCTCCGCGGCGATGCCGCTGGCAAACTTCAGGAGCACAACGGCGTGATCCTCGGCGCTCATGTCGACGACTTTGCGGTCGCCGAACAGACAGCTCACCCGCGCGATATCCCCGAGCAGCCAGCGCAGGACGTACATCGGATGCACCGCTTGAGACATCAACACGCCACCTCCTCCGCGGGGCGTGGCCAGCCAGGTCTGGACGGTAGGCGGTGCCTCGAAGCCGTTCGTCTGGGCGAGAAATATTTCGCCGATGCCATCCTGCTGCACGATTTCGCGCATCTTTTCCACTGCAGGGCTGTACACCCGGTTGTGCACGGGGAAGAGTTTTCGACCGGAGCTTGCGGCGGCAGCCAGCATGCGGTCACACTCAGCCAGCGTGGGCGCGAGAGGCTTTTCGCACACCACGTGCTTGCCAGCCTGCAGCGCCTCAATTGTGTACGGTGCGTGGGCATCATGGGGCAGCAGCACGCCAACACACTGCACATCGGGATCGTTCAGCACTTCGTCCCAGCTGGCGAACACGCGTGGCACATTGGCAGCTTCGGCGCGGTCGCGCGCGAGTTGCATGTTCAGGTCATAGACGCCAACGACCTCGGCTCCGCGAGCGGCCGAGAGCGCCGGTAAATGCACCTTGCCGATACGACCCATGCCGACGAGTGCCACGCTCAGGCCCATCCAGACCTCCGTCCGTGCCTTGAGTGCCCTCGACGCGAAGGCGACCCACCTTCGGCAGTGTAGCCGGGGCCGCGGTGGCTGGCGTGCGACTCGAGGTTGGGATACGCTGGCCGAGCATAGGACGAGGCGGGATGTTCACCATGGCGAGTTGGTAGGGCTAGCCCCTACCGGAGCTAAGGGGGTATCGCGTGTCTGCGATCAAAGGTCGCTTCAAGGCGGTTCTGTTCAAGGCTGGGGTCTTCGCGTTGGTTCTGGGCCCAGTGCTAGGGACCCCGGCAAACGCCGCGCCCACTCAAGCCCAGGCGGGTCAGGTGGCCCGTAAGGACACGCTCATCGTTCCCGGAAACGTCAATATCCCGGCTCCAGACATCTGGAACCCGTACATCCCGGGCACTTTCATCTTGCAGGGGATGAACCAGAACCTGATGGAGCCCCTTTTCATGTTGAACTATGAGACGGGCAACATCGACGGCTGGTTGGCGGAGAGCTACACCAACAGCCCGGACATGACCCAGTGGACGGTCAAGCTTCGGCCGGGTACCGAGTGGAGCGACGGTCAGCCGCTGACGTCGGATGACGTCGTCTTCACCATCCAGATGCTGCAGCAGTACGCGCCGCAGCTCAACTGGTCCGGCGCAGTCAAGCAGTGGGTCCAATCCGTCCAGGCGCTCGACGACCGCACGATCCAGTTCACGCTGACGGGTCCGAACCCGCGCTTCGTCATGGAAAACCTGGCCGGCACGACGTCGCAGGCGATCGTTCCGGTGCCGAAGCATCTCTGGCAGGGCCAGGATCCGGTGACCTTCAAGTACTCGTACAACAACGGAGCTGGAGCCATCTTCAGCGGCCCGTACGTCGTCGATACTTTCGCGTCGACCGAGTTTGACTACAAGCGCAACGACAACTGGTGGGGCGCCAGGACGGGCGCCTTCCCACTACCGGCGCCGCTCGAGATTCGGCGGCCGTGGGTCGGTGATGACGGGACCCGTCTGCAGATGCTCGCGAGCAACGACTCCGACGTCGACGGCCCGCAGACTCCGAGCCAGCTGAACGCGCTTGTCGCGCAGAACCCGAACCTGAAACCGTACGGCCCCCAGGGGTGGGTTGACCCGTGCCCGCGCATGCTCACGCTGAACACCACGATTGCCCCGTGGGACAACAAGGTCATGCGTCATGCACTCTCATACGCCATGGACCGCCAGCAGATTGTGAACGTGGTCAACGAAGGCGTCGGTGCGACATCCAATTTCATCTTCCCCACCTACAAGGCCATGCAGCCGTACATCGACGGGGGCCAGGAAGTACTCACCACCGCGGGCGTTGGCGAGTTCAACCCGGACAAGGCGCATCAATTGATCGAAAGCCAGGGCTACAAGCTTGACAGCGGCTCGGGCCATTACGTCGGCCCGGAGGGCACGACCCTGTCGGTCGACATCGTCGCGCCGCAAACTGTCGGCGTCGACGCCAACCTGCGCCTCATCGAATGGGGCATCTTCCGAGATCAGAACGGGCGCGGCCAGTTCCAAGCCGCTACTGACTGGGACGGCTGCGGCAGCGTCGTCGAGCCGTGGTTCGGCATGAACCGCTATAGCAAGTCGTGGGTCAACCCGATCGGCACAGCGGGCACCGAGTACGTTGACAACACCAGTAACGCGGGCCGCTGGTCGAACGACCAGTACTCGGCGCTGATGGACCAGATGGGCAACCTGGCAATCGGCGACCCACAGGTCATGCCCCTGTACAAGCAGGCCCTGGCGATCTGGGCCGACGAGCTGCCCGACATCCCGCTGGTCCAGACGCCGTCGTACCTTCTATTCAACCAGACGTACTGGACCAACTGGCCGACGCAGGACAACGACTACGTCCAGCCGCCAGCCCACTGGGAGCACTTCTTGAAGGTGTTGACCCAGCTGAAGCCGGCCCAATAGATTTCTCAAATGGGGGATTTCAAAGGGGGCCGGAAAGGCCCCCTTTTGACCCCCGGAGGGGCTTTTTCATGCGCGGGCTTGACCTCCGCTACTTCGTGCGGCGGATCAGCATGTTTTTCCTGGTCGTCTTTGTCGCCGCTTCGTTCAACTTCGTCATCCCGCGCCTGGCGCCAGGTAACCCCATCGGCGCCATCACGTCGCGCATGGCCAACGCCAGCGCTGGGATCGAGAACGGCCAGGCTATGTTCGAGGCCTACCGCAAGCGCTTCGGACTGGATGAGCCGATCTACATCCAGTACGGCAGGTACATGTGGAATACCATTCGCTTCGACTTCGGTCAATCTCTATCCGCCTACCCCGCGGACGTATCGGAGATCGTTCGGCCGGCCATCGGGTGGTCGATGGGCCTGATCGGCGTCAGCGTGCTCATTACCTTCGCGTTAGGCGTAACGATCGGCGCCCTGCTGGCGTGGAGGGGTACGCCACGGATGGTGAAAGCGGTGCTCCCTATCACGATGATCGGGGGTGTGCTGCCGTATTACCTGCTGGCCATGCTGCTGCTGTATATCTTTGCGTTCACGGCCCGGGTCTTGCCGATGAGCGGCGCCTACGACAGTGGGATTCGACCAGAGCTCAGCGGGGCGTACATCGGCACCATCGCCCGCCACGCGGTGCTGCCAGCGCTGTCGATCATCCTCACCAGTGTCGGTGGGTGGGCGCTGACCATGCGGGGATTGATGGTGAATACGATTGGCGAAGACTACATGCTCCTGGCGGATGCCAAGGGTCTGCCGAAGCGGCGCATCCTGTGGTGGTATTCCGTGCGCAACGCCATCCCCCCTCAGGTTGTGCACCTGGGCATCGTGCTGGGGTACGTGGTATCCGGCGCGATCCTGGTAGAGATCGTCTTCTCGTACCCGGGGCTTGGCTACCAGCTCTACCAGGCGATCGTCAACAGTGACTACACCGTCATTCAGGGCATCACCCTCATCCTGGCCGTGTCGGTTGCCCTGTGCGTGCTCATCATCGACCTTATCTATCCGCGACTTGACCCGCGGGTCACTTACGTGGCTGAGAGTTCGGGCTAATGAGTGCAGCAACGTTACCGGGAACAACGCCGTTCGGCGCGCTGACGACCGTCTGGGGTGCGCTGCGCCGGGTGGTCGCGTTCTTCAGGGACAACAGGCTCTTCACCGCCGGGGTTGTGCTGCTGCTGGCGCTCGACCTGTTCGGACTCATCGGGTTGCAGCTGATAAGCCCGAAAGGGGCCGATATGGGGGCGGTCCCGCTGAATCTCAGCCCGTCGGCGGCACATCCTTTGGGGACCGATGGATTGGGCCGCGACATGTTTGCGGTCATGGTGATTGGCATTCCCAACACCTTCAAGATCGGCTTTTTGGCCGGCGCCGTGGGCGTCCTGATCGGAACGCTCATCGGCCTGTTCGCGGGCTACTACAGAGGCTACGTGGACACGATCTTCAGCAGCTTCGCCGATGTGATGCTGGTGATCCCCACGCTGGCGATCCTGATCACCGTCTCCGCATATGTACGAGTGGTCACAGTGGAGCTTATGGCGGTGATCGTGGGGCTGCTTGCCTGGCCTCTGCCAGCGAGGGTTATCCGCTCCCAGACCCTCAGCCTGCGCGAGCGCCTGTTCGTGCAAGTCGCCAAGCTCTCGGGCCAGAACGACTTCGAGATCATCACCCTGCAGATCCTGCCCAACCTGACCGCTTACCTGGCGGCGTCGTTTGTGGGCGCGGTCAGCGGCGGCATCCTGGCATCCGTCGGCCTGGAAGTGCTGGGTCTCGGCCCGCAGAACGTCCCCACCATCGGTCGAACGCTCTTTTACGCCTTCAAGTACACGGCCCTGCTGCGCGGGATGTGGTGGTGGTGGGCGCCACCTGTCGTGACGCTGGCGATCATTTTCACCGGTCTGTTCCAGATGAGCATCTCGCTCGATAAAATCGCCAATCCCCGGCTCAAGGGCTCCTCGCGCGGCTAGATGGACCGTAACGGGTGCGTACTGGACGTGCGGGACCTGCGCGTCAGCTATCACACCGCCGCCGGGCCGGTGCGCGCGGTAAACGGCGTCAGCTTTTTTCTTCGGCCAGGCGAACGGTTGGGCCTGGTGGGCGAGTCCGGTTCGGGCAAGACCACCACAGCACTTAGCCTGATGCGGCTCTTGCAGGAGTCGGCCGTCATCGAAGGCGGCGAGGTGCTGTTAGATGGTGTCGACCTGCTGCGGCTTTCGGAAGAACAGATGCGGCTGGCGCGGTTTGCCGACATTTCACTCATCCCTCAGGGCGCCATGAACTCGCTAAATCCCATGATGAAGGTAGGCGAGCAACTGCGTGACACCATCCGCGCCCATCAACATGAAGGGAATTCCAAGGTCGCGATTGACGCCCGGATTCTGGAAGTGCTGCAATCGGTGGAGCTTCAGGCCAGTGTGATGGACAGTTATCCCCATGAACTGAGCGGGGGTATGAAGCAGCGTGTCTGCATTGCCATGGCCATCCTGCTCAATCCGAAAGTCATCATCGCCGACGAACCGACCAGCGCACTGGACGTTGTGGTGCAGCGCCAGGTCATGGAGACCCTGCGGCGGGTGCAGGAAGCTCTGGACGCCTCAGTCATCCTGGTCGGGCACGACATGGGGCTGATGGCCCAGTTCGTCGACCGAGTAGGTGTCATGTACGGTGGCAAGCTGGCGGAGGTGGGGCCGGTCCGCGGCATCTTCAAAGATCCACTTCATCCCTACACCCAGATGCTTATCAAGAGCCTGCCGAATCTGGATATGAAAGAGGATTTTCGGGGCATCCCCGGACTGACTCCGTCCTTGCTGACGCCGCCTTCCGGGTGCATGTTCCATCCGCGTTGTCCACATGCCATGCCGCGCTGTTCGGTCGACGTGCCGGTCCTGGCGGAAGTCAAACCGGACCGCTGGGTGTCGTGCCATCTGTACGACGGAGGGCAGGCGTGAAATCGCTGCTGGAAGCCCAGAACGTCACGAGGATCTTTGATTCCGGCCTGCTGTCCAAGGGCCACACGGTTGCCGTGGACGGCGTTTCGCTGATGATCAACGAGGACAAGCCATCGATCACGACCATCGCCGGCGAGAGTGGCAGCGGTAAGACCACCCTGGCGCGGTTGCTGCTAGGCATGATACAGCCCACCAGCGGCTCCATCCTGTACCGGGGCCAGTCCCTGACAGCTATGGATCGTCGCGCGCGGAAAAAGTTCCGCCGCGAGGTGCAGGCGATTTTCCAGGACCCGTACGAGGCCTATAACCCGATCTACAAGGTGGACCAGACGCTGACGACGCCGGTCCGCAAGTTCGGGCTGGCCCGTTCCAGGGAAGAGGCGCAGCAACGGATCACGGATAGCTTGCGCATGGCTGGTCTGCGGCCGGAGGAGACGCTGGGACGCTACCCCCATCAGTTGAGCGGTGGGCAGCGCCAGCGCATTATGGTGGCCCGTGCGCTCCTCCTCAACCCTCGCGTCATACTGGCTGACGAGCCGGTATCTATGGTCGACGCGTCGTTGCGAGCGACGATCCTCGAGAGTCTTGTCAAGGTAAAGCGCGAGCTCGGCATCTCGCTCATCTACATTACGCATGACCTGACTACGGCGTATCAAGCGAGCCAGAACATCTACATTCTCTATCGCGGCTGCGTTGCGGAGATGGGCAGCGTGGAGAAGGTCATCAAGAACCCGAAACACCCATATACGCGCCTGCTCGTTAGCTCGGTGCCACTGCCGGACCCGGACATCCGCTGGGGCCGGGAAGGCGAGATCGAGGCCAAAGCCTCAGCACCGAGCGCACCTGTGAAGGAAGGCGGGGGTTGCAAGTTCTCGAACCGCTGTCCCTACGTCATGGCGGAGTGTCGGCAAGCTCCGCCTCCCTTGTTTCTCACCGATGACGATCGCGCGGTTGCGTGCTACCTGTACAAGGCCGGCGCGCCGGTCAGTGGGAGGGACATGGCGAAATCTCTGGCACGTGATTAGGGACAGACTGGGTCTGGAGCTGATCCAAGCGTTCTCACCCGAGTGTTCCCGCGTGGCGTGCCAGAGATGCGTGAAGATTGATGGATCCCGCAATTCACTCGCGGGCTCGCTTCGGCTGCGCGCGACAAATGCCGGAAAGGCCATTCAGCTTTTCAGCCGTCAGCTTTCAGCAGTCTCGTGCTGACGGCTGATTGCCAATTAGTGACAGTTGCGCCTCATGCACGCACAGGCGCTCCCTCCTGGCAGGCGGCCCGTGGGTGTGCTCGCCCGCGGGTCGCTCTGCTGAGCGGATATGGATCAACGACGTGAATCGTGCCGACGGGTGTCCGAGCCGCCGGCTTGGCGGGAGCTTCCTGAGTAGCGTGCGTCATCGCAACTCCTCCTCAGGTTAGCGTGCGCTTGCGAGTGTCTGGCTTCCCCAACGCGTGATCCTCGCAGATCGGGGCAAGTCCAGTCCCTGGCTCGGCCGCTCGAGTCACTGTCCTGGGCGGGCGCGCCCGAAGCTGATGAAAGTCGTACCCTGCCTTCATTCAGGAAGGAGACCAACCGCGTGCCTACGCCCGCCAGACAATCTCAGATAACCGTTGGTGACATCAGGATCACCTATCTGCCGGACGGCTACACACTGCTGAACCCGACAGCCTTCCTGCCTGCGTCCACTCCGGAAGCGTGGCAGCTCCACAAGCAGTGGCTCAACGACGCGGGCCAGCTCGTCGCCAGCATCGGTGGCTTGCTCATCCAGACCGGCGACCGGACGGTCCTGGTTGATACCGGTTTTGGCGACAAGCGCGTCGAGTTCCCGGGCTTCGGGCCCTTCCAGGGCGGCGAGTTGCTGAACAGCTTTCGCAGCGCCGGAGTGGACCCCGCGGACGTCAACGCGGTGATCTACACGCACCTGCACCTGGACCACGTGGGCTGGACCAGCCGCGTCGCCGACGGCGCGCGGGCACTGACGTTCCCCAATGCCCGCTACCTCATGCGAGGACCGGAGTGGGAGCACTGGCACGGAACCGACAACCCGGCCGGGCCGGGTATCGAGGATGTGCAACAACCGCTGGAAAGCCGGATCGAGCTTATCGAGGACGGTCAGGTCATCGCGCCGGGCGTGAACGTGCTCGCCACGCCGGGGCACACCCCCGGGCACTCGTCGGTTGTGATTTCATCCGGAGGCCAGCGGGCCATCATCCTCGGCGACGTTCTCCACTGCCCGGTCCAGCTCGACGAGCCGCAGTGGACGTGTGTCTTCGACGTCGACCCCGAATTGGGCAAGCGCACACGGGAGCGCCTGCTCCAGGAACTCGAGGATCCGGCGACGGTTGGGGCGTCCGGGCACCTGGCGGACTTCACCTTCGGGCGCGTCATGCGCGGGCAGGGCAAGCGACAGTGGGTCGTCGGCACCGCCGTCGGGTGAAATCCCGACCGCGATCAGGTCGACGCGGTCCTGCTGCAGACACACCTAACTCAAACACTCTCCAAGAGTTGGGGCCAGCCCCAGTACAAGCGTGGCCACGGCCAGCAGGAGAAACCCGATCGCCAAGCCGAACTGCTGCGAGTAGTCGCTTGCGCGCACGTGGGTGTAGAGGGCACAGTCGGTATGTTGTCGAGTGAGAAACGCCCGCTCCCATTGGATAATCTCTCGCCCGCAGAGCGACTCTTCAACACATAGTCGGATTCGTCTCCGTACTGTCCGCCCCACACCGCTTGCAGCATCTGCCGATGCAGCAGGACCTTACCGGCGCCGCGAAGTCGACCTCCAAACCTTGATATCGATACGGTGGTAACGCCGCATGTGCTCCGGAGGGGACCCGTCACTACAGCGGTTTCACCCGCGCAAGCAGCTCGGCAACGCCGAA
>VBGG01000286.1:0-1745 GCA_005883405.1 Chloroflexota bacterium | reverse complement strand
GGACGGCGAACCCACTGGCTCTGAGGTTTGCTGGACAGGAGCTTGCGAATCGGCGCCTCGTCGTCCACGATGAGAATAGATTGTTGCGTCAGTTGCTGTGCCATCGCATCGCCCCTCGGGTTGGTAGTTGCTATCGGAGTCATGAGTTACCAGCTGGACCCGACGGTTGCGGCGAAGTTGGTCGCGACGCGCGTGCAGCCTGCGACTCCACCGCCCGCGGCAGCGCCGTTGCTGTCAGCTCCGGAGTTGACTGATCGCGAACGTGAGGTCCTGCGCCTGGTGAGCACCGGAGCCACGAACCGTGAGATCGCCGACAAATTGTTTATCGGAGAAGCCACGGTGAAGAGTATATCTCCAACATTTTGGGACGCCTTGGACTCCGCGACCGCACACAGGCGGCCATCTACGCGCGCGACCACGGCCTCGCTTGAGCAGCTTGATGATCTCGATCGTGGCACGTCGACTGGTGTGCCAGGAGCCGTGCGCGGCCGGCCCCGCCCCCGCGCTAGATGCCGCCGCACGGCGAACCCACTGGCTCTGAGGTTTGCTGGACAGGAGCTTGCGAATCGGCGCCTCGTCGTCCACGATGAGAATAGATTGTTGCGTCAGTTGCTGTGCCATCGCATCGCCCCTCGGGTTGGTAGTTGCTATCGGAGTCATGAGTAGGCGCCTGGGCGGGCAGGAACACACTGAAACAAGCGCCGCCGCCGGGTCGGTCGCGTACCTGGATCCGCCCGCCGTGCGTGAGAACGATGGACTTGCAGATGGCTAACGAGCAACTGGACATTACGGGACTGACCGGCGTGACTGACGCACAGCGCCACGCGCTCCTCGTTCTGGGCACGATAGATCGCTCGACTGAGTCTGATCCGCAAGAACTGCAGCCCCTCTTCCAAGACCTTGGCATCGCCGCATGATCGACGCCGTTGTCGATCTCTCGTCGTAAACGGCTAGCGGCGTGCGATGGCTCGCAGCGGCCAGGCGCGGACGATCCCTACAGCGCTAGCTCGGTCACGTACGCTTCGAGCTGGTCGGCCAGCTCCCTCGGGTGGCTGAGGGCGATCAGATGTCCGCCTGGTAGTTCCCTCGGCGTGATGCCCAGTCGTTCCTGTGCAATACGTCGCTGGAACTCGACGGGGAAGAACCGATCGTCTGAGCCGACGATCACCCGCGTCGGCACGTCGGGCCATCCCTCGAGTGGCCAACGGCAACCAAACGGCGTACCCGACTGGGGTGACGTATGCGCCACGGATTCGTCGATGATCTGCTGAGGCACGTCGTGCAGGAAGACGGCGAAGACGTCGAACTCCGCATCAGGGTCGCGGCCCTCGCGCACGTCCTTCGCGCGTTTCGCCTCGGCTTGCCCAGCCCGCTCCCACCACTCGCCCGGTGTCTCGCCTGGCGCCGGGATCATCGCGTTCACCAGCACCAGCAGCGACGTCGGAATCCGGCTGCACACCTGCGGCGCCGTAAAGCCGGCCATCGACTGCGCGACCAGAACCACATTGGTGCGATCGCCCGCGGCGCGGACAACCGTCTCGACGTACTCCGAAAGTCCAGCGCTGTCGTCGGTGGCGGGTAGCTCCACCGCGACCACGTCACGGCCGCGCGCGCGGAGCTCGCCTTCGACAAGGTGCCAGTACCAGGCGTTGCCGCCCGCGCCGGGAACGAGAACGTAGCTCACAGGCATTGATCTACACTCCTAAATTAGGACTGACTCATCTTACTCTCGTATGGTACCCTCC
>VBGG01000288.1:9318-10908 GCA_005883405.1 Chloroflexota bacterium | reverse complement strand
GGGAAGCTCGGCGACCAGGGTCACCAGGTGTAGGCGCAGGCGCGCCGCCGATTGCCTCGCCGCACTAACCCTTATCCTCCGGGAGGAACTCGATGCCTCTGACCTCTGCCGTGGCCGGCGCGCAGCACGGACAGGCCGCGTGGCCCGGCGTGCTGCCTTCCAATCCATGACAACCCCGCCGGGTACCTCCAGTCTCGGCAACGATCCCGACCGCTGGCAGCGAGAGCTCGCCGATGTCGCCGGCGACATCACCAGCCTCGACGGCGACCCGCAGTACGAGGACCTCGAGCGGGGCATCGTCGGCAAACCGCCTGCGCTGGCGGGCGACACGCTCAAGCGGGCCGAATCGCTGGTGTGCGCGGTCCACGTGCTGTTCAGGCAGTACTCGCTGCTCAACGACCGGGTGAATCGGGCGAAGGCCGCGCGAGACAGCGTGCCTCGCTGGGTGCCCGGTCATCCGGCCATGCGCGAGGTGGAGCGCGCGCTCTCCGACCCGATCGAATTGACGTCCGACCAGCTCCTCCCGGATCAGATGGGCGATCTGCTCCTCAGCTTGCGGCGCTCGCCTTCCGACGCGACCCCTGCCAGCGCTCCTGCACCTCCGTCCCACCTGCAAGTTCCGCCGGCGGTGCTGCTGACGGCTCTGCCGTCCGGCATCGTGCGCGCCCGCCAGGAGCTCGACTCCATCCGCGCCGCGAGCGATGAGGTGGCCACCATGGCCACCCGCACGCGGATCACCATGCGTGATCTGGCGGGCAAGGCCGCGACGCTCGGTCTGGGCGTGCTGCCCGAGCTGGCCTCCGTGCGGGCGACCGTCGCCGATCTGGACGCGAAGGCGGCCGCTGACCCCCTCGGGGCCCGTGGCGACTTCGAGGCGAAGGTGCGGCCGTTGCTCGAGGAAGCCGACCGGCGGGTGTCGGCGGCTCAGGCGGAACGGGCCGCGCTGGGTGAACGACTGCAGGCCGCTCGCGAGACCATGCAACAATTGAGCGTCGCACATCGTCGATCCAGCCAGGGATGGAAGGAAGCGCCGCGCCGGGTGGTGATCGACCCGACCACGTTGCGCGCGCCCGTGGCGACCGACGCGCAGCTGGCCGATCTCGACCAGTTGCTCAACAGGCTGGAGGCGATGGTCGCCGCGGGATCCTGGCGCGAGGCCTCAGGACCCCTGCAGGCGTGGTGGCGCGATGCTCAGCCCTTGCTCGATGCCGAGTCCGAGGCCGCGCGGATCAACTCCGGTCCGCTGGACCAGCTCGCGCTGCTGCGCGGGCGGTTGACGGTGTTGCGCACGGTGGCGCGGTCGAACGGCATGAGCGTGATGGCCGGTGCGGGCTCTCCAGAAGAGGCCGCTGCGCTCGCCGCTTACCGCGCGGCCGAACGGGCTCTCAGCCGGCCCACGCTGGAGAGCCGCGTCAATCTGGCGCGGGCCACCGTCCTGGTCGATCGCTACGCCGCGCTCGTCGACCCGCAATCGCTGCCCGGAGCCGCGCCTGCCAGCCTGGAGCCGCAGTGAACCTGCGACCCATCTTCTCATACCCATTCTCAGGCGCGCGTCAGGGGACATGACCCAATGACTTCAGCCGTCATCCG
>VBGG01000288.1:924-9274 GCA_005883405.1 Chloroflexota bacterium | reverse complement strand
CATGACCCAGACCAGCGACGCAGCGCGCTGCCGCGAGTGCGGCGGGCGGTTCGGACCCGACATGATCTGCCGCAAGTGCGGCGCCCCCGCCCCGGGCGTTTCGCTCGCGGGCGATGCGCAGGCGGTGGTCGCGGCACCCGGCAACGGCGCCGCGAGCCGAACCGGCTCAACCACGGGCTCCACGAGCGGGGCGACCGCCAGCCGGGGGACCGCGTCGGGACGCACCAGCGGGATGACCACGTCGTCCAGCACCGTGCTGCGCTCGACCACCGTGCGTCGGCAGAAGCTCGGCTTCGGGCTGGTCGATCTGCCAGCGCCCGTGGTGGCCGGCGACGACCGCTTCGTCGCCCTGCGCGTGGCGGTCCGCGACCCGGACATCGTCATCCAGAAGCTGATGAAGCGCGGCCTCAAGTGCGGCAACTGCGGCAAGCCCGTGAAACGCATCGCGGGTTTCTGCCCGGACTGCACCCAGCCGTACGATTACACCCCGCTTCCGACCGGATCGTTGATCGACGAGGATCCGGCCCGTCGCGGTACGGGTACGAGGGCGGTCGCGGGTTTCCTGGGCGCAGGCGCGATGGGCGCGGTTTACGCGGCGTGGAACTTCATGAGTCCGCCGACCCCGCAGCAACTGGCGCAGCTGGACGCGATCGCCAGTGGCGCTGATCCCGCGAGCATCGGAGCCGCGGACCTGACCGGTCGGGCGGAGGTGGTCAAGGTGGTTCTCAACGCCACCAACAAGGCCCAGGCGGCTGCCGCTCTTGCGGAGATGCAGTCGGCCACCCGGGTCGAGCACCCCGGGATGGCGCGCCTGTACCAGTACTTCGTCGGCCACACCGCTGGCGGCGCCGTCAACTGCATGGCGATGGAGTTCGTGGGCGGCGAGATGCTGGCGTCGATGCGCGAGCATAACGGCGGAGCTCTGCCGTTGGAGCAGGCCATCGCGCTGCTGCTGCCCGTGGCCGACCTGCTCAACTACCTGCACGCGAGCGGCATGACGCTCACCGATATCAAGGGCGACAACGCCATCTTCTCGCCCTCGGGGACCAAGGTGGTCGACGCCGGCGGTCTGCACCAGATTGGCAAGGGCGGCCTCTTCCAGGTCGCCCCGCTCTACGCGGCACCGGAGATCCGGCGTACCGGTCCTACACCGCAGACGGACATCTTCGCGCTCTTCCAGACGCTAGGCGAACTGAGCCTGACCGGGTTCGGCGTCACGCTCGGCCCAGATAATCCGGTGCCGCCGATCGCGGACGAGCCGATCTTCCGCAACGGCACGCTGGGCCTCGTGGCCCGCAAGCTGTTCGCGCGCGGACTGGCGCTCGATCAGAAGCAGCGCTTCGGGGCTGGGCGGGCAGCCGCGGCCGCCGAAGCGTCGGAGCAGATGATGGGCGTGCTGCGCCAGCTGAGCGCCGATCCGCGCGCCCCGCGCGCTTTCGAAAGCGCGCTCTTCGGCGCCGACATCGGCGAGGCCATCGGCTCGCGGTTCGCCAGTCCGGACCATCGGGCGCTGCCTTCGCTGCGGCCGAATGCGCAAGACCCAGGCTACGGCATCATCGCCGGCGCCGAGGCCATCCCTCCAGACAGCCGCGCGTTCTTCTTCACTCAGGCCGCGGCCAATACGCCCGACTCGGTGGAGCTGCCGTTGGCCGCCATAAGCGCCTGCATCACGGCCGCCGGCACCGATGCAGCCCAACTGGCAGACGCGGTGCAGCGGCTGGACGAACGCACTCGGCAACGTGTCGCCGCCGAAGACAAGGAGTTCCGCGAGCTGCTCGCGGAACGGGAGTCTCGGGGAGCGCGCATCCGGGACGAGGATCGCGTCTTCAATGCGTCCTACGACTGGCGCGAGGACTGGTTCCGAGGCCGTATCGCGCTGGCGTTGGGTCGATCGGCCGAGCC
Source organism: Chloroflexota bacterium (assembly GCA_005883405.1). GTDB lineage: Bacteria > Chloroflexota > UBA6077 > UBA6077 > CF-72 > CF-72. Next base: position 7,372 of record VBGG01000288.1, on the reverse strand, counting down.
GCGCGCCGCCTTCGAACGGGTGGATGATGCCGTCCCTGGCGAGCTCGCCCCCAAGCTGGCGGTGGCCATGGCCTGCGAGCAGGCCGGCGATCTGGATACGGCCGCCCAGTGGTACGGCCACGTGAGCCGGACCGACCCTGCCTACAAGACCGCGAGCTTCGGCCGCGTCCGTTGCCTGATCCGCGCGCCCGGCCGATCGCTGGACGGCTTGCAGCAGGCCGCGGGCGTGCTGCAAGCACTGCAATCTGGCGGCGACCGGGTGGCCATCCACGAGCTCGGCGCGGAGCTGCTGCTCGCCGCCGTGCCGCTGGTGGACGGCGTGGCCGCCCAGTCCTCGTCGGCCGCGACTCCGAACCTCTTCGGGACCGCCATGACCGAGAAGGACCTTCGCTTCGGAGCGGAGCGTGAATACCAGCGCTGCTGCACGTTCGCCGCCTCCCGTCCGGAGCTGGCCGACTACATCCGCAGGTCCGGTCGGGCCCGCCCGCGGACCCTGTTCTGAGAGAGCGCCGATGACGATCGATGAGCCGGCGAATGCTGGCGATGCTTCATCTCCGGAGCACAGCGCCGAACGTCGGGTGATCACCGCCGAATCGCCCTCGGGCAGCGCCGCGGTCGCGTCGCCGGAACCGGCCGCGCCCTCCGCGGTCGCCCAGGAGCTGCCCCTCGGTCCGTTGTCCCCGGACGACATGCGCTGCCCGACGTGCGGCCGCATCCAGTCCGAGGGGATCGTGTGCGAGGAGGACGGCGCTCTTCTGGTGCAGGCCGCGGCCATCGTGCTGCGCGATCGGCCCGAGCTGGGACCCTGCCCCGACTGCCAGGCGGATCTGTCCAAGCGCGAGGCTACGGGCACCTGTCGCAAGTGCGGTGCTGACTGGACGCTGCCCCGTCGGGACCGCGTCGAGATCGAGCACGGCCCCGATCTGGCCGCGGTCAGCGATCGCTGCTCCGCAGCCACCCATCCCGTCAACCAGGACGCGGTGTGGATCTGGCGGGGCGAGGCCCGCGGGCAGCCCTACGTGGTGATCGGCCTCGGCGACGGCGTCAGCAACGCGCAGCGCTCCCAGTTCGCGTCCGCCCTGGCCGTCTTGCACACGGGCCTGGGCGTGGTTCGAGCCCTGGAGGCCGGTAGGACCGACGTCAGCGCGTTGCTGCGCGACGCCATCCTTGACGCCTCTCTCAGAGTGCGCAAGTTACCGTACGACCCCGATGCCGTAGGCGCTGGGGGCCGACGAATGAGCCCGCCGGCGACGACCCTGGTGGTGGCGATCCTGCGGGGCGACGCGCTCGATGAGCTGACCTTCGGCTGCATCGGTGACAGCCGCGGCTACGCGGGCGGGCCCGAAGGGCTGACCCAGCGGACGAGCGACGACTCGTGGCTGCGGAAATTGATGGACGAGGGCAAGAGCGAAGGGGAGGCATTGGCCGATCCCCGCGCCCACGCCATCACCCGCTGGGTGGGTTCATCCTCCGACGCGCCCGAGGTGCCGCCTTTCGAGGCTTCCGTGACGAGCTTCATCCTGCCGGCCGGCGGTTCGGTGCTGCTGTGCTCCGACGGGGTGTGGGGCTACTTGCCCCACGACGAAGCGCTGAACGAGGTCGTCTTGCCCATGTTGGCCGAGGATGCCAGCGCGCTGGCCATCTGTCGTCGTTTGATCGATCACGCCATCGAGATCGACGGCGGATCGGACAACGCCTCGGCCGTTCTGTTCCGAAGGCGGACGACCGCATGATCCCACCCGCGGATCGTTCGCGCTCCGCTCCACCCGGCCAGCCGGCCCGGCTGGCTCGACCGGCGCCCGCCCCCGCGGGCCCACATTGGAGGTCTCCCTCCCGATGACACAGACTCCCACTACCCCGGCTCCGAACGACTCGGTGGTCTTTCAGAACGCGTACTCGCCATACGTGGCCGTGGCCGTCCCGGGCGCAGACGGGCGGATCACGCCATCGGAGCTGCTCGATCGCATCCGCATCCAGGGCCGCCTCGCCGAAGGCCAGGTGGGCGCGGCCGGTCAGGTGAACTACATCCTGGTCATCGACGTGAGCGCCTCGATGGGCGAGGACGGCAAGCTCATGGGCGCCATCGCCGGCGCTATCGAGGGCCTGCACGCTGTCCCCGAGACGGCGCGCGTAGGCGTCGTCGCCTTCTCCGATGGCGCCGAGGTCGTCGCCTCCCTGGACTTCGCCTCCGAGTCGCACAGGGCCAGGGCCGAGGCCGCCATCAGGCAGCTGGAGGTCGTCGGCGGAACCCAGATGTCCTGGGGACTGGAGAGGGCGCGCGACATGTTCGTCCGGGCCGGCTGCCAGGGTCAGAGCAACGCGGTCATCGTGCTGACCGACGGTGACAACAACGACAAGCCCGACAAGCCGCGCCTGGAGGCCATCATCCCCACCTGCGTCGAAGTGTTCCAGGCGGAGGCGCTCGGCTACGGCATCGACTGGAATGAGGACAAGCTGAGCAAGATCGTGCGCGACCTGCGCGGGCCGAACGTGCCCCAGCTGGTGCGCGGCCCGGACCAGGCAGGCAAGTTCTTCCGCGACCTGATCGACCGCGCGGCCAGGAAGACGATCACCGACCTGCGGCTAGAGATCGAGACGCGACTGATGGGCGAGCTCGTCCAGGTCATGCAGATGGTGCCCCATCAGGAGGACCTCACGGACCGCGGCCGCAAGGTGCTGGTCGACCAGGAGGACGACATCTGGGCGATCGAGATCCCGTTCGGTGCTTTCGGCGCCGATGAGACGCGCGACATCGTACTGCGCTGGCAGGTGAAGAACCTGCAGGCTGGCCAATCACGGATCCTGGCCGACATCCGCGTCCGGTACACCCTCGGCGGTGAAACCCTCACCGCCGTGGCGCAGGCGCTGCCGGGTCAGGACGCGGCCCAGCTCACGGGCGCCAGGCTGCAGCCCCATCAGGCGGCGGCCATCTGGACCAACGAGATGGCCAAGTGGAGCGCGCAGGTGCCTGAGGTCGACTTCTACACCAGGCAGACCGCCATCACCGCGCCGCTGCTCGACGGCGCCGAGGCCATCCGCCAGGGCGACGTTCGCAAGGCCACGGATCTGCTGCAGACGGCCTACGACGCGGCGAAGGCCGCCGGCGCCACGGCGCAGCTTTCGCAGATCGAGACGCTCGTTCGGCCGCGCGCCGACGGGACGGTCGAGCTCCGCGTCGATGTCGACGAGGCGACCATCAAGGAGGCGCGCCTGAAGGCGACTACCTCCACGATGATGAGCACCGACGAGTAAGGGGCGACACCATGACCGCATCCGATACCGACACCTGCGTCCATCGCGAGGACAAAGCCAATCCAGGGTTCTGCCGCAAATGCGGCGCGCCGATGCCCGGCTCGGAGGACGCAATCGCGGCGGTCTTCGAGGCCGCACCGCCGGCGGCCGCGGCCGCCGGCACCGGAGCGGCGTGTCTCCGCTGCGGGGCCGAGATGACCGTCGGCGACAAGTGCTGCGAAGCCTGCGGCCTGCCAGTCACCTGGACCGGCAGCACGCCTCAGCAGGAGCGGCCGCCGTTCGGGCAACGGCCGGCCGGCGGGCCAAGTGTCGTGCTTCCCGCCGCGGGGGGCGGTCCCGTCGGTCTGACCTCCATGCTGGCGGATCCTGACCTCCGGCCCGCGGCCGGGGCGGCCGGTGATGCCACCGGTACCGGGCGCATCAAGCTTATCGTCCGGGTCAACCGCGACATCCACGATCGGGCCGCGCATCCGGAGTACAAGGCTCCCTACGACCTGGGCGCCTACACGTTCGAGATCGACGGGCCGCGCGCCGAGCTCGGCCGGCCAACCGGCGAGCCGCTTCACGACCAGGCGCCGAACCGCATCCTGGCCCAGGACGAGGCGGTCTCCGGCGAGCATGCCACCTTCGAACGCCTGGCGGATGGCACCTGGGAGATCCGCGATCATTCCCGCAATGGGACGCGCCTCAACCGCAGCAAGCTGACGCACCACGATCCGTCTGAGCCGGCCGGCTCCGGCGTCACCCTCAAGGTCGGCGACGTGATATGGGCGGGCTACTACACCGAGATCGAGGTCACATTCCTATCGTGATCGCGACCGTGGATCGTCGATCGCGGCTAGACGACGGAGGATTATCCGGACGATGAGCACACGAGCGGCGGCGCGATCCAGCGCCTCGATCCCCGCGGCCGCGGCACGCCCCGTTTCGGCGGTCCTGTCGAGCCGCCTGGATTCGGGTGGTGGCGCTGCTGTTCGCGGCGCTGGCCTACAGCCGCGTGGATGACGCCCGCCGCGGTGTCGAGGCCATCGGCGAGGCCATCACCAGCATCGGCGCCGCCGATCAGGCGGCGAGCCTGCTCAGCGGCATGGACGCCCACTCGATCGACAACGCCCTGGCCGGGCCGGGTGGCAGTCAGGCCGCGCGCGACGCGTTCCTGACGACGCGCGCGCAAGTCGACCAGCAGCTGCGTGGCATGCTGACGGGGTCCGGCACAGGCGCCCAGGACGACGTGTCGATCGCCAGGCTGCAGCCGGCCCTGCACGAGTACGACATACGCTTCGGCCTGCACACCGCGGAGACCCGGTTGGGCTTCCCGCTGGGCGCCGCCCAGCAGCGCGCCGCGTCCGACTTGATCGACACGTCGGCCATCCCCGGCGCGCTGGCGGTCGACGAGGCCAACACGAGCTTCCTGACCGACGAGTACGTTCGACGCCAGAACGGCGCCGCGCTCGGCCAGGCGGCGGTGGTGGTCGCTGCGCTGGCGGTGCTGGCAGTGCTGGCCTTCGGGCAGCGCTTCATGGCCAGGACGTACGGTCGTTTGCTGAACCCCCCTCTGGTCGCCGGCACCGTGCTGGTGGCGGCGTTCGCGGTGCTCTCGGTGCGCGCCCTGGGAACGGCCTCGGGCGATCTGCGCGATATGGCGTTGGGCTCGCATAGCTCCATCCACGCCCTCCAGCTGGCGCGGGTCGAGCTCGAGCACGCGCGCCGCGACCAGAGCCTGTTCCTGCTGGAGCCCGGGCACGGGGCTCGCTATGACCGGGAATACTCGGTCCAGGTGCGCCGCGCCTTCTGCGCCCACGAGAGCACCGCTGCTGCGAGTGATCCCAACAGCCCCTGTCAGCCGCTCACCGCGCAGGTGGCGCAGCAGGTGGCCGTCGAGCTGCGCCGCGGGCAGAGCTTCTCCGGACGGGCGCCGGGGATCCTCGACGGGCGCTATACCGGCTACCTGGCGGACGCGTTGCGCAACGTCACCTATGGCGACCGGGAGCTCAACGCCGACATGACCGTGCTGGGCGCCCTGGTGACGTTCGAGCAGGTCGACCGTCAGATGCGCGACCTGGATACCAGCAACCAGCACGCTGAGGCCATCGCCCTGAACACCGGCGCGCAGCAAGGACAGGGCGGCTGGGCGTTCGACCAGGTCGAGCGCTCGCTGCAGTCCACGGCCGACCTGAACCGCAAGGGCTACGACGCCGCGCTCACCGACGCCTCTGGTTCGCTCGATCTGGTTCGTGCCGCCGCGCCCGTGGTCGCGTTGCTGGTCGTGGTGCTGATCTGGCTGGGTGTGCAACCCACGCTCTCGCGCTACCGTCTGGCGGCCGCGTGATGAGAGGAGTACGTCCCGTGCAACCCCTACGCACCCCCGCCGCCACCCGCGGACTCCGGGTGCTCGTCGCCGTCGCGGCCGTGCTGCTGCTGGCCGGCTGCCAGGCTCGGCCGACCTTCCCGCGGCCTGCCGCCGTGCCCGTCCCGCCGCCGGCCCCCTTGCCGGCGCCGGTGAACTTCGCCGGGCTCATCCCCGACGAAGTGCTGGCCAGCAACCCGCCGCTGGATCCCATGCCGCCCCCGGGGCAGATGCCGGCGGGCTCGTACATGCGGCAGATCCAGGACAGCGGCAAGCTGGTCGCAGGCCTGCGCAGCGACATCGTGCTGTTCAGCTTCATCGATCCGCTCACCGGAACGCGCGACGGCTTCGATGTCGCCATGGTGCGCGCCGTCGCCAACGCCATCTTCGGCTCGGACGATGCTTCGCACCTGGACATGCGCACGGTGCTCAGCGCCGACCGCATCCCGAGCCTGCAGCAGGGCCGCTTCAACATCGTGGCGGCCGTGATGACCATCACCGCCGGGCGCAAGGAGCAGATCGATTTCTCGGAGCTGTACTTCCGGGCCGCTCAACGCGTGCTGGTCAGCGCTGACAACCCGGCCAGGGGCATCGAGGACATGGACGGTCAGCGGGTCTGCGCGGCGGAAGGTTCGACCAGCGTTCCGCAGATCCTGGGCGCCAACCCCAGGGTGCAGATTGTCGTGCGCGACAGCGAGAGCGACTGCGCGGCCGACCTGCAGCTGGGGCTGGTCGACGCGGTCAGCACCGACGATGCCATCCTGGCGGGCTTCGGCACCCAGGCTGGGTACGCCAGGGTGATCGGCCAGCCCTTCTCGGACGAGCCGTACGGGCTCGGCATGCAGAAGG
>VBGG01000288.1:0-830 GCA_005883405.1 Chloroflexota bacterium | reverse complement strand
CAGGGTATCCATATCTCCGCCCGTCCACAGCGATGAGTTTTGCCCAATCCGCGGTCTTTACCGATGAACGCGCATCGCGCAATCACCACCAATCACCCCCATGGAGGAAACAGATGAATTCACTTATCGGTAGGACCGCGCTGGTTGTGGGCGCCAGCCGAGGGCTCGGTCGCGGCATCGCACAAGCGTTCGGTGCATCCGGCGCCTCGGTCATTGCGGTTGCCCGCGACGCAACCGCGCTGCATGAGCTCGCGGCGAGCGGTCCGTCAATCACGCCAGAAGTCGCTGATGCGACCGATCCGGCTACCGCCGACAGCCTGCTCGCACGCTACACGCCGGATATTCTGGCGCTGGTCGCCGGCGCACAGCCGAACCTTGCCCCACTCCATGAGCAAACCTGGGAAACCTTTTCCATCAACTGGCAGACTGACGTGCACATGGCGTTCATCTGGCTCAAGCGCGCGCTGTTACTACCGCTGCGACCAGGCAGCCGCGTGATTGTCATGAGCAGCGGCGCTGCACTCAACGGATCGCCGCTGAGCGGTGGCTACGCCGGCGCCAAAGCAACCCAACGTTTCATCGCTGGCTACGCCGATGAAGAGTCGCAGCGTGCCGGCCTCGGCATCCGCATCACGGCGGTGCTGCCAAGGCTTACTCCAGCGACCACTCTCGGACAGCCCGCGGTAGCCGGCTATGCGGCACGGGCGGGCATCTCGGAAGCGGAGTTCGTACGGCAGATCGGCAAGCCCGTCACTCCTGCCTCGGCTGGTGAAGCCTTCGTCGAACTGGTGACCTGCGATTCGGCTAACCTGTCCAGCGCCTATTCACTC
>VBGG01000048.1:10716-13269 GCA_005883405.1 Chloroflexota bacterium | reverse complement strand
CCTGGGTGGTATGACGCGCCTTTGGGCGATCCCACTCGGCGCAATTCTCTTCGGATTGCTCTACGCCGGCACGCGCTTCCTCGATTTTTATCCGCTTTCGTTGATCGACTCGGGTGCTCGCGCGTTTCTCCGGCTGTGGGCGGTGGGACTGCTGCTGATCGTACTGATGGCGATTCGACCACAGGGGCTGCTCGGGAATCGGCGCGAGCTGTTGCTGGGGCGATGAGTGCGCTGCTCCAGGTAGACGGCATTTCCAGGCGCTTCGGTGGCATCCGCGCCGTCGACGGTGCGGCATTTGACGTGGAAGCCGGCTCGATCACCGGACTGATCGGACCAAACGGCGCCGGCAAGACCACCGCATTCAACGTCATCTCCGGCTTTCTACGACCACAAAGTGGCACGATCACGTTCGACGGCAACCGTATTGAGCGACAGCCAGCGCACATGATCGCACGCGCCGGACTGGTGCGCACGTTCCAGATTCCGCGCGTATTGACGCGCATGAGCGTGCTCGAGAATGTACAGCTGGCGGCCACGCGTCAACCGGGCGAGGTTCTCGGAGCAGCCTTGATTGCGCCGCGCGCCGTCTCCCGCCGCGAGCGCGAGGTGCGCGACGAGGCGATGCAGATTCTCGACCTGGTGCGGCTGAGCCGTCTGGCGAACGACTACGCGGGGACACTTTCAGGTGGACAGCGCAAGCTACTCGAACTGGCGCGCGCGCTGATGACCGGGCCGCGCATGATCCTTCTGGACGAGCCCATGGCTGGCGTCGCTCCAACCCTGGCGCTGCAGCTGCTCGAGCACATCCTCGAGCGGCGCGCGCGGCGCGGCACGACGTTCCTCGTCATCGAGCACGACATGGAGGCGATCATGGCGATCAGCGACCGGGTGATTGTCATGGACGAAGGGCGTGTCATCGCGATTGGTAGCGCCGCGGAGGTCCAGCAAGACGAACGGGTTATCGAGGCGTACCTCGGACGTCGCGAGGCACAACCCGCATGAGTACGGACGGGGAGGTCGTTGTATCGGTTCGCAGCGTGGTCGCCGGCTATGCCGATGAGGACGTCCTCCACGGTGTTTCGCTGAACGTTCCGTCAGGCAAGGTCGTGGCCGTGATTGGTCCGAACGGCTCGGGCAAGTCGACGTTGCTGAAAGCGATCTACGGCTTGCTCCATCCGCGCCAGGGATCGGTGATGTTTCGCGACCGCTCCGGCGCGACGCATGAGCTCACCGGCCTCCGGCCACACGCGGTGACCAGGCTTGGCATCAATTTTGTACCCCAGCTGGCCAACGTATTTCCGGACCTCTCCGTGCGCGAGAACCTGGAGGTCGGTGCATTCGTGCATGCAGGCCGGTTTCACGAACACCTGGAGCGAGTGCTGTTGACGTTCCCCGCACTGGGCACGATGTTGTCTGCGCGAGCCGCGACCCTTTCGGGCGGCCAGCGGCAGATGCTCGGCATCGCCCGGGCGTTGATCTCCGATCCGCAAGTGCTGATCCTGGACGAGCCGTCGGCGGGCCTGGCACCGTCCGTTGTCGACACAGTGTTCGCCACGATCAAGTCGATCAACGCATCCGGTGTGTCAATCCTCATGGTCGAGCAAAAAGCGCGCCAGTGCCTGAGCATGTCGGATTATGGGTATGTGCTAGACATGGGCGAGAACCGCATTGCGGGAACCGGCGAGCAGCTCTTGCACGATCCGGAGGTGATCCAGCTGTACCTCGGGAACCGTGGCCGGCTCGGCGAGGCCGTGCTTCGATTGCGCAGAGAATTCGTAACGTAAAACGCGAGAAGGGAGAATTTACGCAGATGCCATTGATCACCGTCCACATGTACCCCGGCCGGACGCCGGCGCAGAAAGAAGCGGTGGTGCGCGGGATCACCGAAGTAATGGTGCGCGAAGCCAACGCAAAGCCCGAAAGCGTCGAGATTCTCATTATGGAGGTGCCGCGCGAGCACTGGGCCATGGCCGGCAAACTGCAAACCGCCACGCCGGTCGGTGGCTGAACGCGACCGACGTGACTTTCTCATAGTCGGCGCCGGACCTGCTGGATTGGCCGCGGCATTGGAGGCCGCGAGAGCAGACGTCGACACCTGCGTGGTGGACCTCCGCCAATGTCACGATGTGAGCCAGAGACGGCTATCCAAGATGTACGCCGCCGGAGCGGAGGTCCGCCTCAATACGAGCGCATGGGGCATATGGGACCGCACGGTGGCCATCTGTCCATCTGGAGGCCACGCTCAGCGCGTCACCGCGGAGCATGTGCTGATGGCGCCCGCGGCGCGCCCGCGGCCCATCGTCTTCCCGGGTTGACGATTACCTGGAGTAACGTTCTCGACGGCAGAAATATCCGGGCGGGTAGTGTTGGCCGGCAGCGGACCCGACCTCGCTGCCCGCGCCGTGGTCCTCCACCGTCAGGGTGTGAACGTCCGCGCCGTTGTTGAGGCAGCATCGGCGCCATGGGACGTGCAAAGCGCAGCGTACCTGCGGCACCGCGGGGTGAGCTTGCGGAATCGCCACCTGCTCGTACGCGCTGAGGGCGCGGACCACG
>VBGG01000048.1:833-10659 GCA_005883405.1 Chloroflexota bacterium | reverse complement strand
GGGTTGGCGATTACCTGGAGTAACGTTCTCGACGGCAGAAATATCCGGGCGGGTAGTGTTGGCCGGCAGCGGACCCGACCTCGCTGCGCTGCGCCGTGGTCCTCCACCGTCAGGGTGTGAATGTCGGCGCCGTTGTTGGGCAGCATCCGCGCCATGGGACGTGCAAAACGCAGCGTACATGCGGCACCGCGGGGTGAGCTTGCGGAATCGCCACCTGCTCGTACGCGCTGAGGGCGCGGACCACGTCGAACGAGGCGTTGTCGCCCGCGTCGATGCAGATTGGCGGGTTCAGCCCGCGACGGAGTCCACGTTCGAAGTCGACACGATCGTGCTCGACTACGGCGAGGTACCCGCCATGCAGTTGATGCGCGTCGCTGAGATGCTCCGCCAGTTGGCCACGCTCCGCTCGCTGACCAATCAGCGGCGCGACTGGCTGGCAGCATGATTTCCGCCATTCCTCGACGCTTGAGCCTCCGGGATTTGCCCAAATATGACTGGAGTCATATCGAAACACTCCGAAGAAGGTGACTGAGGTCAGGTCTCGGGATTTTCGTGACAGGCTACGCTTGAGCGTGTAGTGTCGTTTTCGGTCACCTGGGGGGTACACAACATGACTGGAAGCTTCGCGCGATTCGTCCCACCGTTGGGTGTGGCCGTCGTCCTTCTCGTCCTGGCGATCGGCTTTGGCCCACTCCTGCATTTGCCGAGCATGGTGATTTTGAACACGATGCTGGCGTTGATCATCCTCGGCTGTCTGGCGGTGGCTGCGTATCTCTTTGTCGTTTGCAACCGAAAGTTTGCCGCAGCCGGCACAGTGGTCATGGCGTTGGCGTTATGGTCGGCTTTCTATCTGAGCTCGCAGGCTGCACCCTGGGCCGTTTGGACCGTGTTGTTTTTCGTCGCTGTGGCGCTGATTGCCTACGACACGGCCCAGGACACCGCGCGCAAGTCGTGGTGGCCACTCGCTCTCGTGCGCGTCTTTTTTGGCTGGGCGTGGATCGACAATGCCCAGGACCACTTCAGAGTTGGCAACTGGTTCGTTGGTGATGGTGGCGGATTTGCGCAAACGGCCAGCGGGGCGGCGGGCCGTCCGGCGACGTACTTCCTCGATCCGCTGTATCAGGGTTTCTTACGTGGCGCCGTCACGCCAAATGCTGACGCGTGGGCAGGGGTCACTGCCTGCGGCGAGCTGGCCTTTGGGCTCATGCTGGCGCTCGGCTTCTTGACGCCCGTGGCTGCCTGGCTGTCACTGTGGCAGAGCTCGAATTACATCCTGATGAAGGGCTTCCTGTCGCACGGTGCTTACACCGACAAAGTCTTCTTTATCGCGGACCTGGCCGTCATGCTGACCGGAGCAGGCCTGGTGTACGGCCTCGACGCGTCGCTCCAACACCACGTCCCAGCCTGGTTCGCGAAGTGGTTCATGGGTCTCGTGGACGTTGAGCGAGTCGGTGCCGAGGCGTCCCGCCTGGGAAGGATCTCACCCCAGCCCACCTGAGTCTCCCCCGGCGCGTCTCAGGCGCCGCGCGTGCCCAGGATCACCGTGACGACGTGGCGCGAAACCTGGCAACGCTGGCTACTGCCGACGGCAGTAAAACCTATACTGCCGACAGTGCAGGCGAACGACACGAAATCGCTTCGACAGGATGGCCGGTCCCTGGCCCTGGTCGAAAGCGCGGACGCTGGTGCGGTCGGCTGCGGTGGCCGTCAGGATCTTCGCTTCGGTCATGTTATGCGCGTTGAGGCCCTACCGAGAGCTGTGGCCGCTCAAAGACGCGCGATTGGCGCACGACAAGGTTAATGCCACGTCCCCGCCTAGCCACGTGGCCGGGCTACCTTGCACCTGGTGGCGCGAACGTTAATACAAGGCCAAGTATGTCGGCAAAGGTCGGTTCCTCCCCGCACAGCTGCGGACGGCACCAGCGGGCCGCAGTGATGCTAGGCAAAGTGGCTACGCGAAACCGGGCTCGCGGTCAGGGTGGTCGTTAGCCGCGCCTCGGAGCGACGATCAGTACGACTCGGAGATTGGCGTCACGATACCCGCTCGCTCAGCGACGAACACGGTAGCGGATGTGTGTGGCCTGCGGCGTGTCGATCACCCGCACGATCTCCAGTTCGATGCGCGACGGCAAAACGTCGAACAGTCGACGTCCGCCGCCGAACAGCACCGGGATCTGACTGATCTGCAACTCATCCAGCACCCCGGCCTCGAGCGCCCGTTGCGCCGTGTACGCGCCGTGCACCAGCACGTTCCGGCCCCCCGGCGGCCGCCTTCGCCTGCGCCATCGCGCTCTCGATCCCGTCGAGCACGTACGTCACCAGCGGGTAATTGGCGACAGACGGACCGGGTGGCCGATGGCTGGGCACGAAAATCGGGCGACCGTGATGGTCACCGCCCCAGTGATCGACTTGTTCGACCGTACGCCGACCCGCCAGCACCGCCCCGGGCGCGTCCATCACCTCGTCGTACAACTCCCCAGCCGGTCCGGCCGGCCGGGCGAACTCCCCGTCTGGGCCAAGGAACCACTCGTGCAATCGCATGAAGCCGTCGCCGCCGGGGTTGTCGGGCTCGTCGTTCGGGTGGCGCGCGTCGGCTCCGTCAGCGCCTGCAGGTACTCGTCGATCTCTGTGGCCGACACAGGTCCATTGTGGCACTGGTCGCAAAGTAATGACCGTGGAGGTCAGGTCGCGGCCAGCACGCTATCGGCGAAGGAGGAGCCGCCGCCGCAACAGGCGCGTCACGGACATGCCGCACGCCGCCACCACCTGACGGCACATCGGCACGCGATCGCCGCGCAGGTTCGAATGCGGGTCCTCAGTCCTCGATAAGTCGGTGATCATGCGGACTTGCTTCGCGCAACCGGAGTGGCCCCGACAAGGCTGCACGGCGCGGGCCGGTCCTCAGCGAACCAGGTCGAGCGCGCGGTCTCGCCCGGGCCCGAGACGGATGACAGCAAAGTCATTATCGTAGGACCAGGCGCGCTGTCGACGGGTCCGTTCCAGAACCGCGAACGCCTGCCGGTCAGTGAGCGAGAAGTTCTGATCCGCCCACTGGCGCCCGAGCTGCCACGCCCGCGTGAAGTCCTGATCTTCCAATGCCTCACGCCGCACGCCTCGATCGAGTACTCCGGCCACCAATACGTCGCTCCGGATTACACCGATTTCGCGTCGTAGGAGCAGCCACAGCTCAGTGAGCACAGGGTCGATCGTCCATACCTGCTCGCGTCGGTTCCGTACCTCAGCTTCGGCACGCACAGCATCGGAGTGATTCGCATCATCTCGGACCATCAACGCGAACAGCGCGCCCGTGTCAACGAACAACACGTACAGCGTCTACGAGCAGATCGTCGCGATCTCGGCTTATGTCGGTTGGGTGGCCCAGGTTGACCGCACCCGCAAGGTCACTCAGGTCCGTCGGAGGTTCGTCGCCGAACAGGTAGGTTTGCAGCATGTCGCGGACGAGCTCCGACATAGACCTGCCGGTGCGTGCCGACAGTTGCTGCAAGGCGTGGTGCTGCTCGGGCGTGAGGTAAACTGGCAAGCTCTGACGAGCCATGATGTCATGATATCACGATAGTGCGCATGCCAAAGTATTGGATGACATTGACGACCAGGGAAGGCAGAGTTGGACTCGCCGTGAAGCTCGAGCAGCACCTCCGCCTGACCACCAACTTGACCACCAAACCGGAGGGCCGCTAAGAAAAACGGGCGCTCTGCACGGAACGGACCGCGTACGCTGGAATTGCGCAACGACCTCAGGACCACCCCGCGGAAGGGCCGCCCTTTCTCTGGCAGGCAAGGGGTCGGCGGTTCGAATCCGCCATGCTCCACCCCAAAATCAATCTCAGGGGCCCGCCCTTCTGCGGGTTTTTTGATGCCCGTTTGGGCGGGGGCACTCAAAAAGGCACTCAATCCGACTGCGAGGACGTCGGCGACACACCGCGCCACTCCACGGCACTCTGTACAGTAAGTCATCACGGATGGCAAGCCGCCGGTGTGAAACGGATTCCGTCGATCGACGGTGGCGGTATCGAGGCCGTTGATTGGGGATGGCCTGATGGTTTGTCCCCAGATCAAGCGCGCCGTCGGCACCATCGTTTTGATCGTTCGGGGGCTCACCACGTCGATCAACGCTCGCTCGGCCTCGCGCGTGAAGTTGAGAGCGATCGTCCGGTCCGGCCAGGACGCGATCTTGCCCAGTCGCGCCTTCGGGATCGTCCCGCAATTCAGCGCCGCCCGAGAGGATGATGCCCAGGTTGCGCGTGCCGTGGTTCCGGATATTGGGAACGGGATACAGAGAGTCAGCTATCCACGGCGGTGAGCTTGCGGTTGCTTTTGTGCGGAGAGGCGAGCTCGAGCTCGGCGAGCGCAGCTTCCACACGAGCGTGCCATCTCGTGCGGTTTCGAGCCTGTCGTCGCCCGTGGCGTTCGCAGCCAGCCACACCGTCAGCGCCGACACGAGTGATCCAACACGTGCAAGGTTCTCCGCCACTGCCGCGCCGCAGCTGATCGTGGCCGGCGCCGGTGTCGTGCAAGCGCGCGACAACCTGAGCTACGAGTGGCGATTCAACCAAGATCTGGACGCGACTTGGCGCCGGCTCGGGGAAGAGCTCTGGCTGCTCCTGGTTTGCGTCACGTTCCGGGCCAAGCGGTGGTCATACCGTTAGCCGAATCTATCGCCGAGCATTGGGCTCTGGGTATCGCTACAGGCGGCCAAGCTGTCGCTCAACGTTGCGCTGTTGACAGCCGACGAACGTGGCCTCTCGCGCGAGGTGCTCGACCGCAGATCGGGCGGACCTTTGGCGAACTGTGCGCACGCGGAGGTCCGGGCGTTCGCTGGGCAGGCAAGACCTACCAACTGGTTCGCGCCGTGCGACGCGCAATCCAGCGCGGAATGCGCATGCTGGTCATTGCAAACACGAACGACCAAGTTCGTGATATCGCTCGTCGCCTGGCGGATCCGCGGCTCAACATTGTTCACCTCGCAGCCGACGGCGAACAGATTCTCAATCCGGCACCTGGCCTCATCAGCACTCACGATTCGTCCCGTCTTGCCGGTGCGCGATGTGTCGTTTGCACGGTCTATCAGGCAGGCAAGGCTGCTCAGGGGCGGCCTGCCGAAATTGGCGTTTTCGACGTGGGCTTCGTCGACGAGGCCTATCAGGTCCGAACCAGCACAGAAGCTCTGTGGGCGCTCCGGTTGGCGCCGCGCTGGGCATTCGTCGGTGACCCTGGACAGCTCGAGGTGTTCACCACGCTCGAACAATCTCCATCATCGGTGATGACGATCCGGTGGCCTCGATCGTCGACTCGGCTCGCGCGCAAGGAGCCGATTTGGGAGAGCTCATTTTCGATTGGACGTGGCGATTGCCGGCTGCCGGCGTGGCACCGCGGACGACACTTTATGGTCAACCGATCGGGGCAGTCGCGCAGGCCTCGGATCGACAGATCATCTTGGCGACCACGCCCGCAGTACGTGGGCTCGCGCGGAGTGCGAGTGCGTGCATTCGACGAGCAGCCGATTACGGCTGGGGCTTCTTGGAGCTGCCCGGTGATGCGCTCGATCCAGGCGATGCACTCACAGCCGAGGGAATCGCCACGACCGTCGCCACGTTGACTGCGCATCGCCCTCAGCTCGTGTGCGGACGGGATGGCCAGGTGTCACTCGCCGATGAGAGACAGAGAAATCGGGGTGGCTGTCTCTACGGATGTCCAGCGCGCCGTCGTTGAGCAGGCACTCGCCGACTTGAACGTCACTGGTGTCAGCGTCCGTACGTACAACCGACACCGGGGCTGGAGTACGCAGTCACGGTGCTGTGGCATCCCTTATCGAGCATTCCAGAGTTTAATCCGTTTTACGGCGATCTCGGCCGGTTGTGCGTCGGCATGAGTCGCCACCGTCACGCGGCCATCGTCGTCGGACGGCGCGGCTTGCGGCGTCTACTCGACGATCCACCGTTATCGCCTGAAGCGCCGTGGCCGGGCCAGCGCGACCGCTTTCTTGCTGGTTGGCTTGCTCACGCGGAGCTTCTCACCTACCTCGACCGCAATGGTGCGACTGTCCCGGCCTGAAACTCCGCCGGCTCCGTAGTGAGAACAGCGTTGATAAGCAAATTCGATAAGGAAGTCGCGCTGACGCCGAAGATGACTTCGCGATCTTCCAGACCAGTGCGTGGCCCTACGACGGACATTCACTGGATGATGGTGAGTTCACGGTGAGGTGCGCAGTGGAGTTACACGACATCAGTGTCGAGCGAAGTGTAGATCCGTCGCTCATCCGATGGCCTATGAAAGACATTCTCTCAGGACAGGAGGGTGAGAATGTCAACCGGCTGTTTTTCAACCTGGCGGGCATGCCGTGGCCGACGGTTGAAAAAGTGATCCAGTACGAAGAGCAAAGCCTGGCTCGCATCGAGTCGGGCGGTGAAGAAGAAGAGGAAGACGAATCGGAGGATGAGGACTGGGACGAGTGGGAAGACCCCAAACATCTGTTTGGGCTCGATCTCGGCGTCGCGTCAGCCGTTGCAGCACTTTCTGCCGCCAACTGCTTCCCCGTTTCCAGTTGCACCGGGGAATCCGGTCACAACGCGCCACCACCGACCGTTCTATTTCGCTCCCGAGTTGCGCGTGTCCCAGACGTGATCGAAGCTGCCGAAGAGGCAGATTGTGGTCTGATCAACAACTACGACAGCCTCGAACTTTACGCAGCACACGTCCGCAACCTTGTCGAATTTGCGCGCGCTTTGTTGAAGCGTCGCCGGCACCTGCGCCCGCTGTACCACCGCGGGCGAGGCAGCCGTGTGTCTCGACTGAGACAACGTCGCATGGTGATCAAGAGTCAACTTCCACTGCTGTGACACTCATGTCAGCGCTGAGCTGGCGGCGTGCCTTTAGTTACCACCGGTCCTCCGGATCGCAACCTCGTCCAGCAGCACGGCCTTCTGCAGTGTCCATCTGCCCGATCGATGAAGGTGTGTCCGAGAGAATCAATCGGGTGCCTGCAGTGGTGACTGGTGGTGATGGCACATCATCCAGACCCTATCGGGTGTGATGTCCAAATCGGCGCAGGGTTCGTCGAAGCAATTCGACGTCGGCCATGAGAACGTCCTACTGACCGGTGACAATTCGATCGGGCTGTGTTCGCATGCGATCTCATCCCGGAGGAACCGCCATCGACTGCTGCTGAGCCGCCGGTCCTTAAATGAAGAAGGGCCCAACCGCCGGTGTTCTAGACCGTGGGTTAGCCCTTCCTGATGCCGCGTGCCTGGGAAACGAGTATTCCGCGTCCCAGGCTCACTGCCTCGGCCCGCGTTCGAAGCGGCCGCGCCATGGGGTGCTCGCCGCCCGCCGCTCAACTGAGTTTCAGCCTCGGCGTCTGGCATAGTCCTTGCCGGGGGCCTTCGACGCGAATGCGGCAGATCCTCGTGGTCGAAGATGACGCCTCGATCCGAGGGCTTGTCAGCGACCTGCTACGCGACGATGGCTATCACGTCAGCGAGGCCAGCAACGGCGCCGAGACGCTCGACGCCGTGCGCGAGCAGCGCCTGGATCTGATCGTTCTGGATCTGATGATGCCGGTGATGGACGGTTGGACCTTCGTCGAGGAATGCCGGCGTGAACCGGGCTGCAATGACGTGCCGATTGTCGTCACGTCGGCCTCCCACGACCTGCCGCGTACCGCGGAGCGTCTGCGGTCGTTCGGAGTCCGGACCTGTCTGGCCAAACCGTTCGACGTGGCCGGCCTGCTGGCCCTGGTCGAGCACTACGTCCCCGCCGCCTGACTGCTCACCGCCCCAGAAGTTTGGCCGAAACGACATCTCCGGCGGAGATGGTCCAGTACACCGTCGCGGAAATCGCTCGCTCTATGCCTGCCGGGCCAACGTCTCGAGGATCTGCCCCAATTCATCCAGGTCGAACGGTTTCGAAAGGATCGCGCGTACGCCGAGCCGGGCCGGGTCGGCGCGCTGGGCCCACGCGCGCCCGGTGGTCACCACGACCGGAAGGTGGGCCGCCAGGTGGCGCAGCTCCGCGGCCTCCGACGGCCGCAGCTCGAAGAATGAGTCCCCACCCGGATCAAGGATGCACGCGTCCCAGCCGGTCCAATGCGCCAGGCAGCCTGCCTGGCGCATGTCCACGCACGTCACCAGGTGGCCTTCCTCCCGCAGAAAGTCGGCGAGCACGCCGGCGAGGACGGGATCGTCCTCCGTCAGCAGGACGCGCATTATCGTCCGCCGTTCGACATGGACGGCTCACGCTCGCGCTCCGGGCCTGTTATGGATGCCAGCAGAATGGTGTCGAGTATCAGCATCGTAGTGGTTCCCTTCGTGCCATCGCGCCGCATGTGGGCGGGCACGTGCCCTTGCCTGCAGGTCAGTTGTACGCCCGTCCGAGGACCCATTGAGCGACATCCAGCCGACGAAACGCGTACGGTGCTGTGCGCCGCCGCTCGCATTTCGTACGCAAGCGCCCCGGCAACGCCGCCAGCACGGGCGCGACGGAGCGCCGGGTATCGCCACACGCTCTGGCGAACGATTCGCGAGCGATCGCGCACGGTTTTGATCGCTTTCCGACGCATGTCCTTCGGCCAGGTACGACGCCAGGAGCCTTACACCGTAGGAGGGCGAGCAGAGCGTCGCCACTCTCGGGAAAGGACATACAGCACGGTCCCTTTGAAAGGAGGTAAAGCACCCGGTGAGAACAGAGGGCAAGTACGCGTTCGGGACACTGAGGGACACGCCATCGAGCTGCCCGACCGAGCCGCCCTGTCATTCCTTCAAGTGCATCTTTGCCAAAGGAGATCATCATGGTCACCGGTAACCGTGAGCTCGGCATTACCGAGCTGGAAGCCCAGGAAATCACCGAACTGCCGGAGCGCGAGGCGCTTTCGTTGGTGAACGCCAACGTCGCAGCTCCGATCAATGCCGCGCTGGCGCTGAATGTTATGTCGGACGGCTCGCTCGCCTACGCGAACGCACAGCAGACGGCCCCCATCTTCCAGGGCATCTAGCGTTGTCGGCAAGCGGATGGCGGTGGCTTACTAGCCCTCGTCATCCGCAGTAATGCGATGAAAAGGAGACTGGCAACATGCCGGAACCGCAGACACGTACCGTGAGCTCGAGCCGGGAGATGCGTTCGAGCTGCCACCGCGCCACGTCCTTCCACTGATCAGCCCGACGGCTCGCTGCCGTAGATATCGAGATAGCGTTGATCCATCGCTTTCCTCCAACCGGAGAGCTGGCTCTACCTGCATGTCGAGCAAAGGATGTACTCGACGCACGCAAGATATGGTCATCCTCCAAATGGGCCGGGCGACCTCAGTGACATTCCATGGGAGTCGTCGATGCGCCCAGTACGCGCGACGGCGGGCTCGGCTGGCGAGCCGGCGTGCGGCACCAGGCGGCCAGCCCAGCGGAGGTGACGAGCAGACAGCCGCGCTGTGGAGCAGAGGAGGCTCGCCATCACGAAGTCAGGAGGCCGCCCGCCCAGCTTCCCAGATCCATGTAGTCCGGAGGAACCATGACATCGCCAATCCTGGTCACCGGGGGCACCGGCACGCTCGGACGACGCGTCGTTTCGCGTCTGCGCGGCGTCGTCACGCGTCGGGGTCGAGCATCTGGTGTTCGTCTCGGTTGTCGGCGTCGACCGCCTCTCATTTGGCTACTTTCGCTCCAAACTCGCCGCTGAGCGCGTCGTGGCCGACTCCGGGTTGCCATGAACGATGCTGCGCGCCACGCAGTTTTACGACCTGCTCCTGACGGGCGCCCAGAAGCTCGCGAAATGGCCAGTGATACCCGTTCCCCTGGGCTTTCGGGTCCAACCGATCGAC
>VBGG01000048.1:0-817 GCA_005883405.1 Chloroflexota bacterium | reverse complement strand
CGTGTACCCGACATGGGCGGTCCCCTGGTATCCAGCTTCGCCGAGCTCGTTCGCGCATATTTGGAAGCCAAGCACCGTCGCCGGCGGGTCGTGCACGCCTGGATGCCGGCTACCGGCCGGATTCGGGCCGGCGCTGCTCCTGGTCCCTGAGCAAGGGACACGTGGACCTGTGGGCTGCCGCACGTGTGAGGAGTTCCTGGCAGAGAGACTGCGATGACTAACGCGCTCGGACATCAACTGGAGCGACGGCAAACCCAGAGCTCGCCCAGTGCACCCGCGAGGGCGTCAAGGCCGCGGTGCTCGCCGCGTTCAGCGGCGGCGCGCAGGGTGTCGTGCTGAGTCGGAAGTACTCAGAGATGCAGCTCGATCATCTGGCCGGAGCGGGCGACGCCATCCGCGAGCTACGGCCAGCTTCTACCGCTGGCTAGCCAGAACTTGACTGAGCTCCTCCGGGCGCATCGGCTGAGACTCCTGGTGCAGGAAACACGCGGCAGCACGCTGAACGTCGAGCCGGTACAGGGGTGGTGCCAGTGTGCGGGATTGATCCATAACGAATGGGCAGCGGTCGGCAAACGCGCAACCTCGGCGCGCCGCTCCACGACTGTCGTGAGCTGTCGCTGGCGGAGCCACGTCTTCCCAGCGCTCGTCGACATGCCCGGTGTGCAGCTTCGCGAGCTTGAGTGCGACTTCGTTGGCCTCGCTGCCCGTGTTGAGCAGCATGACCTTGTCCAGGGACGCCGGGAACAGCCCGGCCAGTCGCTCGGCCAGCGCCAGCACCGGCTCGGAGAGCATCCACGAGTTGAGGTGGACGACCGTG
>VBGG01000285.1 GCA_005883405.1 Chloroflexota bacterium | reverse complement strand
TACCTGTTCAACCTCGACCCCGATGCACCCGCTTCAACCGGGCAGGCGCGCATCGTCGGGGACGATCCGCTGCACCTCGAGATCATCAATCTCGGTACTTTCGCCGGTGACCCGGCTCCCTACGCCGGACGCTACCCGGGCGGTAACCTGGTATACGACGGCGTGTGGTACTACGGCACGTACACGCTCGACGACATCGACGGGTCATGCGGGAACTGGTGTACGTTGGGTCCGTTCGTGGGCTTTCGCGTCTCGACGGACGGCGGTAAGAGCTGGACTGACGCGCCGCACACACCCGCCAGGCCGCTATTCAAGGAGACCGCGGTCAATGGCGAACGCGTTCGGATCGGCGCGCCGCACGTGGTCGATTTCGGGCGCAATATGGAGCATTCGCCCGATGGCAAGGCATACCTGGTGGCACATGGCTCCAGTGGCCCCGGAGGTTGGGCCAACTGGATCGCGGGTGACGCCATCTACCTCCTGCGGGTGAGCCCGTCACCTGCGACGATGAACGATTCGTCGGCATATGAGTTCTTTGGTGGCTATGATCGGCACGGCGAATCGCGGTGGGTTACGGACGTGGGTGCAATGCAGCCTCTGTTGCTATGGGATGGACACCTTGGATGCGTGACAGCCACGTACCTCGCTCCGCTGCGGCGTTACGTGATGTGTGTCAGTCGACCGTCAGACGGTATCCACTCGATCGGTACCTGCGATACGCTGTTGCTCGAAGCGCCTCAGCTCAGTGGCCCGTGGCAGCTGATGCACTATCTGCCAATGTTTGGTCGGCAGGCGTACTTCGTGAATATCCCCTCGAAGTTCGTCAACACCAATGGGACGTCCATGTGGCTCTGTTACTCGGCGAATTTCAGCGACTTGATCGGCGCCGCCCACGAAAGTGTTCCACCCGGCAGCCGATACGCCATGTGTCTGCAGGAGCTCTTACTATTACCATCACCATAAAGGCGCTGAGCGTCTGAGAAACGCAGCCACCGAATTCAGGTCGGTGTGGCAGTCTGGCAGCACCTCCGCAAGCGTCGGTCTGAGAAACGCAGAAGCTGGACGGCGAAGCGGCCGACGCCACCTGACGCGCCGGTGACCAGCACGCGCTTACCGAGAACCGAGCCGGCAGCGCGCAACGCCCGCAACGCTGCGAGGCAGGCCACTGGCAGGCACCCACCTATGTGGAGGTGCTGCGTTCAGCGGTGAGGGTGTCATGGTCTCAGGTCTAGCGGCACGACTAACGCGTACGCCAGCCCGAGGATCGCCCCAGGCGATAGCCTGCACGTGGCCGCGGCGTGCGACGTACGCAGGGAAAGGCGAGTCAAGTCTGAAGATAGAGAGCCCGGGCTCGAGTTACCTCCACTCGTCTATCGAGACGGTCTTGCCGTAGCTGGCGCCGAAGATGCGCCAGTAGCCGTTGGTTTCGCCGCCGACGACGACGACCTCGATCTCGTCGCGCTGGAACATGCGGATCATCTCGTCGGGCGCGGCCTTGAGCATGGAGGCGTACGGCTCCTCGCCGTAGGTCGCGCGCGGATAGACGTAATTCTGGATGAGCTGATAGTCCCAGTACTCACCCGCGGGCATGCACGCGTTGTTGCAGATCCAGTCGATCAGTTTGTCCTTCGTGTCGAACCCGCCGCGATCGATGAACTGACGCGCGGCGATCGGATCCAGCACAAACGTCGGATGCTCGCGCGGGTCCATGCCGCGCAGCATGTTGCGCACGTGGTCCTGCCAGTGCGCCTCGCGCAAACCGAGCGTGAAGGCAGTGTGCCTGCAACCGCCAAACACACTCACCGCGCTATCCGAGGCCTTGAACCCGTGAGAAACGTGGAGCGGCTCCCAGGGGCTGCGCTCCTCGTTCTCTGCAAAGGTGATGCAGTTGTAGGCGTAGTTGTTGCCCTGCGACCCCATGTACGTGAGGCCCGGTTCGGAGCCGCCTTGCAGATTCTGCGACAGCAGTCCGTAGGCTCGGCCGATCGTCGCGTTGGCGTGGTTGTACGGTCCGAGCGCGCCGGTGCCGCAGTTCATGTTCAGCTCGTGGCGGACTGGACCGTTCACCACCGCCATCGCCGCCGCCGAGCTGGTGGTGCTCCCGCGTCCGGACACTCCGCTGGCCGCGATGGCCAGAATCACCGGAAAATACTCTGGCCGAGCGCCGGCCATGACCGCGTTCACCGCCACCTTTTCGACCGTGTACTCCCAGTACTCGCGAAACTGGGTGGGCCGCATGTGGCCGACGACTTCATCCGGCTTGTGGCTTGTGTGCGCCAGCATCTCGGCCACTCGCTTCTCGGTGGGCAGCACGATCGGCAGCTTGTCGGTCCAGTTGTTTTCGAGGAACACCTGCTGCAGCTCATCCTCGGTGCCAGCATCGACCATGCGCGGCGTCGTGCGCTCGTAGACGACTTTCTCCAGATCCTGCGCGTCGAATGGCCGCGTCAGGCCTTCGATCACCTCCTGCATCACCGGCCGGCCAGTGACGGGATCGTTGCCGTCCACATAGGCGCGAAGCTCCTGTGCCGATTTGCCCATCACTGGCTGCGGCACGAAGACCGCACGCGCGCGCGGCATGCCGTTGACTCGCGCCACCGACCGCACCACCCGCTCGAACACATTGGTGTGGATCGCGACCGTCGGAACTCCGTATTTGCCATCGATGGTCATCGCGTGCACGGCGACCGCCGGCGCACATGTGCTTCAATGGCCCACTCCGACAATGGCGGCATCGCCGTTGGATTTGATCTTCTCCCACGTCTCGGGATCATCGCGCGTATACACCGACGACAGCTGGATCAGCTCCGTCTTGACCCCTGGCAGATGCTCCTCGAACCAGGTCTGCATCTGCTTCAAAAAGATGTCGGCGTCGTCGAACCGACAATCAACCAGGAACACGCGCTTGCCCTCGAGGGTATCGAGCCGCGGCGCCATGTCTTTGGGCGTGACGCGCGGCGGATAGCCCATCGGGTTCAACACGCTCAGCAGCGCGCCATCTTCAGTCGCGCGCGCGCCATTCCGCTGAAGCTCGGTGTCAATCACAGACATGACATCTCCTACGCCTCCCCCAGGTCCTTGAGTGCTCGAAGCACCGGCTGTTTTTCGGTGTCGAGCTGGTCGGCGACGTCCTTGAACACCGTCTCGGCCGGCTCGCCGTTGGCGGTGATGCGCTCCAACCCCTTGCCGATGATCTGGTCGCCATTCGGCACCAGCTCGCGCGCGCTGTCCTGCGGTCGCGTCTTCGGCAGCTGATCGACGGTTGTCTTGAAGTTCGGGTGCGACTGATAGAAGGTCTGCATCTCCTGGCTCTGCAGGGCCGCGGTGCGCACTGGCATGTAGCCGGTGTTCTGCGACCAGAAGACCGTATCCGTGCCGGTCGCGTACGCCAGGAACTTCATCGCCGCCTGCTGCTTCTCCTTCGGCGTCGCAGCGATGATCGACAGACCGGAGCCGCCCGTGCAACAGCCGAGCCAATCCGGCGGTAGAGTCCAGATACGAGAGCACGGCGCCCGAGTTGAAGTCCGTACCGGGGTCCTTGGATGCGGAGCCGATGCCGCTGGACACCATCGACCTCCACAGTTCACCCGCCTTGACGGAATTGGGTTCCTGGATGCGCATGGTGAAGTCCGGATCGGAGTACGAACCGCCAAACGCCCAGTCGATGCCCTGGAACACCCAGGCGGAGTAGCTCGCCGC
The DNA here is from genome assembly GCA_005883405.1 of Chloroflexota bacterium. Taxonomy (GTDB): domain Bacteria; phylum Chloroflexota; class UBA6077; order UBA6077; family CF-72; genus CF-72. The sequence continues at coordinate 9,717 of VBGG01000285.1, read as the reverse complement.
GCCGCCCAGACCGTGTACCACCGGGGCAGCGCCCTTCAGCTTGGGCGCGAAGTCGTTGATGAACTCGTCCCACGTGTTCGGGCCACGGTCGGGCAGGCCTACCTTCGTCCAGGCGTCCTTGTTGTAGTAGAAGATCGGTGTGCTGCGCGCAAACGGTAGCACGACCTGCTTGCTCGCGCGGACCGTCTCTTTGTAGAAGACGTCGACATAGTCGGTGGCTTTGATGTTGGCGTCCTTCATCAGGTCGTCGAGTGGCTGGAGGGTCTTGTTCAGATAGAACTTGAACCACCATACATCCGAGAGCTGCACCACCTCTGGAGCGTTCCGCGCCTGGAGCGCCGCGGTTAGCTTGGCCGCCAGATCTTCATAGGTGTTCTGATTCTGGAGCGTCACCTGGACGTCTTTCTGGGACTGATTGAAGCGATCGACGAGCTGCTGTAGCACGTCGGCGTTGTGCCCGGTGAAGGCTCCCCAGAACGTGACGCTGTTCTGCGAGCCCGTCGCCGCCACCGCCGGCGGAGCCGTTTGCGCTGGAGCCGGGGCGGCGGGTGCGGTTGTTGGAGCGGCCGCCGGCGTTGTTGGCTGGGAGCAGGCCGCGGCGAGCGCCAGACCCGTTACCCCGCCTATTCCTCGTAATAGATCACGTCGAGAAGTCATGTGTCCTCCTGGTTCCGGTTCAGCCTTTGACCGCTCCCGCGGCGATGCCTTCGACGATGTGGCGTTGGACGAGCAAGAACAGGATCAGCACCGGCAGCACGACGTACAGCGTGCCGGCCATCACCACCCCCCACAGTGTGCCGGTCTCCTTCTGAAACAACAGCGCGATGCCGACCGAAAGCGGGCGCATCTCCGTCGAATTAGTGATGATGAGCGGCCACAGGTAGTCGTTCCAGCGTTGGACCACCGTAAGCAGGACCAGCGTCGCCAGCACCGGTCGCGACATCGGCAACACCACGCTCCACAAGCCGCGGAGGTGCCCGGCTCCGTCGACCCGCGCCGCGTCGAGCACCTCACGCGGCAAGCTGAGGAAGTGCTGGCGCAACAGAAAGGTGCCGAACGCCGAAACGAAGCCTGGCAGAAGCAATCCCTGGTACGTGTCCGTCCATCCGAAATTTGCCAGCGTGAGGAAATTCGGCAGCACAGTGAACTCGTCCGGAATCATCAGTGCCATCAGCAGGAGCAGGAACACGAGATTTTTGCGCGGGAAGCGCAGGAATGCGAAGGCGTAGGCGCAGAAGATTGCCTGCAGCAGTTTGGCCGAGCCACTGACGAGCGTGTAGATGAGGCTGTTGACGTAGAAGTGGCCGAACGGAGCTTGGCGCCAGGCCGCCGGAAAGTTGTCCAGCGTCGGGGCGAGCGGGATCCAGGTGGGCGGCGAGGTGAAGATCTCCTGGTTGGTCTTGAACGCTCCGAGCAGCATCCAGTACATCGGCAGCCCGACGAGCAGCACCGCGAGAGCCATCGCCGCATACGCCAGCCCCCGCCAGAGCTGCGCCGAGGGCGGCCAGCGGATCGAGGTGGACTCCAGGACCGCCGCGTCGCTGCTCAGGCGCTCCGCAATGCGCATCGGCCTGGGAAGGCGGCCGAAAGCCTTCGAGGGTGACGTTGGGTGTGCCTGCCGCCTTCCCAGGCCGAGTCTGTCGAAGAAGCTCGGCCGACTGCGTCCTGTGCCGAAAAGCGGCTTGTCGGCCGAACTTCTAGCCATACGTCACCCGCCGCTCGACATAACGCAACTGGACGATGGTCAACACCAGCATCAGCACGAACAGCGTGATGGCGTAGACCGCGGCGGTGCCCGCGTGAAAACCCACGAACGCCTGGTTGTAGTACTCGTACAGCAGCGTGGTCGTGGCGATCACCGGGCCGCCGAAGGTCATCACATTGATGATGTCGAAGGCCTGGAACGACAGAAGGATTGTGGTCACCAGGAGGAAGAACGTGATCGGCGTGAGCCCTGGCAGTGTCACGGCTCGGAAGCGCTGCCAGGCGTTGGCTCCGTCGACGCGCGCGGCTTCGTAGAGCTCTTTGGGAATGCCCTGCAAACCAGCCAGGAAGATCACCGCCGCGTAGCCAACCGTCTTCCAGACGTACACGATGATGACCGCGGGCATCGCCCAGTGCGAGTCCACCACCCAGCGCGGCGAAGGCAGGCCGACCCAGCCGAGGGCCGTCTTCAGCATGCCCCAGTTCGGGTCGAAGATGAAGTACCAGACGATGGCCACCGCGGCGCCTGAGAGCACGGTGGGCGTGAACAGGATCGTGCGCGCGGTGTCACGGAAGCGCAGGCGCTGGTTGAGCAGCAATGCCACGCCGAGCCCGATGACCAGCGTCAGGCCGACCGAGCCGAGCATGAAGGTGGCCGTGTTCAGGGCGATCTGCCAGAAGCGATTGCTCGTGAGCACGAAGACCCAGTTGTCGAGCCCGACGAAGCGCTTGACGGGTGCGATCATGTCCCATTCCGTGAAGCTGAGGGCGACGTTCTGGATCAGCGGCCAGTACGAGAAGATCGCCAGCAGCAGCAGGTTCGGCCCCACGAACGCCGCGAAGGTGAGCCACTCGGCCTGGTCGCGGCGGGATGGGGCGCCCTGAACCTGAGAAGCGGCGAGACGTGCGGAGCTCACAACAGCGTCAGGATAGTCGGCTCGGCGCGTGGCTGGCGGTTAACAGTGTTAGCGCTGCCTGGAAGGTCCATTTCGCGAAAGAGCTCGGACACCGGTATGCTCGGCTACCCAGTCGAGCTCGTCGAGCGTGAATTGCTCGAGCGGAATACCTTCACGCTGGTACCGCCGCGCGTTGTCGTTCTCCAGATCGCCCGGAGCGTAGACGTGGTCGAAGCCGCGGCGTGGTGGGTTGTGCTGAATCCGCTGACGCAAACCGCGCACCTCCCCCGCGAAGCGCTCCGGGTCCGCGAACTGGCGGACGTCGTAGGCGGCGAACCAGTGGTTGGTGGTACCAGTCATGCGCTCCCGCTGGTCGTCGAAGGCAGCACCAGCCAGGAACGCGGTGATCGCCGCCATGAGGATCGCCATGCCCGAGCCCTTGTAGTCGCCCAGCGGGGCGTACGTGCCACCGTTGTTGGCCGCGACCGCGTCGGTGGTTGGCTCGCCCTCCCTGTCCAGCGCCCAGCCAGCAGGAATCGGCTCGTTGCGCCGGCGGTAGATGTCGAGTCGGTTGCCAGCCACCACGCTCAGCGCGATGTCCAGGAACATGGACTCCGCCTCCGGCGCTGGCAGATCCGCACCTGGCTCCATTACGCGGGACGGGACTGCCCAGGCTGGCGGATTGTTGCCCACCACGCCTTCTCGGCCGCCCCACGGCGCAACGCGTGCCGTCGCCGTGGTGAAGGCGAAGCCGATCATGTTGTGGCGCAGTGGCAGCCGTGCCCAGTAGCCGGACGCGCCGTAGTGATTGCTGTCGCGCACGAAAACGGTGCCGACGCCGTACTCCCTCGCCAGCTCGATCGCCTGTTCCATCCCGACGTGGCCGGCGACGTGGCCCAGGCCGTTGTCGGCGCTGATGATGCGCGCCGCACGGCCGCCGCCGACGTCGCGCATAGTCGGGCGGGGATTGATGCGTCCGTCGAGCAGCCCCGACACGTAATTGCGCAGGTTCTTCAGTCCGTGGGTGACGGTCCCGTGCAGATCGGCGTCGACCAGGGCCTCGGCCGCCTTGCGCCCGTCCTCGGGCGGCACCCCAGTCGCGATGAATGCTTCTGCCGCAAACTCAACTGCCTCGTCCCAGCCCACCGTCGCCGCTGCGCGAACCTTCTCCATATACGCGCCAGTCTACGGCTCAGGCGCCAGAGGCTGATTGCACTGGGCGCGTGGCAGGCCCGCAGTTCGGCGTGGCAATCCAGGGCAACAAGACGCCAGCTGAGTACGCGGCTCTGGCGCGCCTCATCGATCAGTACGCGTTCGACGTAGTCAGCGTGTACAACGACCTCTTGTTTCAGCCCGCGCTCGGCCCGTTGCTCTGGATGGCGCCCCACCTGCCGCTTTAGGCTCAACGCGCCCAGCGCATGACGAGCGGATCGAGCCGATGAGCGAGTTCGACCAGGCCGGCGCGTGTGGCAGGATGCAACGCGGGCATCGGCGGGCGCACCCGTTCGCAGGCGATCACCCCAGCCTCCTGCATCAGCGCCTTGCACGCCCGCAAGCCGCACTGGCGGTTCTCGTACAGGATGAGGGGCAGCGAGCGCTCGTACAGCGCCATCGCCCCAGGCCGGTCGCCAGTCTGATAACGCTGCACGATCGCTGGTGCCGGTTGCGCCGGCGTCCAGGTCGGGCAAAAGCGTGATGCTCTCCTCGCCGTCGAACGGCCCGGGCAGCGCGTCGCCGGCTTGCGCCACCAGCTCGCGCAGCTTGGCTGCCGCGCTGGGCACTTCGACCTTCACGTACTGCACCTGGTCGATCTCGCGCGCCAGGCGAGCCAGAAAAGCTGCACTGAGCGTGACGCCGCTCACCGGCGCATCCTGGATCATGATCGGGATGTCGATGGCATCCGCGACGCCTCGAAAGAACTGGAAGATGTCGGCCTCGTCCGGGCGAATCGTCGCGCCGTGGTAAGGCGGCATCAGCATGACCATCGACGCGCCCACCTGTTGCGCGCGGCGGCTACGCTCGGCGGCCACCTTGCTGCTGTAATGGCTGGTGGTGACGATCACCGGCACCCGACCAGCGACATGGTCCAGGATCAGGGTGGTGAGGCGTTCGCGCTCCGCGTCGGTCAGCGAAAACTGCTCCGAATAGTTGGCCAGGATGCAGATGGCGTCGACGCACGCGTCGATCAGGAAGTCCACAACCCGCTTCTGGCCAGCGTCGTCGACCTCGTCGTGATCGTCGAAGGGCGTCGGGGCTATGGGTACCACCCCACTGAGGGGCCTGCCGGTGGCACTCGCGTTCATGGCGCGGTGGACGCCGCCTCGCGCTCCGCCTGGCGGCGGTGCCAGTTCTCAGCGAAAAGATTGAAGAAGATCTGTCGACGTGGGTGGGCCTCGAGCACGGCATGGTCGAGCTGCACGCCCAGACCGGGTCCGCTCGGGAGCGCGAAGTAGCCATCGACGACCTCGGGATTACCGGGCGCCGCCGCTTTCACGAACTCCTCCGCGAAGTCATTGAAGTGTTCCTGGATCTTGAAGTTCGTGGTACACGCCGCCAGGTGCAGGTTGGCCGCCGTCGAGACAGGCCCGCCCACGTTGTGGGGTGCGACGAGCACGTAGTACGCGTCTGCCCATGCCGCCAGCTTCTTCGTCTCGAGAATGCCTCCAAAGTGGGTGATGTCGGGCTGAATACGGATATGCTCGGCTGCTTTCTTCAACGCCGCGAGATTCTCGGGTGGCACCGGCTCCTCCACCCAGCCGGGGCGGAAGGGCTCCAGCTGGCGCGCGATCTCGACCGCCGTGGCCGGATTGAAGCGACCGTGCATCTCGACCAGAATGTCGACTTCGGGTCCCACCGCGTCGCGGACCGCCTCCACCAGCTCGATCGAACGCTGTTGCTCCGGACGATCAAGCTCGTAAAAGCCAGCGCCGAACGGATCCAGTTTGAGCGCGCGATAGCCGCGCGCGATGACCCGTTTGGCGGCCGCATGAAACTCCTGCGGCGTGCGCTCGACCGTGTACCAGCCGTTTGCGTACGCCTTGATGCGCTCGCGGACCTGCCCGCCCAGCAGTCGATAGACGGGCTGGTTCAAGGCTTTACCGACGATGTCCCAGCATGCCATCTCCAGGGTGCTGATGGCGGACATGGCGATCTCTCCGGCACGCGCGTAGTCATTCCGAAACATGCGCGCCACCAGGTCCTCCACCTGGAATGGATCGGCGCCGAGCACATGATTGGGCACTGCCTCGGCGAAGTAGCCGATGAGCGCATCCGTATGATTGAGCATGCGCACTTCGCCGACACCAACCAGGCCCTCGTCGGTGTGGACTTCGACGTAGGTCAGGTTGCGCCAGGCGGTGCCGAGGACATACGTCTTGACGTCGCTGATCCGCATATTCCCTTCCTGCTGAACCGTGCCATGCTACCGCCTCTTCGCCTTTCCTTAAGACACGTACCCACGCCGGTTAACTGAGGGCTTGCAAGCATGCGCGGCATGCTCACCTCGCTGGTCAATCTCGTCGCGCGTCTGACGAGTACGGTGCTGCTCGTCACCATGCCGGCGGCCACTGGCGTAGTCGGTACGCGGGTCTCGACCGCGTTTGCCGAGCAGGACGCTGCCCGCTCGGGTGCTGCGCCCACCGTCTACATCACTGGCAATCCTGCACAGACCGCGGGCGTGACACGCGCGTTCGAGCGTGGACTGGTCAACGTGACCGCCGTAAACCCGTACTCCAACCGGTCGGAGAAGGTGGCGAACTTCGTCGCCGACCAGGCCGAGATGCGGTTGCTCCACATGGTGACCGCCGATCCGGCGCGCACGCCGACCGTCACCATGTTCGCCAAGCCGTACTACTTCCTGTTCGCCGGCGCGCGTAACTGCAACGCGCCGTGCATCAGCATCAATCCGGACTTCAACTGGAACCACGGCGACGTCACGCCGGAGATCAACACCACGTTCATGGGCCTGGTCGGACGGCGTCTGGACCGACCACACCGACACACGACCGACCGTGTTGGCGCTGCTGGGACTGAAGGACGACTACCGCGCCGCCGGTCGGGTCATCTTCGAGATTCTCAGGTCTGACGCCACCCCCGACGGTCTACATCAGGACCGCGCGGCGCTCAGACGTCTGGCGGACGCGTACAAGCAGCTCAACGCCGCCGTTGGTCAATTCGGTCTGGACAGCCTGAACGTGGCGACCGCCGCCGCCGGCAGCCGGCGAACACCAGCATCCAGCGACTTTTAAGCTGAAATTCACCCTCGCCGCGCCAATAGCGAGCCCGAAGATACCCAGCTCACTACCCTCACCACCGGCGCCCAACGCCTCCCGGACGAGATGCACGCCCTGGCTGCCAGCGTCTGACCGCGGAGTGGCGAGCCAAATCACTCGAGTGATCTGCCAGGGCGGGCCTGCGTACGTATCGACATACCGCTTGCTGCAGGGTTATTCAGTCGCAACCCATTGCAACAACTGCCAAGATATCGATAGGCTTGTTGGGCCGGGGCATTGCCGCGACGCGTCGGCTCAAGTGCTACGAACGTCCTGCTGCCGTCCAAGGAGGTGTTCGCAACTCATATGGAGCTCGCACAGATCGCCCAGACCGCGCAGCAGGCGGGCGGCCTCACCCTCCTGACGACAGCGTTGGCCCTGGGCTTCCGCCACGGCATCGACTGGGATCACATCGCGGCGATCACCGATATCACCAGTACCACCACCACCGTCGATACGATCGAAAACAGTGATCCGCTGACGGCCGCGTCCGGGGCGCGTATTGAGTCGCGCAAGATCTCACCACTACGCATGACTCGGCGACCCTTCTCGTTCGGGCGCCTCGAGTTGCGGGCGCTTGGCCTGGCCACGTTGTACGCCCTCGGCCACGCGTCAGTAGTTGCCGCGCTGGGCGCCATGGCGCTGTATTTCGCAGCCATCCTGCCGGCGTGGATTGATCCGCTCATGGAGCGCGTAGTTGGCGTGACGCTGTTGATATTGGGCGCGTGGGTCTTCTACTCGCTGGCGCGCTATTGGCGCGGCGAGGGTGAATTTCAGCTTAAAAGTCGCTGGATGCTGGTGTTCGCCGGCTTACGTCACGCCTGGCACAGCCTGCAGCATCGGGTTTCCCCTACACACGATGCCCGGGCATTCCACGTCGACCAGTACGGTCCGAGAACGGCCTTTGGGGTCGGCATGATCCATGGCATCGGCGCCGAAACCGGCAGTCAGGTGCTGATCATCGCGGCCGTCGGTGGTGCTGCCAGTCAGGGCCTGGGCGCGGCGATGATGATCTCATTTATTGTCGGGCTCTTACTGTCGAATGGTTTGATCGCGTTCCTGACCGCCACGGGGTTCATTTCGTCCGCGCGCGCCAGGCCGATCTACGTGGCCATAGGGGCGTTCGCGGGCGTGTTCAGCCTTGTCGTTGGTCTGTACTTTGCCCTTGGTCAGTCCGGTCAACTACCTGACTTGCAAGAGATCTTCGGCTTCATCGGCTCCAGAGGTGGGGCTATCGACTAAAACTGCCGCCAGAAAGCCCCTTCGCAGACGGAGTGAGCCTGCAGACGAGCGCTTCGGCGTACCCTGACGGCAGAACGCATGAAGGACGTAACCATCACCGAGGTCACCACGACCGTACTGCGGCAGCCGGACGTGCCCGGGATCCAGGACGCGACCATCCGCCACCGCGACGTGGGACGAAGCGTGCTGTTCGTGCACATCAAGACCGACGCGGGCTTCGAAGGGCTGGGCGTTGGTCAGGTGGTGGCGCGGGACGTCATCGAACGTAGCCTGCGGCCGCTGCTGATCGGCGAGGATCCGCTGCGTATCGAGAAGCTCTGGGACGACATGTTCTGGCGGGTGCGCGGTTTCGGACGCAAGGGCGTGGCGTTCTGTGGCATCTCGGCGGTAGATATCGCGCTGTGGGACCTGAAGGCCAAGATCTTTGGCATGCCGCTCTACCGCTTGCTGGGACCGTACACGGACCGCGTGCCGATCTACGGCTCCGGTGGCTGGACCTCCTTCAGCGAAGCGGAGCTTGTGCGCGAGCAGACGGGATACGTTGAGCGTGGTATTCCACGGGTCAAGATGAAGGTGGCCAAGGATTTTGGACGGGCCGAACGCGAGGACATCCGCCGCCTGGCAGCCGTCCGCAAAGCGGTGGGCGATGACGTGGAGATCTACGTCGACGCCAACAACGGATACTACGCCAAGCAGGCCATCGGCATGGCGCGCCACCTGGCGGACTACGACGTCAAGTGGTTCGAGGAGCCGGTGCTGGCTGACGATATTGCCGGTCTGGCGGCGATCGCGCGAGCTATCGAGATCCCGGTTGCGACTCTCAGGGCGGCGCGGACATCGTGCAGCCCGACGTGGGACGCGTCGGCGGCGTGACCGAATGGCTGAAGGTTGCGCACCTGGCGCACGCGTTCAACTTGCCGGTTGCACCGCACGCGGTACAGCTCGTTCACCTGCATCTGGCGTGCTGTACGCCCAACCTCAAGGTGGTGGAGTATCTGGCTGTATCCGAGGAAGGCGACCGCGTCTGGTATACAGAGTTTCCGGAGCCTCGCGACGGGTACTGGTCGCCGTATCCCGACCGCCCGGGGCTGGGCCTGGAGCTGAGCCCGGAGGCACTGCGCAAGTACGCCGTCTGACCGCGGCAACGTGTGCAGACTGGCGCACTGCTTCACGGGACAATCGTCATCAGTCGTACCCTGAGGCGGATGAGCGTGAAGTTTGTGTTCTTGCCGCCGCAGCGGGACGAGACGCGGGCCTGGGCACGGGCCGTCGCGGAGGGCGTGGCGGGCATCAATGTCGTCGTCGCCGAGACGGATGAGCAGGCGCGACGAGAGATCGTCGATGCGGATGCAGCGTTCGGCACCTTACCAGCAGAGCTGCTCAGCCGCGCGGAGCGGCTACGGTGGCTGCAGGCGCCCGCCGCGGCGCCCCCGGCGGGGTACTACTACCCGGCGCTGGCGCGGCATCCGGTGCAGGTGACGAACTTCCGCGGCATCTTCAACGAGCACATCGCGGCGCACATCATGGCATTCGTGCTCGCGTTTGCGCGCGGCCTACACCGCTACATTCCGCTGCAGCCGCGGCACGAATGGCAACCCGCCGCA
>VBGG01000284.1 GCA_005883405.1 Chloroflexota bacterium | reverse complement strand
GTACGTCGCCACCGGTCGCTACAGCATCGGTGGACCGCCGCACATGTGGGCGGCGCTCATCACGTCGGACGATGCATCGACTCCTGCCCATCTCGAGCACCTGCGGGCCATGGAGCAGCTCGCATCGACCTGCATTCGGCTGTCGAACGACCTCCAGAGCTACCAGAAGGAAGTCGACGAGGGCAAGATCAATGCCCTGGTCATCTTGAGCCGCGAGCTGCGCGGC
>VBGG01000283.1 GCA_005883405.1 Chloroflexota bacterium | reverse complement strand
GCTCGCGGGCCTGCCAGCCGAGCCCGATCGGCGGACCGGCCGCTTTCCGACCACGCTGCGCTGGCTGGCCGATAACCAGCTAGCCGACGGCAGCTGGGGCAGCGCCGTGCGCTACGAGCACGACCGCATCCTGTGCACACTCGCCGCCGTGGCGCCGCTGGCCGAGTTCGGTCGCCGCGCCGAGGACCACCGCGCGGTCGACGCCGGCACGCGCTACCTGTGGCAGCACGGACACCTGCTGGACCGAGAGCCGGTCGAGCTGGTCGGCTTCGAGCTGCTGCTGCCAGCCCTGGTGCAACGCGCCAGGGAAGCAGGCGTGGCCGTCCCGCCCCATCTGGATATCTACAGGGCGCAGCGCGCCAGGAAACTGGACCTGATTCCAGCCAGCGCGCTCTACTCGCCGCGCGCGACCGTCGTGCACTCGCTCGAGTTCCTTGGCGAGCGGGCCGACCCGGCTCGACTCGCGGCCGCCCAGGGCGACAACGGCGCGATCGGCAACTCGCCTGCCGCCACGGCCTTCTTCCTGACCCAGACCGAGCACGGCAACCATCGCGCACTCAGCTACCTCCAGTCCACTCTGGACCACAGCGGCGGCGCCACCGCGCCCGTCTTGCACCCTTGCGAGACGTTCGAGCTGCTCTGGGCGGCCTACCACCTGTTCCTGGGTGGTGCCTCAAGCCAGCGGTTGTTACGGCCAGCCGAGCGGCGCCAGCTCGCACGCGATCTCACGCAGGCCGGCGTCAGCCTTTCGCCGACCTTTCCGATCCCGGATGCCGACGATACCGCGGTCGCGCTGCTGCTGCTCCATGACATGGGCGAGCGCGTCGATCCCACGGTCTTGAAGGCCTTCGAGGCCCCGGACGGCTCGTTCGTCAGCTTCCCCTACGAACGACACTCGTCGGTGGGCGTGAACCTGCACGTCCTCCACGCGCTCGCCCGCGTGCCGGGCTATCCGAACGCCGAGGCCGCCATCGAACGCATCCTGAGCTACCTGGCCGATCAGCACAACGGCCTGTACTGGCTCGACAAGTGGCACATCTCGCCGCTGTACGCCACCTCCCACGCGGTGTGCGTGCTCGAGGATCTGGCGCCCGCACAGCGGTGGCGCGTGACGCATCTGGTCAACCGCTCGCGTGAGTGGCTGCGCCAGTCACAGAACGACGACGGGTCCTGGGGCTTCTACGGCCTGCCGACTGCCGAAGAGACGGCGTACGGACTATTGGCACTGGTCGGCAGCCTGGAGGAAGCCGACCGCGTCCGCTGTCAGTTGGCGGCGAACTATCTCGCCGCGGCCAGAAGCAAGAACGTCAGCCATCCACCCCTGTGGATCGACAAGTGTCTGTACATCCCGCCGCTGGTCGTCCACGCGGCAATCGAAGCGGCGCTCGCCGCCTGGAATCTAGCTACCGAGAAGAGGAGTTGAACCACGCCATGTTCGAGAACTCGCCTTCCCCCGACATGTCGGGGCCAATCCTCGTCATCGATGACGAGCCGTACATCCTCCGCTCCCTGAGCTACCTGCTCCAGCGCGAGGGCTACACCGTGGAGACCGCCACAAATGGTGAAGAGGGACTTCAGCGCGTGCGCACCCTGCGTCCGCCGCTCGTATTCCTGGACATCATGATGCCGCACATGAACGGCTATGAGGTCTGCGAGCAGGTCAAGCAGGATCCCAGCCTGGAGGACACCTACGTGATCATGCTCAGCGCCAAAGGCCAGCAGATCGACCGCGAGCGCGGCCTGCTGGGCGGCGCCGACGAATACATGACCAAGCCGTTCAGCCCGCGCGAAGTCGCGCAGCGCGTGCGGACGATTCTCGCCGAACGCGCCGCGGCCCGCGCCGCCTGAAACGGACTCCACAAGACTCCATGATGCTCTCTGCTCAAGCCCTCGCCGAACGGCTGCAGTTCTTCTGGGATGGTCCCGACGACCTGCCCAGGACCCTCAAGCTCGAATGGCGTTTCGTCGCCGTTCGCTGGCTCGGCATCGCCTGCCTTGCCCCGGTGCTGCTGCTGGCGCACCTGACCTTCGACCGGCTCGTCGCCGCCTACCTGGTGCTGATCGTCGCCAGCATCTACAACGCGGGTCTCCAGCACCTCATGCCTCGCCGCCCGCAGTGGCTGGCCAACGGCTACATCTCGACCCTCGGCGATGCCTTGCTGGACATCGCCATGGTCATCGTCGGCGGTGGCTTCGATTCGCCGTTCTATTTCATTCTCTTCACCGTCACCCTGGCCGCGGCCATGCGCTACGGCTATGGCCCCTCGCTCGGCGTGGCGCTGCTGTACGTGAGCGCTGATGGCATCGGCTACCTCTCCGCGCAACAACCCGTCGGCGCCCCGTTCGTTGTCCGCTCACTGCTGCTGCCGCTGACCACCGTCCTCGCTGGCTATCTGCGCGAACAGGCGCAGCGAGCCGAGGGCGCGCTCCAGGAGCGACTGCGCCAATCCAACGCGCTCAACGAAGTCACTGGCATGCTGGGCGCCAGCCTCGAGCTCGACGCCGTGCTGCGTGCTTCCGTCGGCGCCACGGCGCAGCTGTTCGGCAGTAACACCGCCGTTCTGCAGGCCTCGAGTGGCCTGGATAGCCAGGCGGTCAACCTGCCGGCGCCGATCTTCTTCTCGAGCGATGGGCGGAGCCCGACCGAGCGTGCGCTGGAACGGCTGTGCGTCCAGTATGCGCGCCGCGCTCAGGACGCGCGCACCGACGACGACCTGATCAGCATCGAGGAGCTGGCGACCGGCGAACAGGCGGTCATCCTCGAGTTGGCGCTGCCGACCCGCCAGCTGTCGTTGGCGACGATCGGCGTGGCGGTACCGGCTGGCATGGCGATCAGCCTCGATTCGGACATCCTCGATTCGTTCGTCGAGCGCATCAGCCTCGCCGTCGAAAACGCGTCGCTGTATCGCACGCTGGCGGACCGTAGCCAGGACCTGCAACGCGCCTACTCCGATCTGGCCACCGCCCACCAGGAGCTGTTGAGCGTCGACGAGATGAAGACCAACTTCCTGGCCAACGTCTCGCACGAGCTGCGCACGCCGCTGACCTCGATCCGCTCGTTCTCCGAGCTGCTTCTGGCATACGAGGACGATCCTGATGTCCAGAAGGAGTTCTAGCGGATCATCAGCTCCGAATCGGAGCGCCTGACCCGACTGGTGAACGACGTGCTGGACATCAGCCGCATCGAAGCCGGCCATATGGACTGGAAGATGAGCAGCATCGATGTGTCCGAGCTGCTGACCGACCTCGGCCGCACGTTTGCGCCGTTGATCACGCTCGCCAAACTGACATTCGATGTCCAGATCGCCGGCGACGTGGCGCAGGTGTACGGCGACCGAGATCGACTGCACCAGGTCATCGCCAACTTGCTCAACAACGCGATGAAGTTCACTCGCGCGGGCGGCAGGATCGCCCTCCGTGGTGAGCTCGCCGACGACGAGCTGCGCATCTCCGTGTCAGACACGGGCATCGGCGTGGCAGAGTCCGACCAGGAGCGCATCTTCGAGAAGTTCCAGCAGGTCGGCGACACGCTCACCGACAAGCCACGTGGCACGGGCCTCGGCCTCGCCATCTGCCGCGACATCGTCGAGCACCATCAGGGCCGCATGTGGGTCGATTCCCAGCCGGGCGTCGGCAGCACCTTCAGCGTCGCACTGCCGCCAGAGGCCGAAGCCCTGGAGCTCGCAGCATGACGACGCCCGACGCAGGGCTGCAGCAAGAGATCCACAGCCTCGCCGCTGAGATCGTCCACGCGTACGAGGAGCTCCACCTCCTCTACGAGCTGGGCCAGGTGCTCACCAGCGATCTGGGCGTCTCGGAAGTCACCAGCCTCATCGTCGAGAAGATCCTGCAAGCGCTGACCGCTGGTGACGCCGAGCTCCGCCTGGCGTCCTCCAGTGAGCCAGTGCGCGTGTCGCGGGCCAACGTCGCCACGGCCGGCCCCGATCATCGCCTGAGCACCACACTGCGCAGCGCGGGCGAGATCGTCGGCGGGATCAGCCTGGCGCGGTCGCCTGACGACGAGCCGTTTTCGTCCGCCGACGGCAAGCTGCTAGACGCGGTCGGAACCCTGGCCGCCAACGCGATCCGTAATGCGCAGCTGCTCCAGGAGCTGCGTTCGAACGAGGCACACCTGCGCGCGGTGCTCGATAACGTGGCTGAAGGCATCATCACCGTCGACGAGGCGAATTGCATCGCCTCGTTCAATCCGGCCGCCGAGCGCATCTTCGGCTACGCGGCTGCCGACGTGATCGGCGGCGACGTGCGTACGCTCCTCGACAGCCTGAACCCGGGCGAGACGATCGGCCGCCAGAGCGGCGACCGGCGCTTCGCCGCCGACGTGTCCGTCGGCACGATGCGCCTCGAGCACGACCAGCCTCTGCAGATCTTCAGCGTGCGCGACATTACGCGTCGCAAGGAGGCCGAGGCGGCCCTCGAGCATCAGGCGCTGCACGACGCGTTGACCGATCTGCCAAACCGCGTGTTGTTACACGATCGACTCCAGCAGGCCATCCGCGCCGCCGACCGCAACACCACGTCGGTAGCGCTGCTGGTGATGGACCTCGACCGCTTCAAAGAAGTCAACGACACCTTCGGGCATCACACCGGCGATCAGCTGCTGGAACAGCTCGGCCAGCGCCTGGGCAGCGTTCTGCGCGCTTCAGACACCATCGCGCGCCTCGGCGGCGACGAGTTCGCCGTCCTGCTGCCAACGGCGGCACTCGACGAGGCCCAGCAGATCGCCGATCGCCTGCTGCAGGTCCTGGAGCAGCCGTTTACCCTCGGCGGTCTGCAGCTCGAGATCGACGCCAGCATTGGCATCGCGCTGTCGCCGGACCACGGCCATGACGCCGATACGCTCCTCCGCCGCGCTGACGTGGCGATGTACGTCGCCAAGCGCGGCAACGTGGGCCACGCTGTGTATACGGCCGACCAGGACCAGCACAGCCCGATGCGCCTGGCAATGGTGAGCGAGCTGCGGCGTGCCATCGACCAGAACGAGCTGTCGCTGTACTTCCAACCCAAGGTCAGCCTGGCGGCCGGTAGCGTCACGTGCGCCGAGGCGCTCGTGCGCTGGCAACATCCACGGCATGGGCTGCTCGGTCCTGACCTGTTCGTGCCGATCGCCGAGCAGACCGGGCTGATCAGGCCGCTGGCGCGCTGGGTGCTCGACGCGGCCCTCCGACAGTGCAGCCGCTGGCGGCATCAGGGCCTCGACCTGGCCGTTGCGGTCAACCTGTCGATGCGCAACCTGCACGATCCTGAGGTCGTCGACACCATCCGCCAGCTTCTGACCCGATGGGGCATCCCCCCATCTCGGCTGGTCGTCGAGATCACCGAGAGCAGTTTGATGGCAGATGCCGAGCGAGCTATGGACGTGCTCGGGCGCCTGCGTGCCATGGGCGTCGGTATCTCCATCGACGACTTCGGCACCGGCTACTCATCGCTGGCCTACCTCAAGCGTCTGCCCGTGGATGAGCTCAAGATCGACAAGTCCTTCGTCGCGCATATCGCCAGCGACGACAACGATGCCGCCATCGTGCGCTCGACCATCGGCCTGGCCCACGATCTCGGCCTGGCCGTCGTGGCCGAAGGCATCGAGGATGAGGTCACCTGGGACTACCTGGCGGGACTGGGCTGCGACGTGGCCCAGGGTTATTTCATCAGTCGCCCTCTGCCGGTCGCCGCCTTCGGCGACTGGCTGGCGACAACGCAGTGGAAGCCCCAAAGTTCGGCTTGTCCGACCTTCTTCATACAGACTGTTCCTGGTGACGCGGCACCAGAGGAGTCTCAGGCGTCCAAAATCCTTTCTGGCCGCGTCACAAGGAACGACCGTGTCGCCTGAAATCGCACCGCTCAAGAAGGCCGACCAACCGGCCGATACTTCTCCCGAGATGCAACTGCTAAGCCGAAATCGACCCGAAACGGCCGTTACGATGCGCCGTCTGGCCTTTGAGACCAGTGAATCGATCCAGTTCCTGGACATCACCGACGAAGTCGCCAACGCGGTGCGCAGCACCGGCGTGCGCGACGGCATCGTCACCATCGTGTCGCGGCACACCACCATGGCGGTCCGCATCCAGGAAGCCGAGCCGCTGCTGCTGGAAGACCTGCTGAGCTTTCTGCGCCGCCTGGCGCCAGCCAACCTCCACTACCAGCACAACGACTTCCGCATCCGCACCCACCACATGCACGATGACGAGAGCCCCAACGGCCACTCGCACTGCTTGCAGTTCCTGCTCGGCACAAGTGAGACGGTGCCGGTCGAGGACGGCGAGCTACTGCTCGGCGAGTGGCAGCGCATCTTCCTCGTGGAGCTGGACGGGCCGCGTGCCAAGCGCGAGGTACTGATCCAGACGGTCGGCGTCGCCTCCGACCTCGCCGACGCGGCCTAGACGGGGGTCTAAGGGGGACCTCCCCCTGTGCCTTCCGCCCGCGTTAGTGCGCGCTACCCGCTATAGCCAAGCTGCTCCAGCCAGGCTCGCGTTGCGCCCGTCAGCACCCTCGGTTTCGCACGTAGTGCGTCGGCGTTCCTGGACCCCGTAAGAAACAGGGCAGTACGCATCTCACGAAGGAACTGCTCGATCCACGCATCGACCGTGGGTAAGCCCTCCAGCGCGGCCTGTAGTAACGGCCGCGCCACACCGACCAGCGTCGCGCCCAGCGCCAGCGCCTTGGCCGCGTGCAGGCCGCTGCGGATCCCCCCGGTGGCGATAACCGGCAGCCCCACCGGCTTCACCCCAACCACCGATACCGGCGTGGGAATGCCCCAATCTCTGAACACATCGCCCAGCCGCTGAGCCGCGGCAGCGCCCTGCGCTTCGGCGCGCAGACCCTCGACGGCGGCGAAGCTGGTGCCACCGACGCCGCCGACGTCCAGCGCCGACACACCCAGCTCCTTGAGCTTCAGCGCGGTGGCCCGTGACAGGCCGGCGCCGGTCTCCTTGGCGACCACCGGCGTCCGCACGTGCTCCACCACCCGCTTGATGGCCTCGGCGCAGCCGCGCGCGCGCCGCTCGCCTTCGGGCTGCACGCTCTCCTGCAGGAAGTTCAGATGGACCGCCAGCGCATCGGCGCGGATCATGTCGATCGCGGCTTGCACCTCATCCAGCCCGAGCGGCGGGCTCTCGTCGCCCTGAGCGATCAGCTGCGGCGCGCCGAGGTTGCCAATGAGCAGCGCTGAGGGCGCTTCGTCGCGCACGACGGTGTACGTGTAGGCGAGATCTGGTCGTCGCAGCGCCGCACGCTGACTGCCCACCCCCATGGCCAGGCCGTGTCGCTCGGCGGCCCGCGCGAGCACGGCGTTCACGTCATGCGCGGTCTTGTGCCCGCCCGTCATGCCAGCAATGAGCAGCGGCGCTCTCAGCCGCTTGCCGAGGAAGTCCACCGTCAGGTCGATCTCGGCGTGATCCACCTCCGGCAGCGCCTCGTGCACCAGCTGCACGTCCTCCCAGCCCGCACCCCCGAGCGCCTCCACGTCCCCCGACGCCGAGAGCCGCAGGTGGTCCGCCTTGCGGCTCTCGATCAGCTCGTCCAACACCTCTAAAGATACGCGCAGCTTCGCGTCCGCCTCTCCCTCTGGGAGAGGCCGCGCGCAGCGCGGGTGAGGGTGGCGTACGAGCATCAACGCTTGCGCTCGTAAGGCACCCTCACCCCAGCCCTCTCCCAGAGGGAGAGGGAGCTTCCCACAACGGGCGAAAATCGCTATACTAGATTCAAATCTGATGGAGTCGAACACCAACGGGCGCCGGGCGGCTGCAGCCGAGGCGTGGCTCAATCCCAACGCCGTCGTGGCCGTCGACGTGGTGGTCTTCACCCTCAGGCCCACCCCGGCCATCGAGGACCGCTGGCAGGTCCTGCTCGTGCGCCGCGACGAGCCAGCCTTCGGCAACAAGCTCTCGCTGCCCGGCGTCCTGGTGCACGCCGACGAGACGTTCGACGCCGCCGCCCGCCGCGCTCTGCAGACCAAGGCCGGGTTGGACGCCCGCGACTGGTACCTCGAACAGCTGGGCACGTTCGGCGACCCCGGTCGCGATACGCGCGGCCGCGTCGTTTCCGTCGCCCACGTGGCGCTGGTTCGCACGGACGACGTCGAGCTGGTACGCGGGAGCGGCATCCAATCCATCGACTGGGTGCCTGTCCGCGGTCTACCCGCCGAAACGCTGGTCTTCGACCACGCCGACATGCTCCGCGTGGCGATCAACCGTGTCCAGGCGAAGCTGCGCTACTCATGGGTCGCCTTTCAGCTCCTGCCGGATCGGTTCACGGTCTCGGAGCTGCGCGCCGCGTACTCGGCCATCCTCGATCCGTCGCTCGAGCGGCTGAACACCAGCAACTTCAAAAAGGCATTCTCGGCCCTGTTCGCCACCGACACGCTGGTGCCCGTCGGCCACCGCGCGACGGCGGGCAAGGTCGGCCGCCCTGGCGAGCTGTACCGCTTCGTCGGCCCGGTCGCCGGCACGCGCACCAGAGAGCTGCGCTGGGATTCAGCCCGCTCAAAGAAGGAGGTCCTGCATGTCCACGACCGTGGAACGCGCTGAGCTCGTTACAGCAGCCGCTTTCCCGGCCAGCGCCGACGTGCAGGCCATCATCCGCCTGGCTCTGGCCGAGGACGTCGGCCGCGGAGACGTCACCACTGAGGCGACGGTCTCACCCGACGCCGTGGCCCGGGCCGACATCCTTCAGAAAGCGCCGGGCGTCGTGTGCGGACTGCCGGTCGTCGCGGAAGTCTGGCGTGAGCTGGACCCGCGCGTGCGCGTCACGCCCGTCGTCGCGGAGGGCTCGTTCGATGACCGCCGCCGCGTGGTAGCACGCCTGGACGGCCCCGCAAGCGCCATCCTGACCGGTGAGCGGACGGCGCTCAACTTTCTGCAGCGCCTGTCAGGGGTGGCGTCCGTCAGTCGGCGCGCCATGCAGCTCGTCGTCGGCAGCCACGCCACCGTCATCGACACCCGCAAGACGACGCCAGGCATGCGCGTGCTGGAGAAGTACGCGGTGCGCGTCGGCGGCGCGAGCAACCACCGCGCCGGCCTGGATGACGGCATGCTGATCAAGGAAAACCACATCCGCGCGGCCGGTGGAATCAGCCCGGCCGTGCGTGCCGCGCAGCGCCGCGCTGCCCCGGGCATGCTGGTGGAGGTCGAAGTCACCAGCCTGGACGAGCTCGACGAAGCCCTGGCCGCCGGCGCCACCCTGATCCTGCTGGACAACTTCTCGATCGACACGCTGCGCGCGGCGGTCACCCACACCCGCGGCCGGGCCAGACTCGAGGCCAGCGGTGGCATCCATCTCGACAATCTGGCCGCGGTCGCCGCCACCGGCGTCGACTTCATCTCACTCGGCGCTCTCACGCACTCCGCTGGAGTCCTCGATTTCTCGCTGGAGGTCATCTCATGAGACGTTCCGCGTTCCGCGTTCCGAGTTCCGCGTTGGAGGTGCTGCCTGCCTCGCTCGCGACCGCGGACCGAATCCACACGCAAATCACATCCGATGATAGAGCCGAACGCGCCGAACGCGGAACGCGCAACGCGGAACTCGGCGAAACGGTGCGTCGCCTGGCCGACGAGCGCGATGCCGTCATCCTGGCTCACAACTATCAGGTGCCCGAAATCCAGGACATCGCCGACTTCGTCGGTGACTCGCTAGGCCTCGCCATACAGGCGCGCAAGACCGACGCGCCGGTCATCGTCATGTGCGGCGTCTACTTCATGGCCGAAACCGCCAAGATCGTCAACCCGGAGCGCACCGTCCTCAGCCCCGATCCAACCGCCGGTTGCTCGCTGGCGGACTCCATCACCCTGCGCGACCTGCGGCGCTGGAAGTCGGAACATCCGGAGGCCGTGGTGGTCAGCTACGTCAACACGACTGCCGAAATCAAGGCGGAGTCGGACTACTGCGTCACCAGCGGAAACGCAGAAGCGGTGGTTCGCTCGATTCCGGCGGACCAGGAGATCCTGTTTCTGCCGGACCAGTTCCTGGGCTCATGGCTGAAAGAGCGCACCGGCCGCGAAAACATGCACATCTGGCTGGGCGAGTGCCACGTCCATGCCGGCATCCGCCCCGAAGAGGTCCGCGCCCGCCAGGAGGCGTATGCGGACGCCGACCTGCTGATTCATCCGGAGTGCGGCTGCGCCAGCGCGTGCGTCTGGGCGAACGGGCGTGGTGTGATGAACCCGCGCACGTACGTGCTTTCGACCGAAGGCATGGTCAAACATGCCTCGACGTCGGCCGCCGATACGTTCGTCGTCGCCACCGAGACCGGCATCCTCCACCGCCTGCACAAGGAGATCCAGGGCAAACGCTTCGTCGCCGCGGACGAAAACGCCGTCTGCGGCTACATGAAGCAGATCACGCTCGAGAAGGTTCGCGACACGTTGCGCGATCTGGCGCCCACCGTCGAAGTCCCCAGCCCCATCGCCGATCGCGCCCGCATCGCCATCGATCGCATGCTCGCCGTCCACGCCTAGAGGGGCAGCCGAAAAGGTCTTCTGGCATTGACCGCCCCTCTAGGCCAATCTGTTGATCGAAGTTCGGCCGACTGCGACTTGCGCCGAAAACCGGCTTGTCGGCCGAGCTTCTAGCGCACCTTCGCCGCGGGTGGCGCAGTCATAATCTCCCTTTCGTTTTTCGCCCGCTGACCGGCGCGAGAAGCGTGTCGGGCGCTGCCTCCGTCGCGGGCGACTGATCGCATCGCCGACTGTTCTACATCAGTTTCGCCCGCATATCGGCCTGAGAAGCCTGCGCAGCCAGGCGTCCACCTCGCCCGATGCGCGCGGCGACATCACGGAAACACATAAGATCGCCTCAGCGTCTGATGAAGCTCTGCCTGTCGATCGAGATCCAGGAGGGGATGAGCTACGCCGATACGCTGGCGATGACGCGGGCTGGCGAGGCGCTCGGGTTTGATGCCTCGCTGCTCGCCGAGCACTACTACCCCTCGGGTCCCGCGGACCGCTACCCCGGCGGATATCGCCAACATATGGCCGCCGACGCCTGGATCTACCTGGCCGGCCTCGCCCGAGAAACGCAAACGATCCGACTCGGCACGCTGGTCAGCCCGGTCACTTTCCGCCACCCCGTGGTGCTGGCCAAGATGGCCGCCACCCTCGACCACCTGAGCAACGGTCGCGCGGAGCTGGGCGTGGGCGCCGGCTGGCTCGAGCCCGAGCACGTTGCCTACGGGTTCGAGTTTCCGCCAGCGCCCACACGGGTAGACCTGCTGGAAGAGCAGCTCCAGGTAATCGCCGGCCTGTGGAACGACAACCAGAACCCATACAGCCACGATGGCAAGGCCTACCACCTGAAAGAAGCGCAGTTCACCCCCAGGCCGATCCAGCAGCCGCGGCCAACGCTGATCGTCGGCGGTAGCTCGACCGCTGAGCGCCTGCCGAGATTGGCGGCCAGGTACGCCGACGAGTACGTCATCAACTCGCCGTCACTCGAGCAGTGCCGCGCGGCCCGCGAACGCCTCGACCGCGCCTGCCAGGCAAACGGCCGCGACCCGTCAACTTTGGCGCTGTCGGCCTTCGTGGCGATCAACGTCGGCGAGACCCAGGACCAGGTCGAGCGGACCTTCGACTCCTACACCCGGACGAATCCGCAGTACGCGCGCATGCTCAACACGCGCGCCAACTGGATCGTCGGCACCCCCGACCAGGCGCACCAACAGTTAGCCGCGTTAGCCACCGCCGGCCTCGCCCGCATCATGCTCTCCGTCAACTGCAACCTCCACCGCGACATGCTCCCCCTTCTAAAGCCCTCCTGAGGTTTCGTGCAATTGGCGCATTAGGGTCGGGGGAGCCCCG
>VBGG01000282.1 GCA_005883405.1 Chloroflexota bacterium | reverse complement strand
TCGTCAGGTGTTCTGCGAATTGCTCGGCTTGCTGTGGATCAAGGCGCAAAAAGAGGGTCGTGATGATGGACTACAAGCGGATACCGCCCTGAATGCCGCTGTGGTAGATGCGGTCGCCCAAACGGACACCGTCGATGATCTCTGGGTGGTCTTTGACGTACTGGAGCGTGGTAACTGGTGTGATGTACAGGTGTGAGTCCCGCTGGCTCGGGAACGCGCGAGTGGGGGCCCCGCTGAAATTCGCGGCGTACCAGTATGACTGGAAGGATCCGCGGCTGCTGGTGCGTTGGAAGTAGCCCTGCGCCGCTCGCGACATCGCATCGACAATCACCGAACCACTCGCACCAGCCCAGTCACTGGTCATCCGCTCGCCGTGCAAGCTCGTCGTCGTATGCTGGGCGTATGCCTGAGTCGCTGCCTGTCGGCTGCACGCTGCCTACCAACGGCGCGGCCGCCGATCCCGCCGCCATTGGCGCACTGGCCCAGACCGCTGAAGACCTCGGCTTTGATTCCGTCTGGATATCCGATCACGTCGTCATCCCTGAACACATCAGTTCTGCGTACCCGTACAGTCCGGACGGCCGGTTCCCGACATTGCCGACGCAGGCCTATCTCGAACCCCTGGCTACGCTGGGTTATCTGGCTGGCATTACGCGTCGCGTCCGACTGGGCATCGCCGTGCTGATCTTGCCGTACCGCCATCCCCTGCTCACCGCCAAGATGATCGCTACGCTTGACAATCTGTCGGGCGGCCGCGTCGACCTCGGAATCGGCGTTGGCTGGATGCGCGAGGAGTTCGAAGCGCTGGGACTTGCGCCTGAGGTGTACGAGCACCGTGGCAGCGTTAGCGACGAGCAACTGCACATCCTCAAGACTGTCTGGACAGAAGACGTCGCCGGCTTCGAGGGCCGTTTCTATCAGTTCGAGCCGGTCGGAGCGCATCCGCATCCGATCCAGAAGCCCCACCCTCCCATCTGGGTTGGCGGCCATAGCCGCCCGGCTCTGCGCCGCACGGCACAGTTCGGCGATGGGTGGCTGCCGATCGGCGGGCGACCGCCGGCCGACCTCCCGCCTGAGGAAGTGGCCGGGTGCATCGCCAGCATTCGAAGCGAGGCCGAGCGAGCGGGTCGCAACCCGTCTGCGCTGCGCATGTGCTTCGACACGACGGTGGATTTAGAGGCAAACGATGGACGTCCGTTCAGCGGCTCCGTCGACGCCATCATCGAGCAGCTGCGCCGCTACGTCGAAGTGGGGGCCGATAGCTTCCTCGTGAGCTTCGGCCGCCATCCTCCCGCCACGTATGAGCTCTATCTCCAGCGATTCGCCGAACAGGTTCGGCCTGCGCTGAATCCGCGCGTTAGCGCCTGATTGAGCGCTGTTCGGCGGCCGGTTCCCCCCGCGAGTCGAATAATGCTGCTCGTCAGTCCTCCTGCGGGTGCCGCCTGCCAGTCGCGAGGCGGATCCGGCAGTTCTGGCACGTGTCCGACTGCCCATCATGAGATGGAGCGGGTCGAGAGCCTCGCGTCAGTTGGCAGGCGACACAGGCGGCGTCGTCTTCGGGTGCTCGTGGAAGAAGCGCAGCATCTCCGCGGAGGCATCGGGGCCAGATGGATCCGTGAAGGAGCCCGCGGGACTGCCGCCCGACCAGGCGTGACCAGCGCCGTTTACGAGCCAGTGCTCCCCGACCACCTGGCCAGTGGCATCGCGGTGCACGCTGCGCGTGTAGGCATGCCCGCCCGGCACTTGCCCCCGACTCACCGTGACCCGCTGGTCGGGCCCGTCGACAGGGATGGGTGCCCCTTGGGCGAGCGCGTGTTCACCATTACGGGGGTGTACAGTCGCATCCCGGTCGCCGTGGAACACAATCAGCGGGACGCCGGCCTGCACGCCGGAGGTCGCTCCGCGTCCGGGGTCCGAACCGCCCCGCGACATCGCGGACCAGGCGGAGCGGAGATCGTGGGCGGCCCCGCGCGGCAGCCCGGAATGGATCCCCACCGCGGCATACAGGTCGGAGTAGGCCGCCCCCAGAATAGCGGCCATCGCTCCGCCGGCCGACATGCCCGCCGCGTACACGCGGCAAGGATCGACGCGGTAGCTGGCCATCACCTGGCGCGTGATGCCCGCGATCAGGGACGGCTCGCCCTTCCCGCGCTGCTGATGGGCGGTCTCGAACCAGTTCCAGCAGCGTGAGGGATTGGCGGAGGCGGCCTGCTCGGGGTAGACGACCAGGCACGTCTCTTTCTCAGCGAGCAGGTTCAGCCGGGTACCAGCGGCGCAGTCATCGGCGGTCTGGGTGCAGCCGTGGAGCATGACGATCAGCGGCACCGCCTGCCCGACGTACCCACTCGGGACATACAGCTTGTAACCGCGGGTCCCGGCCGGACCGGTGTAGGAGCCGGCGACGAACCGTCCGCCAGGCTCTAGCTCACTCCGTGTCCTGTCCGGCGCGGCCGGCGCCGGAGTCCGCAGCGGGCCCACCTGGGGCAAACCTGCCCCGGACAGAGGAGTCGGTGGAGCGAGCGTGGGGAGGACCCGGTCAAGCGTCTGCTGGATGCGCGTCATCGCTTCGGCCAACTTGCCGGCACCCGGTGTGAGCCCGCCCCCGCCTGGCCGGATGTGATCCCAGCGGCGGAGTTCCAGGGCATCTCGGCCGCCCTTGGGCGTGCTGAACCACCAGGGCTGCGTCGGAGCCGAAGGCAAGAGCCCGGCTGGCTCCGGGCCGCCGCTCACCACGCGATCGGGACCTTCGCTTGTCCTATCAGTCGTGGGCTCGTCCGCCGGCGGCGCCTGGGTGGGCAACCCACCGAGCGTGCGCTGGATGGCGGCGGTGGCTTCGGCAAGCCGCCCGGCGCGCGTCAGGCGCAAGGCTTCGGCCATTCCGGTGGGCAGGTGGTCAGGCATGCGATGAGTCTCCTTGTGGGATCTGCGCGTCGCGCGGCCAAGCTGGTCTCGCCTGGCGCCGGTGCACACGGCCGTGCCTCAGCAACAGCGCGGCGCTGCGAAGTTGAGCGGGCCGCGTGAGGTTATGGGGACAGGATCCGCTCACGCAGGGCGGCCTTGACCGGCGAGCTCGCGTGGAGCGCCCCGAGCACGGTGATTGACGCGATGGTCGCCAGGGCGAGCTCAGGAGAGACGTCCTCGGCGATGCTCGCCAGCCCCAGCACGTTGATCTGCAGGGTGTGACCGGCGGCTCGTAGCGCCTCCAGATCCTGGCGTGTGTAGTGCTGCACACCGAGCGCCAGGGTCTTGCGGGCGACCGAGGAGCGGACCGCCTCCGCGTGCTGGGCGAGCTGGTTGCGAATGGCTGTACGAATGAAGTCGGTCCGGTTGGAGTAGAAGCCCTCCTGAACGAGCAAGTCGATCTGCCCGAGATCGACCGGGCCGAGGTTGATGGTGATCTTCTCCGTCTCGCCCGGTCCTACCATCTAGTTGGATGGTAAGTGGATGGCAAGGAGCTTGTCAAGCCGCCGCTGGCCTGGCAGCATTGATTGGTGCAGCACTGCGCGGATGCAGGTGTTCCAGGACGACGAGCCGCCCACCGACCAGGAGTGCCCCGCGGAAGTGGTGGTCGTCGCGATACAAGCCCTCCACCACTTCCCCGAACAGCCGTCGGGCCAGAGTCAGCTCATCGAGGGTCCAGCGCATCACTGGGACCAGCGTCGCCGTGCAACCGCAGCGCGTGGCCTTCACCGCCAACAGGGTCTGGCGACGGCCGACCTTCACGGTGGTCGACCTGCCGCGACCCAACGTGAGAGCGGATGAGGTGCTCATTCGCGTCCGTGCCCGCGGCATCCGCGGCTCGGACGTTCAGCTGTGCAACCGGAGTGTGATGTTGCTACTCGAGCCAGGCCAACACTCCACCGCTGATGCTCGGCAGAGTCTGGTACACCTTCTGAGGGCTAGTCTGGCCCGGTGCGCAATGCCACATCCGCGGCGGGCGTT
>VBGG01000281.1:9057-9474 GCA_005883405.1 Chloroflexota bacterium | reverse complement strand
GCCGGCGCGGCCTCATGCGGTTCTTCGGCCAGCCGAATGCCCGGACAACACCCGGTGAAGAGCGTAGATGGTTTGCAGCCGCGAAAGAGGAAGGTCTCTACGACGAGGCATTGGCGGTCGCCAGATCCTCACCGTGTGACGCAGGCAGGTGCGTAGGTCGCTGCAGTCTACGCCTTCCCGGGCCACATTCCGGATGCTGGTGAGACACTGTTCTTCGTCGCCAAGAAGATGTCGCCGCGGCGCAGCAGGCCAGATTGGCTGCATGGGAGCGAATGCTGAGCCAGCCTGACGGCATGGCCACGTGGATGGACGAGGTTATGAGCATTCCCGTTGGAGAGCTCCTGCGAATGAAAGCGGAGCTCGGCGAGGACGTGCGGACCAAGATGCTGGCGGGCATCGCTGGGGCTCGCAAAGCTC
>VBGG01000281.1:0-8991 GCA_005883405.1 Chloroflexota bacterium | reverse complement strand
GTGCATCGGCACCGCAAAGACAATGCCGTGTTCAACGACATCGTCGGCTGGCGCGGCTATCGACTTCCGATTACCGCGGTGGTGGCCAACATCGTGGACCCGCGCGACGCAGGACGACGAAGGCGGTAGGCCGGGTCTGCCGGACGATACGCCAGCATTCGAATTGAAGCAACGACGGAACATTGTTCCGCTGCCATCGGAACCCGATCCGGTTGGTGACGAGACCCTTCACGCCGGGCACGCCCGTCAGCAGCTCCGGCACGGGAAGCGGGAGGTATGGACCATCTCAATTCTGCACACATCGCGTGTGGACTGCGTGCCTACTGGGCCACCACTGCAGGTAGCGCCCTGACGAGCCATGGCCGAGGCTGGAGCCACCAAAACCGAAGGGGAACAGGAGCACGATGATCAATCTGGTCGGAAGCGTGACCAATCAACGTCCGATTGGAAGCAACCGCACTCGATATCTTCGATCCTCGACGAGGATGATGGCGCCGCTTTCGAGTTCTCTCGAGCGCTCCGCTATCACGCGAAGGAGGCGAGGCGTGATCGAACCTGGCGTCTGATCACGCATCCGAAAGATAACGACACTTGGGGTTATCTGACTGCTAGCTGCCAACAACTGGCCGAAATCCAGGTCAACCGTGAGGACCACCTGCCCCTCAGAGCGGGCGCGTTCCAGGATGGTCGTATCTGTTGCGCGAGACAGCCCGATTTCGCGAGCGTGAACGGCATCATGCCCGAGCTCGTTGAGCGCACCAACCGTTCTGACCGAGATGCCCATGTCGGCCAGAAACCGCACGCGTCTTAATCCGCCAGCGGCGCGAGTTCCTCATCGGCCAGAACTGCCGCGTACTGGAGAGCTTGCTCAATGTCCTCCGGCTCAAGATCCGGATACTCGCGGAGGATCTCAGCAATTGTCATACGGTTGGCGACAAGATTTACAACAAGCGCTACAGTGATGCGCAAACCCCGAATACACGCTCGACCACCCATTACCGCCGGATCAAAGCTCACGCGATCGAAAGGCAGCGCCGTATCCATGTTCTTTTGATTCTAACATGCCCATCCGGCCAAGCCTGGAGCGCGAGAGTGACGGGCATTGGGGCCAGATCGACGCGTGAATACTGTGCCGGCTGGTGCATTGCGAGGCAAGCTCGAGCACGAGACGTGCCGTCGTAGCAAGTGTCGGCTCGGGTCGGAACGCCGCCCAGGCCATGCCACCGGCTGGCTCAATTGGACGACTGAATCTCCCGATAGGCGCCTCGCAGCCCCAGTACGGCATCGCTGAGAATCATGATGGGCGTACGGTCACTGGATCATTACGCGTCACATGAGCAAAATCATGCGGTGCTGCCGGTTGGCGTCCCGTCCGGGGAACCGGCTCCTTCTACTGGCTGCCTGGGGACCGCACGCCGCTATGGACCGGACTGACGCCGTGGCGGGGCGGCTTGTGCCGGCGTCCACGTCATGGCCTGATCCGGCCGCTGCAGCACGGCTGCCAGGTGGTCACGTGTGCGCTCGTACGCGGCGTTGTACTCGGCTACGCCCTCCGTAAAGACGGCGCCAGCGACTGTGCGCAGCGGGCGCTGACCGTGCGGAAGATCGACCAGGACCTTGATCGCATCGGCGACCTCCTGGGGATCCGGCGGCGCGCGAGCGGGGTCCACCACGCGCCGCGGCTGCGCGGCCCGGTCGGAATACGCAGCCACGATATGGGCGCGCTGCGCCTGCATCGCCTTCGACGTCGCTGGAGTCGGAAACGAGCCCGGCTCCACAATCGCCACGTCGATCCCGAACCGTACGACCTCGTAATGCAGCGACTCCGCAAGTCCTTCGAGCGCCCACTTCGTGGATGCGTACAGGCCACCCCGCCGTGGCAGCACACGCCCGAGCGTGCTGGTCACGAACACGATCAACCCCGATCGCTGGCCTCGCATCGTGGGCAGCACAGCAGCGCTCACCCGCAACGGACCAAACGCATTCAATCCGAACAGCGCCTCCACCTGCTCGAGCGAAAATGCCTCCAGCGGTCCCGAGGCTGCCACGCCAGCGTTGTTGACGAGGACAACAATACGCGCAGCCTGCCGGAGCATCTCGTCGGCGGCCGCATGTACCGACGAGTCGGAGGTCACGTCGGGCTCGAGCACGTCGATCCGCGCACCAAGTTCCGTCGCCCACGCGCGCAGCGCGGACGCGTGACCCGCGTTGCGCGAGCCGACTTCGCGCATCGTGGCAAAGACGTGATGTCCGTCGCGCGCAAGCGTCCTGGCGATCAGCTCACCAAAGCCGCTGCTGCACCCCGTCACCAGAACGGTTGCGCCCAAATCAGTCGCCCAGCGGACGCAGGATCATGGCGCGAATTTCGCCGAATTGTCGCTTGAGCTGGCGCCACGTTTCGCCGCCGTCCTCGCTCTTGTACACCAGCCCGAGGTTCGTGCAGGTGTACACGAGATCTGGCGCCGCGGGGTGCACGGCGATGCACCACGGTGTGCTGTTGGGTTCGCCCGGCAAGCCCACGTCTGCCCAGGTCTCACCATAATTGCTGCTCTTGAGCAGGCGGCCCGTTGAGCCTGGTGGTCCGTTGCCATTGGTCATGAAGACGACGCCCGTATGGTCCGCCCGCTCGACGATGGCGCGCGAATACGGCGTCGGCGCATCGAACGGACGTGGCGTCCAGGTCTGGCCCGCATCCTGACTCGTGAACAGCCCCCGATTGGTAACCGCGAAGACCCACATCTGGCCATCCTGGTAGATCAACTCCAGGCCGTGGATGTCCTCGGTATCCAGTCCCCTTATGTGCTTCTCGAAGGTCTTGCCGCCGTCCCCGGAGCGCCAGACGCCATCGATCTCCACGCCGACCCACACGAGATTCGGATCGCGCGGATCGAACACGATCTGGGTCACACGTGGCACTTCGACGGCCGGGCACGCTGTCGCGAAGTTGATGTCGAGCGCGGTCCAGGTTCGACCTGCGTCTTCGGAGCGGAAAAGGCGTGGCTCACGCGTGCCTGCGAGCACCACGTTGTCGTCGTGCGGCGACTGCACGAGCTACCAGGTCTGTGTGCTGTCCATCTGCGACGGCAGGTGCTCCCAGCGCTGCTCGCGACCGTACCAGCGGTAAATACCCTGATCTGTACCCGCCAGCACGCTGCTGCCGTTGGCCGGCTGGCTCGTGAGGGAGAACACGCGGCTTTCGCCGTACAGACCTCGCCCGTACAGGCGAGCCCACGTCTCGCCGCCGTCGTCGCTGGCCCACATAGACATGCCAACCGTGCCGACATAGACGCCCATTGCTGTCATGAGGTCAAAACTCCTCCGCCTCTCGCTGCTGTCGTCGTGGAGCCGGCATGTGGGCGATCCTATTCTGGACAGCAACATCACGCGCCGCGTGGACTTCGCCCTGTTCATGGTGGCGTCAATCGAGAACGACGAGTTGGTCCAGGAAGCCCCGGCGATTGTTGGCTGCCGGACGCCTTCGACGCTCGCGCACACGAACCTCGCGCTCGCCTGAGCCCTCATCCATCGGGCGCTAGTGATCACCGCCGCGGGTGTGGCACCCGGAGCGGATCACTGGATCGAGCCAAGTTTGACCACCGTCACGAACCAATGACCTCTCAAGGAGGCACTATCCACCCATGCCAACCATCGTTCATTCTGGCGGCGATATCTCTGTGCCAGACGCCGCTCGCACCAATGGCCACGCTGACCGCGGCATTCAAAGACAATGCTCGGGGTTCCCGCATGACGTATTCGCGGCTGATCGGAGCGCTGTTTCTGTTGGGGTTTCTCTTTTACGGAGTGGCGCCGCACTGGTGACTCCGTGAAATGAGTTGCGCTCGCTCTCACCGCCCCTCTCGCTTCAGCTTTGGTACAGGCGCACGGCCGCCGACTGTGTTCAGAGGTGGATGCCGAAAGCTCTGAGCAGGAGCAGGACAAGCCCCATCCATACGCCGGCCACGCCAGCGATGACAAAGATCGGGATGCTGGCTTTCAAAGGCACTCCAGGCGCGGCGCGCAGACCGTGTGCCATGGCCCGACCGCCGCATGGTTACAGGATGAAACGTTAGCGTCGTGTCAGAACCATGCGGGTAACTTGTTTGCTTGATGCTAGCACGCTGGCAAGATCGGTCAGTCGGTTATCTGGCGGATCGCACGCTGCCGGTGACGTAGGTCGGCTTCAGCCACTTCCTCGGGTGTCGCCAACTCAGACGGACTGATGCCGAGCGCTTGTGCCAGAGCCCGCACAGTGCGCGTCGAGGGCGCAGTATGGCCAGCCTCGAGGCGGGTGACGGTGAGCGCGTGCACGCCCGAGCGACGGGCGAGTTCCGCCTGTGAGAGAAACTGGCCAAGGCGGACACGGCGGAGGTTGTCGGGAAAGGCCATTGCACTTCCTATGTTATCCAAGTACACGTTTGATGCAAGCTGCTTGTTGAATCAAAGTTCGATAGATGTTAGCATGATGGCTATCCCACCCGCGGTGGGAGCTTTTAGCAGACGCAGCCCGACACGACGGTCCGCCTGCGCCCACAGAAAGGTGGCTCGTCCCATGTTCGGCTTCTTGCGCAAAGGTCAGTCGCCTGGATCGTCGCTTGCCATTCAGCAAGCACTGGTCCAACAAGGCCTGCCGTTCGGGATGAGTGTCAACAGGCTGCGCGTGCTGACACGGCAGGGAAACTATGCCGGCCGCTCAGTGCGCTATTTCGGCGCCTTCGATGCACACCAGGCAGCGCAAGGCGGTGTAGTCGTTCGGACACTCAACGACCTGGATGCGTACCCAGACCTTGTTGTCGGCTCTGGGCACGTCGAGCGCGACGGTGCCATTTCCTTGACGCGCCGTGAGCCACCGACCACAACGCCGTCGCCCACTCGCGCGCAAGCAGACCGAGCAGGCCACGCCGACGACGCCCATCTCGTGTTCTGGGATGCGGGGGGCTCGCGCAGCTCAGCGGTGCACCTGTCGGAGGCTGCCGCGAGTTGGCAAAACGCCAGGTCGACTCAAACGACCGAGCCACCACTGCTGAAGGACCGATGAAACGCAGCAAACCCCAGATCCAGATGGGCATCTGTCGCGCATGTCGCGCGGTGCGAGTCCTGGTTGGTGGCTTGTGTCGCGACTGTCGCGACAAACCTCCCGTGTCCCCGGGCCAGACGCCACCCGCGCATGACCGGAGTGCATGACGGCTCCAGCCGAACGTGCCGCTCTGGCTGAAGGGCCAGACCAGTCACCGAGCGTGGAGCCAATACGCCATGGTGAATCGACCGACGTAGCCAGACACAACCGGCATGTTCCCGATTTGTTTCAACGACATCCAGGCATCCTCTGCTGACCGCGGCCGACTGGCCATGCTGGCGGAGTGTGCCCGCGCTAGCGCCGAGGCACTGTTGGACCGTTTGTTGAATCCGGCTTCGACCACGATCGGGTGTTGCCGTTCGACGTGAGCTGCACCGTCGCGGGTCTGGCGGCGTTGGCGCGGGCCACATCGACCGAGCGTACGCAGCCGCCCAGGCGCGTGGTCGACAGTGGTTAACGGACGGAACACCGCCGGTCAGCCCGCAGACGATGCGCGGCGTGGCATGGTGTACGACGGCATCGACGATGGAGCGGTCAGTCGAAACTCCGGTGCCGTGTCGAATATCGAAGGCGCGCTTGCGCTGCTCAGCTGGCTGCCGCCGTCATCTCCGGGTGTGAGTGTGAGTGTCAGTCCGAAAAGGCCACGTATGCGCGGCGTGCTGCACCAGTACTCGTTCTTTGTCGCGCTGGGGATGGGGCTCGTCCTTGTCGTGGCCGCAGCGGACCTGGCGCGGTTTGCCTCAGCCGTGTATGCAACCGCGCTGGCGGGGCAATTTGGCGTCAGCGCCCTCTACCACCGCATTACGTGGACGCCACGGGCACGCCGCTGGATGCGTCGCCTCGACCATTCGATGATCTTCATCCTGATTGCCGGGACCTACACCCCGGTGGCAGTGCTGCTCCTGCCCCGTCCGTTTGGTCTGGTGCTGCTCGCGACCGTGTGGCTGGCAACCACCGCGGGGGTCGCGTTCAACTTGGCCTGGATCACCGCCCCGCGCTGGATTCCGGCCGTGCTCTACCTGGTCCTCGGCTGGAGCGCGGTCGTCGCGCTGCCTGATCTTGTGGCAGTCATGCATCTGCCGACCGTCTTTTGCCTGGTGGTGGGCGGAGTGGCATATTCCACCGGCGCCTTGGTCTACGCGACACAGCGGCCGAATCCGGCGCCGGCGATCTTCGGCTATCACGAAGTATTTCACGCGCTGACGGTTGTGGCCGCGGTCCTGCACTTCTCCGCGGTCGCGAGTGTCGTGTTGCTTTCGTCGTGATCGATGTCTGACGCATGCCACACGCGTCAGTCGAACCTGCTGCGCAGTCGAGACGGTCTGCTGACCGTCTGCGGCCAATGCGCGCGGGGAGTCGACCTGCCGACCAGCCGATGCGGGCGAGGCGATTGCAGCGTTGGTCAGCCGCGCTCCTGCGCGCGAACGGCGGGCCCTGACCCGTCGACTTCTCGCGCGGCAAACGAGCACGAAGCGCGACGCGAGCGCCGATCCGCCTTCATCGATCAGCGGTGACTAACGCTGGTCCGCGGACGTGATGACAGAATGTCATGCCGCACGTGCAGTCGCGTGTCATACTCGTGTTACTCAGACACTGTGAAGTTCGACGCGGCCAGGACTGGCTCGCTGATGCGCCGGACGGAGTCAATTGCGAAACCGGCTGAGCTAGCAGCGGCTTAGCCGCTTTTGTTCTCGCGCAACAGGAGCGCGCAGGAAGGAACTCGCAGTGCCCACCATCGTTATTGTTCTTGCCGCGCTAGTCGTGCTCGGCTTGCTCCTGGTGACCTCCACAGTGAAGATCGTGCAGGAGTATGAGCGGGGCGTGATCTTTCGCCTCGGCCGGCTTGTGGGTGCACGCGGACCAGGGCTGTTCCTGCTGATCCCGGGCGCCGAGCGCATGCGCAAAGTGGATCTGCGCATCGTCACGCTGGAAGTGCCAGCGCAGGAGGCTATCACTCGGGACAACGTGACGGTGAAAGTCAACGCTGTCGTCTATTTTCGGGTGGTCGACCCTGAAGAAGCGGTGGTCAAAGTCATCGATTACGTGCGGGCAACATCGTTGATTGGCCAGACAACCTTGAGGAGCATTCTCGGTCAGTCGGACCTCGATCACCTCCTGTCCGAGCGGGACAAGATCAACGCCGAGCTGCAGCAGGTGATCGATACGCAGACCAGCGCGTGGGGGGTGAAGGTCACCAGCGTCGAGGTCCGCGATCTTGAGCTGCCGCAGACGATGCAGCGTGCCATGGCGCGCCAGGCGGAAGCCGAGCGTGAGAAACGGGCGAAAGTCATTCACGCGGAAGGCGAATTTACCGCGAGCCAGCAGCTGGCGAACGCGGCGGCCGTCATTGGTAGTCAGCCGGCGACACTGCAGCTACGGTATCTGCAAACGTTGACCGAGATCGCTGCGGAAAAGAACAGCACGATTGTGTTTCCGGTGCCGCTCGATCTTTTGCAAGGCTTTCTGAAGCTCCCAGCACCCGCTCCCGCTGATGTGAACGGACGTTTCGGCGCGACCGCTTTGGGGAATGCTGGCATCTCATTCCAGCCGGTGGGCTGGGAGCCAGAAGTCGGACGGTGTGCGGCCAACCTCGTCAAGGCACGCCGCTTTCTGAAACCTATACGGAGGTCCAGCCCCAAGCGCCCGAGTGCATCTGTGCATTGTGCATCGAGGCATACACCAGAACGATCGGTCCGTGGGCGGAAGCGGAACCATCGACTGAGCCCACGATCGTGACGTTACTCACTCCCCAGCAAGCTCTTTGAGCCGCCAGAGAGGCAATAAGACCGTGGCAATCGACAGAATCACCGAACTCCTGGACACGACTCCTCTGGTGGTTGCGCCACGTGTTGAGCCGGCCCCGCCAGAAGCGGGTATCCAACAGCCTCCGCGGCCGTCTGCACATTGGTTACCGGCAGTGTTGACCAGCAGCGACGCACTGGACGATCCACAGGGTTGGTCTCAGCGCGCCCTGACCGCCGATGCAGGCACCACGGGTGCCAACGTCTTGCAACTGGCTGTCGGAAACCCCTCGCCCGATGAGCGTCAACAAGCGCAGGCGTTTAAGCAACACACGCTGCAGCGGAGCGTCGGACGGGTCCGCCCGTTTGCTTTGCCTGCCAATTCGTACACCTGGGCTTGGCCCACCGTTGGCAAGGCAACGGCATTCGTCGGGACGCAGCTCTGGGCTCCATTCGCAGTGGTCACCTGTCCGAAGACGACGTTGAT
This sequence comes from Chloroflexota bacterium, assembly GCA_005883405.1. GTDB lineage: Bacteria > Chloroflexota > UBA6077 > UBA6077 > CF-72 > CF-72. The sequence continues at coordinate 689 of VBGG01000281.1, read as the reverse complement.
TTATAAGCACCTCGGATGGCGGATCACCGACGAACCCATCTGGTGTGAGCAACCGGGGGGGCCGGGTGAAGCTTGAAGACGACGCCGCGCGGCTCATGTCGTGTCAGGGTGACGCCGACTGGCCGAGTGGGGCGATAGAGCTGGGAGGTACGCCGTGGTGAACGAAGCTGCTACGTATACCGTGCCGATGGTGGTCGAGCAGACCAGCCGAGGCGAACGTGGCTACGACATCCAGCGCATGAATGCGCGTCTGCAGGAACTGATCGCCGCCGATACAGGCAAATCACCGGAGCGCGTCGCGCACGACATCAACTGTGACTACTGGATGAGCGCTCTGGAAGCGAAAGACGACGGTGTCATCGATCTGATCCACGGTCACACGGCCGCAACGGTCTCGGCTGATCTGGCCGAAGCGGCAATGAGAACCACTGTTGAATCGCCCGCTGTCATCGGTAACGGCAGACACTGATGTCGGGCGTTGCGGCGGAGCCAGATGATGAAGCGGGCGCCATCGAGCGCATGTTGGATGACGGAGCGCCGGCTGGCCTCCCACCCCGGTTGCGGAAATCGCGCTGGTCTCCTATCCAGCTCCCGAATGAACCATCCGCGGAAGAACGCGCTGCCGAGCGGCGTGCGGCCAGACGCGTGTTCCGGCTGTATTGCTTCGCGTGTGGGCGTTCGAGCGAAGT
>VBGG01000279.1:14616-40411 GCA_005883405.1 Chloroflexota bacterium | reverse complement strand
CGGTAATGCGCTCGGAGTGGCGCAAGGACACCCGCGCACTGTGGCTGCTCCCGCCGGCCACCGCGCTGTGGGCCAATCTGCACGGCTCGTTCTTCACCGGCTTCGTGCTGCTCGGCTGCGCCATCGCGGCCAGAGTGTTGACCACGCGCAGCCTGTACGCGGCGCAGCCCTACGTGCTGACCCTCGTGGGGTGCTTGCTGGCCAGCCTGATCAATCCGTACGGCCCGGGCTCGCTGGTGTACGTGGCCAGCATCGGCAGCAACCCGGTCATTCGGGATTACATCACCGAGTGGTCGCCGACCTCCGTCAGCTGGCGTGAGGGGATCATGTTCTTCACGTCGGTCGCCGTGCTCGGAGGGATCATCCTCAAGTCGCGGCTGAGGCTCACCGTACTCGAGGTGCTCGTGCTGCTGGCCTTTGGCTATCTCGCGTGGTCCTCGATTCGCGCCGTCGTCTGGTGGGGGCTCGTCATCGCGCCCATCGTGGCGCGGCTGCTCGGCAGCCTGCTGCCGAACCGGCTCGACCAGGCCGGCACCACACGAGACAAGCCGGTGTTGAACGCTGCCATCCTCATCGCCATCGGCTGTCTGGCCGTCGTCGCCCTGCCCTGGTTCAAGTCGTCGATCTCGATCCTGCCCCAGGAAAAACGCGGACTGGTCTCGCCCGACACGCCGGTGGCTGTGGGCGACTACCTGCGTACGCACGAGCCGCCGTCCAACGGCATGCTGCTCAACGACCAGAGCTGGGGCGGCTACCTGGAGTGGGCATCCTGGCCTAAGCACCAGATTTTCCTCGATGGGCGCATCGAGCTGCACCCGCCACAGGTGTGGTTCGACTATCTCGATATCGTCTTTCCGAGTGCGCGCTGGCGCACGTTGCTGGACCAGTACAACATTGGCTATCTCGTACTCAGCAAGGCCGGCGAGGCCGACCTGGTTGCCGATCTGCGGGCCGATGCCGGCTGGCGACTGGATTACGAGGACGACCAGGCTGTCGTCTTCTCTAGAGCTGACGCGTCGGCAAGCCCGTGAAGCTGGCGCTTGAGCGCCTCGAAGGTCCACGAGCGGTGCTCGAAAACATAGCGCACCTGGATCGCGGTGACTTCGCTGGCGCCAGCGCGGCGTAAGGCCTCAACCGACGGCAACAACGCGTCTTCACTGACGACCATCGTGAGCGCGAACCATTCGCCATCGGCCGCGTCCTTCGGAAAGACGCGCGCGATGGTTGGCCCGCGCAATCCGCCGACGACGCCGCCGCTCGCGAGCACGCGTCGAGCAACCGCTTCGGCGCTTTCGCCCGGCATATTGGCCGTGATCGACACCTGCTGACGCGAGCGCAAGTACGCCTCCATCAGCTCCAGCAGCGCACGGGTGGCCTCGAGCCGTTCTGCATCTGCCTGCAGCTCGCGCCGATTGCCGATCAGGCACGCCTGCGACTCGACCACCACGCCGCCGGCGATGGACTTCAGGCGGTTCTCGCGCAGCGTGACGCCACTCGAGGTGATGTCGCAGATGACGTCGGCGGTCTCGAGGGCAGGCGCCGCCTCGATGGCACCACTCACTTCGACCAGCTCGAAGTACGTCATGCCGCGGTCGTACAGGAACTGTCGGGTCAGATTGGGGTACTTCGTCGCCACGCGCATCTCGCGCCCGGCCGACCTGAGCTCGACCGCCACCTCTGCCAGATCGGAGACGGACGTGACGTCGACCCAACCCTCCGGCACCGCCACGACGAGCGCGCAGCGGCGGAAGCCAAGCTCACCGTGCACCACGACGATGTGGTCTTCCTCCGAACGGTGCTCAGCGACGATGTCGTAGCCGGTAACGCCCAGATCCACCGTGCCCGCGTTGACCTCTTCAAAGATGTCGCTCGCGCGCTGGAAGACGACTTCGGCCGCGCCGGTTGGCAGCCCGCGCATGCGGGCTCGGTATTGGCGAGGGTTGCTGCGATCGACGCGCAGTCCGCACTGGCCCAGGAAGCGCAGCGTGTCGTCTTCCCAGCCCTTCGACGGCAAGGCGATACGCAGCGCGCTCACCCTAGCCTCTGGCGCACGGCGTCCACCACGTCGCCGCGACTCACGCGTGTCTCGGCCCGCGAGCGCATGTCGCGCACCACCACGACGCCCTCCTCGCGTTCGCGTTCGCCGATGAGGACCACGAGATCCAGCCCGGCGCGGTCCGCGTAGCGCAGAGCCGACTTGACGCCGCGAAGGCGGACGTCCTGTTCGACGGCCACATCGCTGAGGGCCCGCAGCTCGCGTGCGACGGCGATCGCGGCCGGATGGTCCTCCTGCGTCACGCCCACCACCAGGACGCGCCGCGGCGCCAGCCCATCCTCGTGCGCGCCCGCCAGCGCCACGCGCTCGAGGCCAAACGAGAAGCCACAGGCCGGCACCGCTTCGCGTCCACCGAGCGCGCGCACCAGATCGTCGTAGCGGCCGCCGCCACACACCTGAAGCGGTCCGTCCACCGCATCCACGTAGATCTCGAACACCAGGCCGGTGTAGTAGCGGAGCCCGCGCGCCAGGCTGAGGTCCACTTCGATCTCGATGCTCGGGGAAAGCGGCCCGTAGGCTTCGAGCAGACCGAGCGCGGCGGTCACTTCGTCGAGGGGCGCCGTGCTCAGCCCGCGCTTCTCGAGGACCGGACGCAGCTGGCGTTCCAGGCGATTGGGCGGAGCCGCCGCGGCGTGCAGCTCAGCGACAAATTCGAACGCCGCGCGGACCTGGTCGGTGGGATCGGGCCGGCGCGCCTTGGCCAGCAGGCGCTGGATGATGCGCCCGGGCTGGCGCGCGCCGCCTTCGACGGGCAGGCTGGCACGGCTGAGGATGTCGGCGGCGATCGCCGTCGCCTGCTCCGGCGGCAGATCGGCCAGGGTCGGCGGCAGGCCAGCCGCCGTTTCGGACGCCACGCCGTTGCCGATGGGGCCGCCGAGCAGATCCACCACGCGTGCGACCGCCGCGTCAGGATTCACGCGGCCGCGCGCGATGGGCTCCATCTGATCGAGCACCAGTCCCTGGGCGTGGTCGCTCATGCCGAGCTGAGCCAGCAGCTGCAAGGCTGCGCCCAGGTGGCCGACGACCAGGCGGTAGCGGGTGATGCCGACCGACTCCAGACCGGCACACGCCAGGTACAGCACTTCGGCGTCGGCGGCCGCGCCAGACGCGCCGACCAGCTCGATGCCCACCCCGGTGAACTGGCGGGATCGCCCGCGCGACGGCCGTTCGTAGCGGAACATGGGACCGCCGTAGTGCAGGCGGAGCGGCAAGCTGCGCCCCTGGAGCTCATCCACGAAAGCGCGCATCACGCTCGCCGTGAGCTCGGGCCGCAGGCACAGGCGGCGGTTCCAGTGCGAGAACGAGTACATCCGCGCGATGATCTCGTCGCCTGACTTGCGCAGGAACAGCTCGAGCGGTTCGAGGATCGGGGTCTCGATGCCCTGGTAGCCGAAGCTCGCGAAGCCATCGCGCAGCGTCGATTCGAGGCGGCGCAGGCGTGCATCCTCGGGCGGCAGCACGTCTGTGGTGCCGCGGACGCGCTGGATGGGTGCCGCGGGGCGGTCGCCGAGCATGGTCACGTGATCTGCAAGTGTACGAGCGCCTGGGGCCGCGGCCGAAAAGCTGCTTGCCATTACGTTCGGCGGCCGCGTCCCCAGGCCAGGTCTGTCACAAGAAGTTCGGCCGACTGCGACTTGCAGTGAAAGACGGCTTGTCGGCCGAACTTCTACACTGTCCCCGGGGGTTGGGCCAACTTGGAACGCGGAGCTGCATGCACCCTGCCCCTGGCGAGCCGGTTCGGCTGCTGATCGTCGAGCGCCAGCCTGTCGTTACGCCTGAAGTGCGCGCGCGGCTCGGGCGCGAGCCCGGCTTCGCTTTAGCGGGGCGGGTCGGCTCGGCGGTCGAGGCGACACGGTTGATCCGCGACCAGCCGCTGGACATGGTGCTGGTCGAAAGCACCTTGCCGGATCCGGGCGCTGTTGAGATGGCGCGCTTCTTCCGCGTCCGTTACCCGAAGACAGTGGTGGTGTTCGTCACGCGTGCGTTCTCGCAGACCGAGCTGTTCGAGGCGGCGCGGGTCGGCGCGGCGGCCTACCTGCGTGCGAGCACCGATGCGGATCTGTTTGCTGCCACGCTGCGGCGGGCGGCCGCGGGCCAGTTTCCGATCGACGAAGAGGTGGTGCGATTCCCGGCTGTCGCGGCGCGCATTCTGGCCCAGTTTCGCGAGGAGTCGGTTGCCGAGGCGGCTCCGGCGCCTGCGCCCGAGGCTGCTCCGCCGAAGGCTGAGGAGGCCGAGCTGGGGCCGCTGTTTGTCAAGCTTTCGCCACGCGAGATCGAGATCCTGGACCTGGTGGCGCGCGGCAACAGCAACAAGATCATCGGCCGCAAGCTGAGCATCAGCGACCAGACGGTCAAGAACCACGTCAGCGCGATCTTGCGCAAGCTCGAGGTCAACGACCGCACTGAGGCGGTCGTCTACGCTCTGCGCAACGGCTGGATCCGCATCGAAACGCCGGCGTCCTAGGAAGACGGCCGAAAACCTGCCTGAAGGCCTGGGCGCGCTTGCCGCCTTCCTAGGCCAAACGTCACAGGAGTTCCCCTTCGGGAGTCGGCGTGGCTACCCGGGGATGGCGTGGTTCTTGCAGCCCTCGGTCTGCTTGTACCGCCGTCGCGTTGGTCGCGCGGCAGCGAATCGGGCATAGGAGATTTGTCGAATGTTGGAGCTACGTGCGCGAGCTCAAGGTCTCGTTGAATACGGCCTGATCATCGCCCTCGTCGCGGTGTTGGCCATCGCAGGACTGATCATCTTCGGCCCTGCCATCTCGAGTCTCTTGAGCAAATTGGGCGGATCGGTCTAAGACTCCCTCTCCCTCTGGGAGAGGGTGGGGTGAGGGTGGCGCATCTTCCCAAACATTGGGAAGATACGCCACCCCCACCCGCGCTGCGCGCGGCCTCTCCCAGAGGGAGAGGCGATTTTGTCTGCAGGCTTCCCCCACCTGGGGGTGTGACGTGGCTCAATCGTCCGCCCCTCTGTTACGCCGTTGTGATCGGACCCCATCTTGTGCGTCCCTATAATGCCGCGCCGCCTGGCGACCGATGCTTTTTGAAGACATCCCCCATCTGGCAGGCGAGAGGTATTGAACGGCGTGCAACGAAAGCGACTCGGTTTTCTCCTGATCGGCGGTGGCCTTCTTCTGGCCTTGTTCGTCGGCGTCATGGTTTATCAGCAGGTTCACGAGGCGGAGCTGGTCAAAGCTTCGCTGCCTACCGCCCGCGTGGTGATCGCAACAGCCGACATCCCGCCCCGCACGGAGATCGCGGCTTCCATGGTCAACGTGCGAACGGTTCCCGACGAGCTGGTCCAGGCTGGAGCAGCGACCAAGGTCGAGGACGTGGTTGGCAAATTCAGCCCCGATGGTGTGACAAAAGGCGCGGTAATCAGCACTCAAAAGATCGGCCCGGTAGCCGTCAAGAATGCGCCTTCGTTCCGTATCGAAAAGGGCAAGGTGATGTACGTCATGCCCGTGTCCTTCGCCGGCAGCCAGTTCTCGCTCGCACAGGTCAACGCGCTGCGCTCGGGTGACCGCGTCGACCTGCTGTACACGACCATCAACGCGCCCCAGGGTCTGACCCCGGACCAGCGCCAGGAAGTCACGGCTGATCCGATTCCGTATCTGCAGACCCGCATCATGCTCCAGGATCTGCGCATCCAGGAGATCGGTAGCTACGCGCCCGATGGTTCGCTGGTCCCCGCCACGGGTGATCCGAACGCGAAGGACAAGACCGCCGCGCCTTCGCTGGCCAACGCCAACATCATCTTCATCGACAATCCCGAAGAAGCGCTGGTCCTCAAGTGGCTCAAAGATGCCGCCACTTACTACAAGAACAGCAACATTGAAATGGTGTTGCGCTCGCCGGCTGACGATCAGCAGGCCGACAACAACCTGGTTGTCAACTTCAACTACATGCAGCAGAAGTACAACCTGGCGCCGCCGCCCAGCCTGCCTCTGGCCGCCGGTCACTAGGAGGGCGTCCGATGTCTCTGCTCAAGCGCCTTGAACACGGCGGCGCGGCGCCCATTGCGCCCGTCGCCCCACAGCCGAGCGACGCGAGTCACTCGACTGCACCGGCGGCGCCGGAACCGATGTTCCGGCCCAACCCGATCCAGTCGCAGGCGACCGAGGCGCAGCGCAGCCTCAAGGACCGCGTCAAGCGCAAGCTGATCTCCGAGCTCGATCCGTCGGTCGATAGCAACGACATCGCCGAGGTCCGCCACCGGCTGAAGAGCCTGTTCGATCAGATCATCGAGGCCGAGAACCTGGTCCTCACCCGCGCCGAGAAGGAGCGCCTGTTCGAGGAGCTGGCCGCCGACGTGATCGGCTTCGGCCCCATCGAACCGTTGCTCAACGACACGAGCGTGTCCGAGGTCATGGTCAACGGCCCCAAGAAGGTCTACTTCGAACGCAAGGGCCGCCTGATGCTGAGCGACGTGCAGTTCGACGACGACGAGCACGTACGCCGCGTCATCGACCGCATCGTCTCGCCGCTGGGCCGTCACGTCGACGAGGCCAGTCCGATCGTTGACGCGCGGTTGCCTGACGGCTCGCGCGTGAACGTCGTCATCCCGCCCATCTCGCTGGTGGGACCGACGATCACCATCCGAAAATTCACCAAAGAGAAGCTGAAGGTCGACGATCTGATCCGCTTCGGCTCAGTTACTCCCGAGATTGCCGATTTCCTCCGCGCATGCGTTCACGCGCGGCTCAACGTCGTCATCTCGGGCGGCACCGGCTCGGGCAAGACCACGCTGCTCAACGTCCTCAGCAACTTCATCCAGGACGACGAGCGCATCGTCAGCATCGAGGACTCGGCTGAGCTGCAGCTGGCCAAGGAGCACTGGATCCGCATGGAGACGCGGCCCGCGAACATCGAGGGCACCGGCGCCATCACCGCCCGCGACTGCATCAAGGCAACTTTGCGGATGCGGCCGGATCGGGTGATCGTCGGCGAGTGCCGCGGTGGCGAGGCGCTCGACATGCTCCAGGCGATGAACACGGGCCACGACGGATCGCTGACGACCGCCCACGCCAACACTCCGCGTGACATGCTGAGCCGCCTCGAGACGATGGTGCTCATGGCAGGCATGGACCTGCCGGTGCGCGCCATCCGCGAGCAGATCAGCGCTGCAGTCGACGTGATCGTCCAGCAGAGCCGCATGCGCGACGGGTCGCGCAAGGTCACGCACATCACCGAGGTGCAGGGCATGGAGGGCGACAAGGTCACCCTTCAGGACGTGTTCCTGTTCGAGCAGGAGGCGTACGAGAACGGCAAGGTCATCGGCGCCATCAAGCCCACCGGTGTGCGCCCCAAGTTCATGCCCAAGATCGAAGAGGCGGGCATCGCATTGCCGCCGTCCATCTTCGGCCTGTCGCAGGGGTACTTCTGAGCCATGAAGTGTCAAGGCGTTTTCAGCGATTCGTTCGCGCGTTCGCGCGTTCGCGCGTTCACGCGTTCGAGCTGCACTCGAGCACTTCACTGGGGCAATGGCGATACACGTGAGGAACACGGAGACGGCGTGAGCGCCCACGCCATGCGCGAAGCGGAGTACGCCCGAACGCGCGAACTCGCGAACGCGCGAACGTCCGCCGAAGCGGACCAGGACGGAGGCGTGCATGTCGATTGAGGCTTTGCTCGCAATCCTGATCACCGCGGGGCTCATCTGCCTCATGGTGGGCGCCCAGCGCGTCGTCAAGCGCGATCGCAGCGCGCTGGACAAGCGTCTGCGCCGCTACGGCGGCCGCGCCTTTCAGCTCACAGATGACGAGCAGAAGCGCGCCGCGTCACAGCAGGTCACGCAGATGCTGGCCAAGCGGGTCGAGGCATCGCTCTCGGGTCGCACCTTCGCCGCGGCGCTGCAGACCGATCTGGCCCGCGCGAATCTCAGGCTGACCGTCGGCGAGTTCGTGATCATCCAGGTCGCGGCGGCGCTGGTGGTCGGCATGCTGGCCTGGCTTATCTCGGGCGCCCCGTTCGTGGGTAGCGTCTTCGCCGCGCTGGGCTGGTTCATTCCCAAAATCTGGCTTGGCCGCCGGCAGTCCGGGCGCCTCAAGTCGTTCAACAATCAGCTTGCCGACACCATCGCGCTGATGAGCAACTCGCTGCGCTCGGGCTTGAGCCTGGTGCAAGCGATGGAGATGATCTCGCGAGAAGGCGAGCCGCCCGTCGCGGACGAGTTCCAGCGCGTGGTGCGCGAGATCGGTCTGGGTGTCGGCCCGCAGGACGCGCTGCTGCACCTGGTGCGCCGCGTCGCCAGCGACGACCTGGACCTGATGGTCATCGCCATCCTGGTGCAGTTCGAGATCGGCGGCAATCTGTCGCGCATTCTCGACTCGATCGCCAGCACCATCCGCGAGCGGGTCAAGCTGCAGGGTGAGATCCGCACCATGTCGGCCCAGGGCCGCATGGCCGGCTATGTCCTGTCAGGCATGCCGGTCGCCATCGGCGGCCTGCTGATGCTGATCGCTCCGTCGTACATGGGCGCCCTGTTCACGCCTGGTCCATGGTTGGTGCTGCCAGCAGCAGCCGTGGTAGGCATCGTCGTGGGGTCGCTCGTCATTCGCAAGCTTGTTGCAATCGAGGTGTAGGGAAGCTCGTCATGTTGTTCGCACTTCTTGCCGCGGCCGGCACCGGTCTCGTCGTCGCCGGCCTGTATTTGCCACGCACCGGCAAGGACGTGGTCGCCGAGCGCCTCGCCGCCTTCAATCAGCGCCCGCGCAGTCTCGAGGAGATCGAGCTGCAGCAGCCATTCACCGAGCGCGTGCTGCGGCCGTTCATCCGCCAACTCGCGGATGCGCTCAGCCGCTTCCAACAGGCGCGCTCGAAAAATCCCAAAGACACACAGATCAAGGGTATGGAAGCCATCCAGCGCAAGCTGGCGCTGGCAGGCAATCCGTACCGCTGGACGCCGGCCGACTATCTCGGCATCAAGGCCTTCGCCGCGCTGGTGCTGGGTGGGCTGCTGTTCTTCTTCATGACCATCGGCGGCGATCCGGGCTACGCCATCGTCTTCGGCGGCGTTGGCGCCGCGTTTGGCTGGTTCGGGCCCGAGCTGCTGCTGCGCAGCAAGACTCAGGCGCGCCAGAAGCAAATTCAGCGGGCGCTGCCCGATGCGCTCGACCTGCTGGTCATCAGCGTGGAGGCCGGTCTCGGCTTCGACGCCGCCATCCAGCGCCTGGTCGAGAAGCGCGATGACGCGCTGGCCGCGGAGTTCGCCCGCGTGCTGGCGGAGATGCGCGTTGGTCGGTCGCGACGTGATGCGCTGAAGGACATGGTGCTGCGCACACAGGTGCCGGACCTGAACAACTTTGTCGGCGCCATCCTGCAGGCCGAGCAGCTGGGCGTCAGCGTGACCAAGGTGCTGACGGTCCAGGCTGAGCAGATGCGCACGATACGCCGGCAGCGAGCCGAGGAGAAGGCTGCTCAGCTGCAGCTCAAGCTCATCTTCCCACTGGCGATCTTCATCTTCCCGGCGCTGTGCGTCGTGATCATGGGTCCGATCTGGCCGACGTTGGCCAACACAAACGCGCCGGGCGTCTAGTGAGCGGCGCGCATGTGACTGCAGTGACCAGCGTGTGGCGTGGACTGGTCGCCGCGTTCCGAGAGGTCGAGGCCACCCCGTGGGGTGGCCTGCTGCTCGGCAACGTGTGGCCCGCCTACGTCTTCGCGCTGCCACTGGCCGCGCGGCTGTGGAACCTGTTGCATGCGCCACGCGGCGACTCGCTTCACGCGCAAGCGGCGCTCTTGCAAGAGAGCGTCACCGTGGTCTTCCTGACGCTGGTGGTGGTGTTGTTCGTGTTTCGCCGCCGTCGAATCGAGGGCCAGCGCGCGACGCTTGGACCGGGGCTGGTCGCCCTGGTTGGGACGTTCTTGCTGAACGTGGTCGCCTACCTACCCGTCGAGGACACGGCTTCGACCGAGAGCTTGCTGGCGTCGAGCATCGTGGTCATCGCTGGCACGCTGTTCACGATCTGGAGTCTGGCGACCCTCGGCCGCTGTTTTGGCCTGTTCCCCGAGGTCCGTGGGCTGGTCATGCGCGGTCCGTACCGCGTGGTGCGGCACCCGGTGTACCTGGGCGAGCTGCTCTCGGCTGTAGGTCTGCTGCTGGCGAAGCCGCACCCGGTGATCATCGGCATCTTCGCGGTGTTTGTCGCGCTGCAGTACTGGCGCACCGTGTACGAGGAGCGCGCGCTCGCGGCGGCGTATCCCGACGAGTACCCCGCCTACGCGCGGCGCGTGCCGCGACTCCTGCCAGGCTGGCGGTAATGGCCGTCGCAGAGCGACCCCCTCTCCCTCTGGGAGAGGCCGGGGGTGAGGGGTGCGTATCTTCGCGAACGCTTGAATCTCGTACGCACCCCTCACCCGCGCTGCGCGCGGTTTTATCCACTCCCAGAGGGAGAGGCGATTTCACCTGGCTCCTGGGCGCCGCGGTGGTGATGCTCGCGCTGTGCGGGCTGCCGTATCTGCTGTCGGCGCTGGTTGGTCCCAGCGACCTGGAGCGCATCGGCACCTTCTGGTTCATGCGCGACTTCAGCCAGTACGAGGCCGCCATGCGCGAGGGCGCAAGCCAGAGCGGCTGGCTGATCCACGATCACTTCAGCGCCGAGCCGCATTCGGCGGCGCTGATGTACCCGCTGTACGTCGCCGCCGGCAAAGCCGCTGCTCTCCTCGGCGTGAGCAATATCGCGGTCTTCACCGCGCTCGAATGGATCGGCCGACTGGCGGTTCTCGGCGCAGTCCACGCGTTCGCATCGACGTTTTTACGAGAACGCAGGCACCAGCGGCTGGCCGTCGTGCTTGCGCTCGGCACGCTGGGGCTGGACACCCTGGCCACCCTGTCGCGGGCGCTGCTCGACGCGGTTGGTCTGCACGCGGCGGCCGCGGTGCTTCCCGACACCATCAATCCGTACCTCGAGGTCAGCTCGTTCGGGTCCTTGCTGTCGGCGCCGCACCTGATGCTGGGCCTGGCTCTCACGCTGCTGTGCGCGCCGATTTACCTGCAGGCCGTCGCCGGTCAGCGCGTCTGGCTTGCGGTACTGGCAGCGACCGTCGTCAGCCTGTCACTGGTGCACTCGTTCAACACGCCGGTGCTGGTGAGCGTGCTTCTCGTGCACGCGGCGATCTCCGGCCGCTACGCCTGGCCAGCAGCCATTCTGGCTGGCCTGGCCGCCGCGCCGATGGCGCTCTACAGCGTGCTGCTGTATCAGCGGGATCCGTTCTGGTCGGGAACGTACAGCGCGCAGAACCTGATGCCCTCGCCGGCGCCGTGGTCGCTGCCGCTCGACTTCGGGCTCGTGCTGATCGCCGCGCCGCTTGCATGGCCGTTTGTGCGTCGCTGGCCGGTCGAGCGCCGCCGCCTGATCCTGGCCTGGATCGGTCTGGGACTGCTGTGGATGTACCTGCCGGTGCCGTACCAGCGGCGCTTCGCTCTGGGCGTCCAGCCCGGGCTGGCCGTGCTGGCTGCGGTGGGCATCCTGGAGGCGAACGCCTGGATGCGAGCTCACCGCGTCGGCGCCGTCAAGCGGCGACTGGTCAACTACGCCGTGGTGGTAGCGGCCACCTCGACGTCGCTGCTGGTGTACCTCGGGGTGCTGGCCTCGGCCGCGTCCAACAAGCCGGCTGAGGTGTACCTGTGGAGCAAGCCCGAAGCGGCCGCCGCGGAATGGCTCGGTCAGCACAGCAGCGCTGCCGACGTGGTCCTGGCCACGACCGAGTTTGCCAATCCGCTCGCGGGCACCATCGACGGGCGCGTGGTCCATGGCCACATCGTCGCCACGCTACACAGCGACGACAAGGCAGCGCTGGTGCAGCGCTTCTTCTCGTCGGACGCGACGCAGGACGAGCGTGCCGAGATCCTCCACGAGAGCCACGCGACGCTGGTCGCGTTCGGTCCACGCGAGCGCATGCCGGGCGCCGCTGACCCGAGCGCGCAGCCCGATCTGGAGATGATCTACGACCGCGACGGCGTGCAACTCTTCCGGGTTACGGGCTGATGAACCGCCTGGCGCTGATCCTGCCGGCCGTGGTGGCGCTGCTTGCGCGGGTGCTCACGGGGCCGCACCCCATCGATGATGCCTACATCACCTTCCGCTATGCGCGCAATCTGGCCGAGGGCCTCGGCCTGGTCTACAACCCCGGCGAATGGGTCCTGGGCACGACCGCCCCGCTGTGGGCGATGCTGCTCGGCGGTGGCTACCGCCTCGGCCTGACCGATCTGCCCTGGCTGGCGACCATCGTCTCCGCGGTGTGCGACGCCGCGACCGTGGCTCTCCTGGTGTCGCTCTGCTTGCGCATGGGCTGGCGGCCAATCGGCGCCGCGCTCGTCGGTCTGGCCTGGGCGCTGAACCCGATGAGCATCGCCTTCGCCACCGGCGGCATGGAGACGAGTCTGTTCGTGCTCGTCGCTCTGATCGCTCTGGGGCTCGCGGCGCGCGGCTCGAGGCTGCCGGCGGTCGCCGGCCTGTCGGGGCTGGCCACGCTCATCCGACCCGAAGGCGCGCTGCTCGCCGCCTCCGTCGTCGGCTGGACGTTTCTCGCTGACCGTCGGCAAACCTGGCTCGCGGCGCTGGCTGCCGCGTCGCCCATGGCGGTGGCCGGGCTAACGTTCCTCTGGCGCTACGGTAGTCCGCTGCCGAACAGCGTCGCGGCCAAGCAGGTTGCCTACCAGCCCACGTGGCCGCTCGAGAACGCGTTTGCGCTGCTGATCCAGGCGGGCCTGCCGGGCTGGTCGACCTATCTGGTCGCCGCCGTACCTGCCGCGGTCGGGGTGCTGATGGCTGTGCTGGGGCTGGCCGCGCTGCTGGAGCTGGTCCGCAAGGGGCTGCCCTGGCTCGACCGGCGCGGGCTCGCGTGGCAGCCGTTCGCCGCCTTCGCCGTCTTTTACATTGCCTTCTACATGCTGGTCGGCGTGCGGGGTGTGCGCCTCTTCCCCTGGTACCTGGTGCCGATCGAGCCCTTCTACCTGCTCGGCGCCGCGGCCGGCCTGGTTCGGGTCGGCGGCTGGCGGGCACCGTGGCTGGCCGCCGTGTTGGTCCTCTGGCAGGCGCCCGCGATCGACTGGCAGCACCCATTGATGGCCACCGGCGAGACGTTCGGACGCGAAGAGCTCATGCTCGACGTTGGTCGCGGCCTCGCCGCCGAATTGCCACCGTCGGCAGTCGTCGCCGCGCCCGAGATTGGCGCGCTCGGCTACGCCTCCAACCTGCGCGTGCTCGACACGGTCGGCCTGGTGTCGCCGGCCGCCTTGCCCTACTACCCGCTACCGCCCGAGCAGGTGGTGGCCGACAACGCCATCCCTGCGCGGCTCATCGTCGATCGTCAGCCGGATGCCGTGGTGACGCTGGACGCGTTTGCGCAGAAGTCGCTGCTGAGCGACGCGGCGTTCATGCGCGACTACCGCCTGGAAGCTTCATACCAGGCACCGGTGTGGCGCAGTAACGAGCTGCTCGTATTTCGACGCAGCGGCGGCTGATGGAGCATCTATCGCCTCTCCCTCTGGGAGTGGATAAAACCGCGCGCAGCGCGGGTGAGGGCTTCGTGTGGCTGCTTGCCGTCATGGCCGTCGCGATGATCGTCGCCGAGCTGCCGCATGTGCTCGCAATGTGCTGCGCGCCGGCGGGCGCCACGGGCCTGGGAACGGCGTGGTTCGTCAACGACTTCGCCCAGTACGAGTCCGCCATGCGCCAGGGCGCCGAGCAGTCGGGCTGGCTGGTCCACGACCCGTTTACGGCGGAGCCCCACCAGGCGGCGTTCATGTTCCCGCTGTACGTCGGCGTGGGCAAGCTCGCGGCGACGATGCGCGTGTCTGCCATGGCGGTGGAGCACGGCCTGGAGGTCCTGGCGCGGGTCGTCCTGGTGCTCGCCTTGTGGCGCTTCTGCCGCGCCTTCGCCCGAGATGCTGTGGCAGCACGCTGGGCGTTCGGCCTGGCGCTGTTCGCCAGCGGCTTCGAGCTGTTTGCCGCGCTGGCCGGCGGTTATTCGGGTAACTGGTCGTACGAAATGAACGGCTTCGGCCTGCTGTTTGCCGCGCCACACGTGCCGCTGGGCATGGCGGCCACGCTCGAGCTGGCGCGCGACCTGCTGCGTCCTGGCCGAACGCCATCGGCGGGCTGGCTCGCCAGAGTTGGTCTCCTCTCGGCGATCGTGGCGCTGCTGCACCCGTTCCACGCGCCCGTGCTGCTCGGCGCCGCCGGGGTGGTTGGCCTGGTGTTCTGGCGATCGGGGCGTGGAGCGGCGAACCTGACCGGTGCCATCGTCGCCGGACTCACCGCGCTGCCCGTTCTGGTGCCGACGATCGCCACCTTCAGCTTCGATCCGTTCTGGGTCACCACCTACAGCACGCAGAACCAGCTGCCGAGCCCGGCGCCGCACGAGCTGCTCGTCGATCTCGGGCCCGTGCTGGTCCTGGCGCTGATCGGCGCGGTGATACTGCGGGCGCGCGTCGCGCCCTTTGGACTCGTGGTCTGGCTGCTGCTCGAGCTCATCGGCATGTACCTGCCCGTGCCGTACCAGCGGCGGCTCGCATTCGGCATTCAGCCGACACTGGCAGTGCTGGCGGCAAACGGGCTGGTCGCTGCCTGCGCCAGGCTCGGCGCGCGGCCAGCGGCGGCGCTGCGGCTGGCGGTAGTCGCCGCCTCGGCAAGTGGCACCCTGCTCGTTCTGGCATCGATGGTCGCCTCGGGGTTCAAGAACGCGCCGTTGCCGGTGTACCGCTCGACCGCGGATCTGGACGCCGCGGCGTCGTGGCTCGACCGCCAGGCTCTAGCTGACGAGGTGATCCTGGCCGACTGGGACACCTCGAACTACCTGGCTGCGCGGACGCCCGCGCGGGTGTTCGGCGGGCATCCAGTCGCCACACTGCACCCGGACGAGAAGCGGTTCGAGATCTCGACCGTCTTCGCGCACTCGGGCAGCCTCAGCGTTGCCCGCGGCCTGGGCGCGCAGTGGCTGGTCTACGGGCCCGACGAGGCCGGCCTGGTGGCCCCGCCTGACGCGGCATTCCAGTCCGGAGCGATCCGCGTCTACCGCCTCACATGACGACGCCCCAGAGGGGACCACTGCTCGCGGCCGAAGTCCACGCAGGAGACGACGCTCCGCGGCTGACGGGTGGCAGGCCGACAGGTCTTCTCTCCAGGTGGACCCCTTCAGGGGAAACCGCGCGGTATCGGCGTCTCGAGCGCTGGCTGCTCGCCGCGATGGTCGCTCTCGTGGCGCTGCACGTTGGCGTGCTCGCCTACCACCTGGCGATGGAGATCGCGTTTCCGTACGACCTGAACTACGGCGAAGGCTACGTGCTGAATGACGCGGTGAGGCTCGCTCGCGGCGAGCCGTTGTATGTGGACCTGCAGCAGTTCCCGATGGTGCGTTCGCCGTACCCACCGCTGTACCCGCTGGTGTGGAGTTGGCTGGTTCACTTGACGGGCCCAGTCTTCTCGCCAGGTCGGGTGCTGTCAGCGCTATCAACTGGAGGCATCGCGGCACTGGTCGGCTGGAACGCCTTGCGCGTCCGATCTGGCATCTGGCCAGCGGTGGCCGCGGTGGGACTCGCTGCCGCGTCGCCGTTTGTCTATCAGTGGTCTGGCTACGCGCGCGTCGACATGCTGGCGCTGCTGTTCGCCGCGGGCGGCGTAGTGGCTGCCCAGTGGCTGGGCGGCCGGCGCGCCGTCGTCACCGCCGCCCTCCTGTGCGGTCTGGCGCTGTGGACCAAGCAAACCACCGTCACGGCCGCGCTCGCGGTCGGCCTCGCCTTCACGTTGCGCTCCTGGCGATCAGGCGCGGCGTTCGCGGCCCTACTGGCGATCCCGAGTGCTGTGATTGGGGTGTGGCTGAACGCCGCCAGCGGCGGGGAGTTCGCCCACCACGTCCTGGTCGGCAACGCGAGCAATCCGATCCTGCCGTTGCGCGCCGCGATCTACGTCGGCACGCTCGTCTTCCTCCACCTGCTGGCGTTCATTGCCGGCTTCTGGTGGCTGCGGCGGGCGATGATCGGCAGGCCCTCGCCCGTGGCGCTGTACCTGCCCATCGCGCTGCTCGCCTCGTTCAGCGCCGGCAACGGCGGCAGCAGCGTGAACTATCTGATCGAGCCGCTGCTCGCCCTGGCGTTGGTGCTGCCGTTCGCCTGGCGCGCGTTGCCCCAGGCATCGGCGGTTGCCGGCCCGATGTTGGCGGTCACGCAGCTCGCGCTGCTGGTGCACTGGCCCAACGCGTTCGGCACCGGCTACCTGGCCGAGAGCGCCATCGGACGCACACCGACCGCCGCGGACCTGGCGATCGGCGCGCGGCTGGATAACCTGGTGCGCGCGGAGCCGGGCGAGCTCATCGCCGAGCCAGCCGGGTTTGCGGTGCGCAACGATCGGCCCGTGTACGTCCAACCGATCGACTTGCGCGCCGAGCAGCTGCGCGGCCGATGGCAGAGCGAACCGCTTACCGAGGCGCTCTCGAACGGTAGGTTTTCGGAGCTCATCACGGCGTATAACCTTTTTCCAGCCGATGCGGAGCGCACGATCGCTCTGCACTTCACGCTGACCGAGTCTCTTCCGAGTCCGGACGGCTTGAATTTTGCGGTCTATCACTATCATCCCTGATGCGCGTTGTCCGAGTCATCAACAACACCCGAAATGAGGTGCTTGCCGAGCGCGCCGAGCTGGCAACGTCATACTGGTCGCGATTCTGGGGGCTGATGGGGCGGCGCGAGCTACCAACAGGCTGCGGCCTGGTCTTGCAGCCTGGCGGCGGGATCCACATGTGGTTCATGCGGATCCCACTGGACGTGCTCCACGTGGACAAGTACGACCGCGTGACGCACGTCCTGCGCGGCATCCAGCCCTGGCGCTTCGGGCCGCTGCTCGTCGGCGCCAAGCGCGCGATCGAGCTGCCCGTCGGCGCCGCTGACCAGACGCAGGTCGGCGACGAAATCATCATCGAGGACTGACCGCGCCCGGTAGAGTCCAGGGTGCTCCTCGCCGACGCGCTGCGGCTTGTTGCCGAGGGCGTCTTTCCGGCCCGCTGCATCGGTTGTGAACGCCGAGGCACGCCGCTGTGCGATGCCTGCCGCCGCGAGTTGCCGTTCCTGCCCGATGGTGTGTGCCATCGGTGCGGCTCGCGCCGCGGGGCACGCGGCGTCTGCCGCGGCTGTCGTCGACTCTCGTCTGCGCTGAGCTCGGTCCGCGCGGCATTTGTGTATGAAGGCGCGGCCCGCACGGCCGTGCTCACGCTGAAGTTCAGGTCGGGGCGCTACCTGGCGCCGCTGATGGGCGAGTTTCTGCGCGAAACGCTGCGGGCGCATCCGCTCCACGCCGAGCTCGTGGTGCCAGTTCCGCTCGGGCCCCGACGCCGGCGAGAGCGCGGCTTCAACCAGTCGGAGCTGCTGGCGCAAGAGGTTGCGGCGCTCGTTCAGGGAACGGTAGTGGCCGATGCGCTGGAACGACGCGAGCGGCCGCCACAGCAGACGCTGACGGCGGTGGAACGCATGCACAACGTCGCGGACGCATTCGCGTGTCCATGCCGGCGAACGGTCCACGGAAAACGCATCCTGCTGGTCGACGACGTGGTTACCACGGGGGCGACCATCTCCGCGTGCGCCGATACACTGGCGGATGCTGGCGCACGACGCGTCAGCGCGCTGGTGTTCGCTCGAGACTTGTAGCCACCGTCGCTTCCCTGTCCGCTGGACGCTGAGAACATGCTGTTCGCTTCAGACCATCCCCTGGTGCACCACAAGGTGGCGCTGCTGCGGCACGTGGACACCGAGCCGAAGAAGTTCCGCGAGCTGGTGCGGGAGCTGTCGATGCTGCTGTGCTACGAGGCTACGCGCGACCTGGAGCTGGTCGATGGGCAGATCCCGACGCCGATGGGCACCGCCAGGAGTCAGCGGCTACGAACCAAGATCGGGCTTGTGCCTATCTTGCGGGCGGGGCTGGGCATGGTCGAAGGCGTCCTGGAGATGATCCCAACCGCCGAGGTCTGGCACATCGGCCTGTATCGCGACGAGCGCACCCTGCACCCCGTCGAGTACTACAACCGACTCCCGACGCCCAATCGGGTGCAGCTCTCGATCGTGCTCGACCCGATGCTGGCCACCGGTGGAACCGCCGTCGCGAGTGTGGACATCCTGAAGCGTTGGGGCTGTGAGCGCATCAAATATCTCGGGCTCATCGCCGCCCCCGAGGGCATCGAGCGGCTCAGCCAGGCCCACCCGGACGTGCCGATCCACGTGGCCGCGGTGGACGAGCGCCTCAACGACATCGGTTACATCGTGCCGGGCCTCGGCGACGCGGGCGACCGCCAGTTCGGCACGTCGTAACGACTGAGTTACAATGAAGTGAAGAAGGAGGCATGGTTGCCATGCGGCCGGCCCGTGCGTCCATTCTGGTCGTCGAGGACGACCCGGCTGTGGCGCACAGCCTTATCGATGCGCTCGAATTTGCCGACTACCGGGTCTGGCATGCGGTCGACGGGCACGATGCACGCGGCCAGCTGGAGCGCGCGCGGCCGGACCTGATTCTGCTCGATCTGATGCTGCCCGATGTCGACGGCCTCGTCTTATGCAGTCTGCTCAAGGCCATCGCCGACGTGCCGATCGTCATTTGCAGCGCCAGCTCGCGGCGTAGCGATCCAGTGCTGTCGCTCAAGCTCGGCGCGGACGACTTCGTCAGGAAGCCGTTTGAATTGGAGGACCTGCTGGCGCGCGTCGAGGCGGTGCTGAGGCGCATTCCGCCGCGCGCTGCGAGTGGTTTACCTGCACCGCACATCGCCGAGTTCCGCATCGGCGAGCTGCTCCTCGAGCCGGCGCGCAGACGGGCGACGCTCGGCGGTGAGATGTTGTTGCTCACGCCGACCGAGTTCCGCCTGCTCACCGTGCTCGCCGCGCACGCCGAGGAGATCATGAGCCGCGAGCAGCTCGCGCAGGAGGTCTGGGGCTACGCCGATGCGAGCAATGGCCGCACTATCGACGTTCACGTCCGACGCCTGCGCGTCAAGCTCGCCCAGGGCGGGGTGCCCGGCCCGGCGATCGTCTCCGTGCGCGGCATGGGCTACCGCCTCGCCGCCGATGAAGCCGCCATCACCGCGGCGTAAGCGCGTTCTCGCGTTCGCGCGTTCGCGCGTTCTCGCGTTCAGTCGTTGGCGGCGCAGCGGCTCCGCTTGTCTCGATCGGCGCCTCGCCTCCGCGACATCGCCCGCGGCGGGAATACATAGGCAAGGAACGCGCGAACGCGCGAACGCGCGAACGAAAAGAACGCGCGAACGCGAGTACGATTCTGATAGACTGAAGTTGCCGCGGCACGGAAGGGCATGGCTAAGGGCACCGGGCCCACCGTCACCACTTTTCAGGCGCTCGCCGTGGCGTCTCAGTTCGGCATTTCTCTGGCGGTGTCTGTCGTGCTGGGGTATTTCGTCGGCCAATGGATCGACGGTCATCTTGGCACGGGGATCATCTTCACCCTTATAGCCGTCCTGCTCGGACTGGTAGCCGCTGTCAGCAACACCGTCCGGCTCTACCGCGCTCTGATGCGCAAGACCGAGTCCGAAAAATTAGGAGCTGATGCAGACCCTGATAGGTAGCCCTGCCTTGTTCGCCCAGACGGGCGCGGAAGCGACGACGTCGTCTGCTCCTCAACCGCCGGCCGAAGTGATCTTTCACATTGCCGGACTGCCGGTCACGAACTCGATCTTTACGGCCTGGGTCGTCATCGCCATTCTCGTACTGTTTGCCTATTTTTCGACCCGCAGCATGAAGACGATCCCTTCGGGCGCCCAGAACTTCTGGGAGCTGATCGTCGAGTTGTGGGTTGGCGTCAGCGAGCAGACGATGGGCAGACGCCGCGCGCGACGCTTCATGCCGCTTGTCGCCACCGCGTTCCTGTTCATCCTCTTTTCCAACTGGTTCGGCACGTTGCCGATCGGCTACCTGTTCATCCGCAATGCCGAAGGTGATGCCGTGCCGATCTTTCGCTCGGCTGATAGCGATCTCAACGTGACCGCATCCATGGCCATTCTCATGATCGTGATCGCCGAGTTCTTCGAGCTCAAGACACTCGGGTTGTTCGGATACATCTAGGGCTTGTTGATCCCGAACCCGATGCGTTGGCTCGAGATCTTCACCCGACCGTTGTCGCTGTCCTTCCGGCTCTTCGGCAACATCTTCGCCGGCGAAGTACTGCTGTCGACGATGCTCACCGTGGCGCCGTTCGTTCTGTTCATCTTCATCGGCATCGAGCTGTTTGTCGGTGTGATTCAAGCGTTGATCTTCTCGATGCTGAGTCTCGTCTTTCTGAGCATCGCCACCGTCCACGAAGACGCGCACGAGCAGCACGATACGCACGAGTCGTTGGAAAATGAGATCGCCGCCGCTTCACATGGGCGACCGTTTTAAAAGGGCGGTTGGAAATAGCCCCCGAACTGGGGGCGCCTGCTCTGGCGATCGGCCTCGGCGCTATTGGGCCAGGCATCGGTGTCGGCTACGGCGTCGGCAAGGCGATGGAGGCGATCGGCCGCAACCCGGAGGTCATCGGCCCGATCCTGGTGCCGCTGCTGATCGGCCTCGGCTTCGCCGAAGCTATCGCCATCTACGCGCTGGTCATTGCGTTCATCCTCGTCGGTAAGGTCTAGGTCGCCAGCGGAGCAGCGGCCATATGGAAGCAATCACCAATACCCTGGGGCTGAACTGGCAGGGCCTGCTGTGGCACATTGCCAATTTCGCCGTGCTGCTGATCCTGCTGCAGCGCTTTCTGTTCAAGCCGGTGGTCGGCATGCTCGACGCCCGCGCGCAGCGAGTGCGGGACAGCATGGAGCAGGCCGAACAAGCACGCCGCGCTGCTGAGCAGGCCGAAGCCGACCGCCAGACGCTGCTCGCCGAAACGCGCCGCGAAGCCGAGCAGATCCGCGCGCGTGCCGACGAGCAGGCCAAGCGCATTCTCGCGGCTGCCGAGGCGCGCGCTCAGGAGCGCCAGCGGCACATCGAGCAGCAGGCCGAAGAATCGGCCCGACAGATCGAGGAGCGCGTCATGGCCCAGGTGCGTGCCCAGCTGGCAGACCTGGTCGTCACCGCCGTCGACCGCGTGACGCGCGGCGTGCTGGACGCGAACGCGCAGCGTGGCCTGGTGCAACAGTTTCTGACCACCACCACAGACCGTGCCCGCTAGCGCGAGCGCCAGGCGCTACGCCAGTGCCGCGTTTGTCGTCGCCGGCGAGTCGGGCGATTACGACACGTGGCTGAATACGCTGAGCGAAGTCGCGCGCATTCTGCGCATACCCAGTGCGCGCACGGTGTTCATGAGCCCGTCGGTGCCGACGTCGCAGAAGAGCGCGGCACTCGACCGTTTGCTACCCGATGCGACGCCGACGATCCGCAATTTTCTGCACATCCTGGCCGAGCGGGACCGGCTCGACGAGGTGCCTGGCATTGCCGATGCGCTGCGGGGCCTGATCAACGAAAAACGTGGCATCATCACCGCCGACGTCACCACTGCCATCCCGCTCGATGGAAATATGGAGCGTCTGGTCGCCGGACGGCTCGCCGAGCACCTGGGGCGTGATCCCGAGAAAGTGACCATCCGGTCGCGGATCGACCCGGCCATCATCGGTGGCGTGGTGGCGAGAATCGGCGACCAGGTGATCGACGACAGCGTCCGTGGGCGAATCGAACGCCTGCGGCGAACACTGGCAGGCGTGTAAGGGGTAGGAATGGCCGCTCCCACCGAAGAGATCAACTCCATCCTCGTCGAACAGATCAAGAACTTCTCGTCCGCGGTGGAGACGCGCGAGGTCGGCTCCGTTGTCCAGATAGGCGACGGCATTGCGCGCGTTTACGGCCTGGGCAATGTCGGCGCGCTAGAGCTGGTCGAATTCACCAAGCAGGGCGTGATGGGCATCGCTCTGAACCTCGAGGAGGAGTCGGTCGGCGTCATGGTCGTCGGACCGTATACCAACATCGAGGAGGGCAACGAGGTCCGCCGTACGGGCCGCATCGCCTCGGTGCCCGTGGGCCCCGAGCTGATCGGACGCGTCGTCAACCCGCTGGGCGAGCCGCTCGACGGCAAGGGTCCACTCCCCGAGCGCATGCCGACGCGGCCCGTCGAAGTGATCGCGCCGCGCGTCGTGCTGCGCTCACCGGTGAACACGCCGGTCCAGACGGGCATCCAGGCCATCGACGCCATGATTCCCATCGGTCGTGGGCAGCGCGAGCTGATCATCGGAGACCGCCAGACGGGCAAGACGGCCATCGCCCTCGACACGATCATCAACCAGCGCGGTGGCGACCTGATCTGCATCTATGTCGCCGTCGGCCAGAAAGCGTCTTCGATCGCCGAGGTGGTCAACATCCTCGAACAGGAAGGCGCGATGGAGCACAGCATCGTGGTCGCCGTCTCGGCCCAGGACCCAGCGCCGCTCTGGTACCTGGCGCCGTTCGCTGGCTGCGCGATGGGCGAGTACTTCATGTGGGAGGGCAAGGATGCGCTCATCGTCTACGACGACCTGAGCAAGCACGCATGGGCGTATCGGCAGATCTCGCTGCTACTGCGGCGTCCTGCAGGCCGCGAAGCCTACCCCGGTGATGTCTTCTACCTGCACTCGCGGTTGCTCGAGCGCGCGGCCAAGCTGTCGTCCGAGTACGGCAGCGGCTCGCTGACCGCGTTGCCCATCATCGAGACACAGGCCAATGATGTTTCGGCCTACATCCCGACCAACGTGATCTCGATCACCGATGGCCAGATCTATCTCGAGCCGGACCTGTTCTACGCGGGTGTTCGGCCAGCCCTGAACGTGGGTATCTCGGTGTCGCGGGTGGGGTCCTCGGCTCAGACACGCGCCATGAAGCAGGTCGCGGCCAAGATGAAGCTCGAGCTGGCCGCTTTTCGCGAGCTGGCCGCTTTCGCCCAGTTCGCTTCCGACCTCGACCGCACTACGCGCGCGCAGCTCGAGCGCGGCTTGCGGTCGCAGGAGGTGCTCAAGCAGCCGCAGTTTCAGCCGTTCCCGATGGCTAAGGAAGTCACGATCATCTACGCGCTGACCAACGGCTACCTGGATGACGTGCCGATTGAAAAGGTGCGCACCTGGGAGGTGGAGTTCCATCGCTTCATGGAATCAGCGCATCCCGAGATCATCGAGACCATCACCAAAGAAAAGGCGCTGTCCGACGAGACGATCGCCAAGTTGCGAGCGGCGATCGATGAGTTCAAGAGGCAAGTGGTTGTGTAGGCAACCGCCTCTCCCTCTGGGAGAGGCCGCGCGCAGCGCGGGTGAGGGGGGCGGAAGAGCGGACGCGTTCGTCCTCGTAGGCCACCCTCACCCCCGCCCTCTCCCAGAGGGAGAGGGGGCCTAGCTGCGTGCCATCGCTAAGAGACATCCGCCGGCGGATTCGGTCCATCAGGAACACGGCCAAGATCACCAAGGCCATGGAGCTGGTGGCGGCTTCGCGGCTGCGGCGGGCGCAGATGCGGGTGACGGCGGCGCGGCCCTACGCCGACGCGATGCGGGCGCTGATCGCAGAGCTCGGCGGTCTGGCGCCCTCGGGCGGCGAGGCGTTGCACCCTCTGCTGGTTCACCGCGAGGCCCGAACGATCGGCGTGCTCCTGGTTACCCCCGACCGTGGCCTGGCGGGCGCCCTGAACACGACCATCATTCGGCGCGGCACCGAAGTCATCGTCGAGAACGAGAGCGCCGATGGCCGCGCCGTGCAGGTAGTCACGGTCGGCCGCAAAGGCCAGGACTTTCTCGCTCGCCGCGGTCGGACCTTGCTTGGCACCTTCACCGGGATCATCGATCGTGTGCGCTACGACGACGTGATCCCCATCGCTCGCGTCATCATGGACGGCTTCGTGAACGGCTCGATCGATCGCGCGCTGCTTGTCTACCCGCGCTTCATCTCCACGCTCACGCAGCGACCCGAGGTTGTGCAGCTGCTGCCGATCGAGCCCCCAGAGTCGGCCCGGCGCGAGCGGGCGCAGCGGCTCGATTACATCTTTGAGCCCGATCCGCAGAGCATTCTTCAGCAGCTCCTGCCGCGCTACATTGAGGTGCAGATTTATCAGGCCATCCTCGAAACCGCCGCGTCGTTCTTCAGCGCTCAGATGGTGGCCATGCGGAACGCGACCGATAACGCAAATGACCTCGTCGAGGATCTCTCGTTGACGTACAACAAGGTGCGCCAGGCCAACATTACGAATCAGGTGACCGAGATCGCATCGGCAGCCGAGGCGATGGCAGCCAGCGGCAAGCGGTAGTCGGGGACTTCTGGAGGACAGCCACATGACCCTCACTGCTCCAGTGGCGCAGCAGACGACCACACCGGCCGTGACCGGTCGCATCTCTCAGATCATCGGCCCAGTGGTCGACGTGCAGTTCTCGGCCGAACATCTGCCCGAGATCTACTACGCGCTGGAGGTCGACCTGAGCTCGATGGTGGGCACGGGCGGGGATGGGAAAGGCGAGGATGGCGCCGCGCTGAAAGGCGTCGAGCAGGGTACCGCCAAGCTCGTGCTGGAGGTCCAGCAGCACCTCGGCAATAACGTCGTCCGCGCGGTGGCGATGGGCCCGACCGACGGGCTGCGCCGCGGCGTCGAGGTCGTCAACACCGGCGCGCCGATCAGCGTGCCCGTCGGCCCGCCGACGCTGGGCCGCCTGTTCAACGTGCTTGGCGAGCCGATCGACGGCAAGGGCACCGTGCAGGTAGGCGAGAGGTACCCCATCCACCGACCGGCGCCTGCGCTGGTGGATCAGGCGGTGCAGCCTGAGCAGTTCGAGACGGGTATCAAAGTCATCGACCTGATCGCACCATTCCGCAAAGGCGGCAAGATCGGCATCTTCGGCGGCGCGGGCGTTGGGAAGACCGTCATCATTCAGGAGCTGATCCGCAACGTCGCCCAGGAGCACGGTGGCTATTCGGTCTTCGCCGGCGTGGGCGAACGCAGTCGTGAGGGCAACGATCTGTATCGCGAGATGACCGAATCGGGCGTGCTCGACAAGGTAGCGCTCGTGTTCGGCCAGATGAACGAGCCGCCGGGCGTGCGGCAGCGCGTTGGCCTGACAGGCGTCACTCTGGCCGAGTTCTTCCGCGACGAAGGTCGCGACGTGCTGCTGTTCATCGACAACATCTTCCGCTTCACTCAGGCCGGCTCCGAGGTGTCTGCGCTGCTGGGGCGCCTGCCGAGCGCCGTCGGCTACCAGCCTACGCTGGCGAACGAGATGGGCCAGCTACAGGAGCGGATTACGTCGACCAAAAAGGGGTCGATCACGTCCTTGCAGGCGATCTTCGTCCCTGCCGATGACTACACCGACCCTGCGCCGGCCACCACGTTCGCCCACCTGGACGCGACGATCACCCTCGAGCGCGCGATCACTGAGCGCGGCATTTATCCCGCGGTGGACCCGCTCGGGTCGGTGAGCTCGATCCTGACGCCACGCGTGGTAGGCGACGAGCACTACAACACCGCCCGCGAGGTGCAGCGGGTACTGCAGAAGTACAAGGACCTGCAAGACATCATCGCCATTCTGGGCATCGACGAGCTCAGCGACGAAGACAAGCTCACGGTTGCGCGGGCGCGGCGCATCGAGCGCTTCTTCAGCCAACCGTTCAACGTGGCTGAAGTCTTCACCGGCGTGCCAGGCAAATACGTGTCGATCGCCGACACGGTGCGCAGCTTCAAAGAGCTGCTCGAGGGCAAGTGGGACCATCTGCCCGAGCAGGCGTTCATGTACGTCGGCACCATCGAGGAAGCGGCCCAGAAAGCGGAGTCCCTGTAGTCT
>VBGG01000279.1:0-14492 GCA_005883405.1 Chloroflexota bacterium | reverse complement strand
CCGAACTTCTTTGACAGATTGGCCTAGGAACGCGGCCACCGAGATTTCGAGGCATTTCATACTTTTCGGCCGCGTTCCCAGGCGCTCTGTTTGGGGGGCGAAGTCCGCCACGTGTTAAAATCGTCTAGCCCAGTGGTGGATATTTCCGTTCCCGAGTCGCTTGAAGGTCCGCTGCCCAGCGCGCAGGATTCGGAGACGGGTATTTACGTTTACTCGATCATCGAGTGCCCTGAGCCGCGGACTTTCGGCAAGATCGGCATCGGCGGGCGCGGCGACGGCGTGTATACCGTGCACTACAAAGACCTCGCCGCCGTCGTCAGTCGCTCGCTGCTGGTCGTCTATGACCCGACGCGCGAGAACGTGCTGGCCCATGAGCACGTCAACGAGGTCATCATCGAAGAAGGCTTTACGCCCGTACCGATGAGCTTCGGCACGCTCTTCAAGACGGAGAAGGACATTGTCGAGTTCCTCGAAGACACGTACGACGCCCTGCGCGACGTGCTGGTCAAGATGAAGGACAAGCTCGAATTCGGCTTGCGCGTGAACTGGGCGCGCGAGGAGGTTCTGGCGGAGATCGAGCGCGATGACGAAGGCATCCGACGCCTCAAAGAGGAGATCTCCAAGAGCCAGCAGTCCTCGACGTACTTTGCGCGCATGCAGTTGGGTCGCATGGTCGAACAGGCGCTTGCCGATAAGTCCGACGCGTACGTCCGCGACATCTACGAATACTTGCGCGAAGCGGCGATCGCCTCGCGGTCCAACAAGCCGATCGGCGACAAGATGATCATGAACGCCGCTTTTCTCGTGGAACGCGACAAGGCGGGCCAGTTCGATCAGAAGGTCACCGAGATCGCCCAGCGCTACGAAGGCAAGTTGTCTTTCCGCTACACGGGGCCCTGGCCGCCGTATAACTTCGTCACGATTCGGCTGCAGCTGGAGCGCTCGGCCGTCGTCTGATGATTTTCAAGCTTCTGGGCGCGCCCATCACCCTGCCGATGGCGGGGCTGAAGTTCGTGTTTCAGCAGATCGCCGATCTGGCCGATCAGGAGCTGAACGACGAAAACGCGGTCCGCGATCAGCTGCTGCTGCTGCAGGTGCAGCTGGAAGACGGGGACATCGACGAGGATGACTTCGCCGAGCAAGAGCCCGAGCTGCTGGCTCGTCTGCGTGACATCAAGGCCCGCAAGCGGGCCGAGATGGAGGAGTCAGCGGACGAGGAGCTGCCGCCTGAAGCCAACGTCCAGGCGCGCCGCCGCGTCGTCGTCGAAACGCCCTTCGACGAGTGAGCCCACTGGTTTACGTCTACGCAGTCCTGCCGCGGCCGATCGCCACAAAGCTCAAAGGCATCGACGCACAGCCGGTGCGCTGGGTGGTGGACGACGTCCGGGCGGCAGCCGTTTCCGACGTCCCTGACGAAGAGTTCGACGAAGCGCCCCTGAACGAGCACGTGCGCGACCTGAGCTGGCTAGGTCCGCGAGCCATGGCCCATCAAGAGGTCAATTACCGGCTGCACGAGGATGGCGAAGCGGTCGTCCCGTTGGCATTCGGCACGGTCTTTCGCGATGAGGATCGCGTGCGCCAGCTGCTGCACGACCAGCGCGCTGCACTCGCGGCGCGTCTGGAGGCGGTGCGCGGTCGCGCCGAATGGGTGATCACGCTTCACGTCATCAAAGAGCCCGACGCGGATTACGTGGCGGCCGCGAGTCCAGCAATTCAGGCCGCCCAAAAGGAGATCGCCTCGAGCCCACCCGGGCGAGCTCACCTGCTCAAGCGGCGTCTGGCCGAGCTGCAGCGAGACGAGCTACGCCGTATCCAGGCGGAATCGGCCGAAGAAGTGGTAACAAGGCTGCGCGAGATCGCCACCGACGTGTACCTCGAGCCACTACCCACTGACACGATCGAGCGGCCGCTGGTGCGCGCAAGCGTGCTGGTGCCGCGCTCAGCAGAGGCGCGTTTCGTGGACCAGGTCGAGCGTCTGCGAAGCAGGTGGCCTGAACCGATGTATCGCGTACTCCTGACCGGCCCCTGGCCGCCATACCGCTTCGGCGGCCTCCAGCGCGACAGTGGCTGAGAATTTTGTGAGTCTTAGCGCGCCGACGTCGGCCGACGAGCTGTCGCTGCTGGAGCTGTCAGATCGCCTGTTGAGCCGCGGTGTCGTGCTCACCGGCGAGGCGACGATCTCCGTCGCCGGTGTGGACCTGATCTACCTGGGCCTGAGCGTGGTCCTGACAGCTGTCGAGACCCTGCGCCGGACACGTGAGCCTGCTCCTGCACGCGATCACCCCGCCTGATACGGGCGTGACGCCTCCCACCGGGCTGCGCGGCCATCCACTCGTCTGCGTTCAGGACGAGGACCTCGTCGCGTGGGCAACCGAGTTCCCCGAGAAGCCCGATCAGCTCACTCGGGCAGACCTGCTCGCGCATCATGAGCTTGTCAGCCGTCTCGACGAGTGGCTCGACGGCTCCTTACCCGCACGCTTGCCCACCTGGATCGGCGATAGAGATGCGCTGCAGCGCTTGCTAACCGCGAAGCGGGCCGAGTTATCGACAGGTCTGGAGCGCGTGCGTGGGCGCACGGAGCTCGCCGTGACCGCGGTGTGGACGACTCCTGAAGAACAGACGCCTTCGTCCGAGGCGGCGACGCCTGGTACGCGCTACCTGCTGCAGAGGCGCCAGGCTTTCGCCGGCTCGGATCGTCGGCGAGCGCGCGCTCACCAGCTTGCCGATGAGCTGGAGCGCCTCGCCGCACCCGACCTTGCCGAAATGCAGCGCAAGGTGTGTCCGTCGAAAGGCGTGGCTCTCTCGGCGGCACTGCTCGTGGCGCGCCCAACAGCAATCGAGGTGAAAGCGCGGCTCCCGCGCGTCGACCAAGACGTTCGTATACTGGTCAATGGGCCATGGCCGCCGTACAGCTTCGCTGCGGCCGGGTGACTTGGGGGAAGATTGCAAGACGAACTCGAGGTGCTCCGAAACGAGCTGCAACATGTGCGCGGAACACTTCCCGATCGCATCGATATCGATCCTGAGGGGCTTGAGCAGGGGCTGGTCCAGCTCGTACTGACGCTCGTGGAATTTGTCCGTCAGCTACTCGAGCGGCAGGCAGTACGGCGCATGGAAGGTGGCAGTCTCAGCGACGAGGAGGTAGAGCGCGTCGGGATGGCACTGATGAAGCTCGAAGAAAAGGTGCACCAGCTCGCCGACCAGTTCGGTCTCGAGCCCGGTGACCTCAACATCAACCTGGGACCACTGGGCGACCTGTTATGAACCGCCTGTTATGAACGGCCGCACGTGAGCCTCGAGCCGCGCCATGCACCATACCGGGGCACCAGTCTCGCCGACATCCTGGACCGCATTCTCGACAAAGGGTTGGTCGTCGCTGGTGACATCCGCATCTCGGTGGCCAATGTCGAGCTTCTGACAGTCCGAATACGTTTGCTGGTGTGCTCGATCGACAAAGCCGAACAGATCGGCCTGAACTGGTGGCGCTACGACCGGTCGCTCATCTTCCCACAAGAGGAAACTGAAAACACTATCGCCCGTCTGGAGCAGCGCATCGCGGAGCTCGAGCGCCGGCTGGCACTGACCCAGTCGCCTCCGCCATCTGCACCGTCAGCTCGCTCCCGCCCACGAAAGAGGTAATCGACCGCATGCCCCCCGTTGAACGAACCCCAGGCGGCACCAGTCTCATCGACGTCCTTGACCGCGTCCTCGACAAGGGCATCGTCATCGATGCATGGGTCCGGGTCTCCCTGGTAGGAATCGATCTGATCACGGTTGAGGCCCGCATCGTGGTCGCTTCCATCGATACGTACCTGCGTTACGCCGAGGCGTTGGGAATCACCACGCCGGTTGCCCGCGCACCCCTGGCGACGACCCCACGCGAAGAGCTCGCTGGGGAGGTGGTCACCGAACGTCCACCAGTCGAGCGGCCACCAACCGAGCAGCCACAAACCGAGCGGCCACGAACCGAGCGGCCACGATCCGAGCGGCCACGAACCGAGCGGCCACGAACCGAGCGGCCGTAGAAGCAGGAGCTTGATCGCATTGCTAGGGTTAAGAGGATCCCTTGGCCGCCGTAACTGAGTTCCGCAGCTCCTCACCGCAAAAACCTGCGTCGGGTCTGGCTGCGCAGACGACGGCGCCCTTGCAATCGATGCAGAGCGCGGTCTCCCAGTTGGTCGACCCGCGCGAGCCGCTCACCCTGATGCTCGAGGGGCTCTCACGCGCCCTCGGCTACCGTCGCGCCGTCGTCGCCCTGTATGACCCCGCGCGCGGCGCCTTGCGCGGGACGGTCGGCCTCAACGTGCCGGCCGCGCTGGTCGAGTCGATCGAGATACCCCTGGACGAGACCGAGAGCCCGCTGGTCATTGCCTTGCGCGAGGGCGTGCCGCTGCGGGTCGACGACATTGGAGCCGAGTCGCGCCTACGCGACCACGCGCTGACCCTGTTGCTCGAGATGGATATCTCGAGTTTCGCTGTGGTGCCGCTACGCAGCAGCTCGGAGCAGTTTGACCTTGCGACATGGCAGGGCCGCGATGTGCCAGCCGTCGGCGTGGTGATCTTGAGCAAGGACGAGACGATCACCGACTCCGACGTCGAGCGCCTGATGCCGTTCGCCGTGCAGGCAGGCACCGCCCTGGTCCGCGCGAGCGACGTGGAGCGACTCAAGGACTCGAGCGAGCAGCACGCCGTCGAGAAGGAATGGCTCTTCTGGATGATCAACGGCTTCGCTGACCCGGTCGTCCTGACCGATGCCAACAACGACATCATCCTGCAGAATCTGCGCGCCGAGACCTTGTTCAAATCCAATCCCGACGACAGCGAAGGCAAGCACCGCGCGATCTGGATGAACAACTTCTTGTTTACCGCCGCGCTGAGCAAGGCCAAGCTCGACCAGAACCCGGCGGGTCGGTCGGCGGGTGATCTGATGCTGGTCGATCCGATTGAAGGCACCGAGCTGTTGTTCGAGATGCGCACGCTACCCGCGACCAACTACTTCAACGGCGCGCGTGGAACGGTGTGCGTGCTGACCAACATCACCGACCTGCGATACGCCACCGAGCAGGTGACCCAGAACATTCATCGCCTGCAAACGGCCCAGGAGGAGATCCGGCTCGAGCGCGACCGCCTCAACCTGGTCCTGCGGAGCGTGCCCAATCCGATCATCCTGCTCGACGTCGCTAACCAGCCCATCCTGATGAATCACGAAGCGCTGCGCCTCTTTCAAGCCTCAGCGCTGGACAGCCACAGCAGCCGACGCGCTCAGGTCTGCATCACCAACGAGGCCAGGTTCACATCGTTCGTGTCGCAGCTGCGGCTCGATCCGGCCCAGGGCATGAGCGGCGAGATCATGCTCACCGACCCCGACGCGAGCGAGGTGTTGAGCATGCAAGTCACCTCGACCGAAGTGCGCGATGATCTCGGCACTGTTGCTGCGACCGTGTCGGTGATGCAGGACGTCTCACGCTTGCGCGAGCTGGAGCGACGGCGCATCGAACAGATCCTGTTCGACTCCGAAAAGCTGGCCGCGACGGGTCGGCTGGCCGCGTCGATCGCACACGAGATCAATAACCCGCTGGTGGCAATCAAGAATTCGCTCTATCTGCTCAGCAACAAGATGGCGGCCGACGATCCGAACGCGAAGTTCTTGCAGATCGCGACGAAAGAGACCGATCGCGTCTCGCGGATCCTGAAACAGATGCTCGGGTTCTATCGGCCGCCGCGGATGGAGTCAACCGATATCAACCGCTTGATCGAAGAATCTGAAGGGCTGATCGAGAAACACATGCGGGCGCATCGGGTAAAGGTCGAGAACAACCTCGATCCGCGGCTCCCTCCGGTTATCACCGCGGCCGACCAGATCAAGCAAGTTCTGTTGAATCTCATGATCAACGCGCAACAAGCGATGCCCGAAGGCGGCACAGTCTACGTATCGACCCGTGCCGCTCACGGGGCCGATCCCGAGTTCCTCATGACCGATTCGATCCACATCCAGATTCGGGATACTGGCACGGGCATCCCCCAGGAGCACGTCCCGCACATCTTCGAGCCGTTCTTCTCAACCAAAGAGGCGAAGGGCACCGGCCTGGGGCTGTGGGTCTCGCAGGGCATTGTCCAGGCGCATGGTGGGTCGATCAAGCTGCGCAGCCGTGAGGGGCGCGGCACGACCTTCAACGTCGCACTGCCCATTGGAGGCCCGACGCAGCATGGCGAACGGTAGCCTCCTGGTCGTTGACGATGCAGAGAGCGTCGCCGTCACGATGGGCGCGATCCTGGAGATGGAAGGCTATGCCGTGTCGATCTCGACCAGCGGCGCTGACGCTCTGCGAAAGCTGCGGGAGCACGAGTTCGATCTCGTCCTGACCGATCTCCAGCTTCAGGATTACGACGGGCTCAGCATCGTCGCCGAAGTCTGTCGACTACAGCCGGAGACGGTCTCGATCATCCTGACTGGCTACGCGTCGCTGGAGTCGGCGATCAAGGCGTTGCGCCAGGGCGCCTACGACTACCTGATCAAGCCGTGCGACGTGGACGAGCTGAAGGCGGTGGTCGCCCGCGGCATCGAGCGGCGCCAGCTCGGCATCCAGCTCAAGGCGCGGCTGGCCGACCTGGAAGAGGCCAACGCGACCATCGGCAACCTGAACCGCGATCTCGAGCGGCGCATCGACGAGGCCACCGCCGAGCTGCAGCAGCGCATGAACGACCTGGCCGAGGCCAACGACGAGATCGCCAACCTGTACCGCAACGCCCAGGCGCACGTGGAGGAGCTGCAGGAGCTCGATCGCCTCAAGTCACGCTTTCTGTCGATGGCCTCACATGAGCTGAAGACGCCGCTGACGTCGATCTCAGGGCTCTCGCAGGTGCTGCTGCGACGCATGCGGCGGCGGCTCGAACAGGGGCGGCCGGAGAGCGACGAGTGGCTAGCGGAACAACGCGGGCACGTCGATCGTCTCGAGCTGCTCAATTCGCAGACGGCGCGACTCGGGCGTCTTGTCGACGAGCTGCTGGATGTCTCGAAGATCGAATCGGGCAAGCTCGAATTTCATCTGGCGCCGGTCGATCTGGGTGAGCTGGTCAGCGAAGTGGCCGATCGCCTGCAGATGACCACGACGCAGCACACCATCGAGGTGGACATGGACGCGCCGCCGCTGGCCGTGACAGGCGACCGCGACCACCTCGAGCAGGTGCTCGACAACCTGATGACCAACGCGATCAAGTTCTCGCCCGAGGGCGGCACGATTCGGGTCGCGGTGCGGCTCGAGGGCGACGAAGTGGTGCTGAGCGTTCAGGACTCGGGCGTCGGCATCTCGCCGCAGCAGCTGGAGGCCATCTTCGGGCTGTTCTACCAGGCCGAGGACCCGGTCTCGCGGCGGACCGGCGGCATGGGGCTGGGGCTATACATCAGCAAAGACATCGTCACCCGCCACGGCGGTCGCATCTGGGCCGAAAGCAAGCCGAACGAAGGCAGCACCTTCAGCGTCTCGCTCCCGCGCCAGGGCGCGGCCACGCCCCCAGGTCACGTGGCGCCCGCCCGCCATCCGCCCCGCCGTTCCCGCGGCGCCCCCGCCGGTCGCGCGAGGCGCTAGCTTAGCTATAGCTAGGGTCTGACCTGTACCTCGCCCAGGACGAGGTGGTCGCCGCGATCACCGTCGAAGACGGAGCGCTTGTCGCCGTCGTACATGCCGACTTCTAGCGTGTAGCTGCCTGCTGGCAGGTCACCTGGGATGGCGATGCCGTAGTTGTCCTCGATCTGCTCGCCTCGGTTCCACGAGGTGGTCGGGCGGAGGTTATCGGCGGGCTCCGCGTCGCGCTGGGCGACGACCGCGGAAGCGCCATCAAGCAGATGAGTGAAGACCTTCCAGTGGTCCAATGTCGGCCCGCGCGCCGCGCGCCACACCAGCGTGAGCGCGAGCGTCTCACCCGGTTTCACCGTCCGAGAACCCAGACGGTAGCCGTCCAGCACGATGCCGTTGTCGAGCGCGGCGTCAACCTTCTCCGTTGCCAGATCGCGCGGCGAGAACCCGACCAGCGCCAATTGCACCGACCCATACCACTGGTGCGTCGCCTGGAAGCCATTTTCGGCTAGCCACGTGGAGATCACCCCATGTGGGTCCGCCTCGGCCATCGCCCACGACACGAGCCAGATGCGCTCATGCTGGCTGCGAATCGCCTCGAGCCGCCGCAGCGTGTCCTGGGCATCCATCGGCCGCTGCGCAGGCAGCCCGATCAGTGGCAGCGAGCCACGGTAGTAGTAGCCAAAGATCTCAATCTGGTTCTCCGCCACCAGCACGACGACGTCTGTTGGCCGCGCCTCCTGCTCGATCCTCGCCACCAGGCCGCGGTAGTCGTCCCGCTCCAGACTCGGATCGAAGTATTGCGCCGATAAGCCCACTGCAAAGGGCACCAACGCCACCATTGTCAGTCCAGTCGCAAACAGCGGCCGGCGCGCCAGCACCACGATGCCGAGTCCCGCGAGCAGCATCAGGCCCGGCATGCCGAGCAACAGGTAGCGCACTTCGAACAGGCCCGCGCGCAGACCGAGCGCGAGCACCAGCGCCAAGGGCATGAGCCAGACCAGGAGTGCCAGTGTTCCGGGTTCCGCGTTCCGCGTTCCGAGTTCCGGGTTCCGCGTTCCGGGTTCCGCGTTCCGCGTTCCGGGTTCCGGGTTCCGGGTTCGGCGTCCCGCGAGCAGGGCCGTCGCGCCGATCAACGCCAGAGCGACGATCAACACTCCAGCCCGGAGGAAGACCTCGCCGTGAGCGACACCACCCCCGTACGCCTCGAGGGTTTAGACGATCAGGCCTTCCACCGTCCGCGCACTCGTGTTGAGCGGATGACCCTGCTGCTCGATGAACGTCGGGAGCCACGGCAGAAAGCCAAGCGCGACGACCGCGTTTGCGGCGAGCCAGGCCAGCCACTCGCGGCCAGGGCGCGTCCGCCACCAGATCAGCGCGTGCACATTCAATGCTGCGAGCAGGGCGATCCCCAGATACTGCGAGTACAGCATCGCGAGACCAGCCAGGGCGTACAGCCAGTAGTTGCGGCGCGTGTAGGCGTACACCGCCAGCAATCCAAGGGCGGTCACCTGTGCGTACATGCGCACTTCCTGCGAGT
This sequence comes from Chloroflexota bacterium, assembly GCA_005883405.1. Lineage (GTDB taxonomy): Bacteria > Chloroflexota > UBA6077 > UBA6077 > CF-72 > CF-72. The sequence goes on along the minus strand of VBGG01000279.1, from coordinate 5,378 downwards.
AGTAGACGGAGAGCGGCGCGGCAGCCAGCAGCAGCGCTGCCAGCGTGCCGGTCAGACCGCCGAACAGACGTCGGCCGATCAGCCCCACGAGGACGACGGCGGCCACGCCCCACACGACTGAGAGCGAGCGCAGCGCAATCTCGGATGAGCCGAACGCCTCACCCCACGCCTTGAGCGTCAAGTAAAACAGCGGTGGGTGGCTGTCCAGCGCGGCGGCGCGCAGGATGTCAGGAAATGAGCGGGTCAGCTGATGGGCGCTGATGCCCTCGTCGTACCAGAGGCTCTGTGCGTCGATTCGGAACCAGCGCAACGCGGCGGCCAGCGCCGCCACGCCCACAAGTGGCCACCATGGCACCAGAGAAATGGTACTCAGTGATCAATGGTCAGTGGCCAACGGCCGCAAGATGAGCGCTGGCGCGGTCGGACGGTTCAGGCCGACGATGAGACCCGCGGCAAGCAGACACAGAACGCCCGCGGTCATGAACGCGACCAGGTAATCGCCGAACCACGTGTGAAGCGCTCCGGCGCCGAAGGCGGCCACCGAGCCGCCCAGCTGATGCGCGGCAAACACCCAGCCGAAGACCGGTCCCACGCGCTCTTTTCCGAAGCGGTCCGCGACCAGACGCACGGTGGGTGGCACGGTCGCCACCCAATCCAGGCCGTAAAAGACGACGAACGCCGCTAGCGCTGGTACCCCCGTGTCGTACGCCCACGGCAGAAACAGCAGCGCGATCCCGCGTAGCGTGTAGTACCAGACCAGCAGTTTGCGCGGGTCCCAGCGATCCGAGAGCCAGCCTGACAGCGTCGTCCCGACCAGGTCGAACACCCCCATGGCCGCCAGCATGCCCGCGGCGGTTACTTCAGGCAGGCCGTGCTCGACAGACGCCGGGATGAGATGGACCGCGATCAGCCCGACCGTGGTGGCGCCACAGATCGCAAAGCTGCCCGCGAGCAGCCAGAAATCGCGTTGCGCAGTGCATTCGCGGAGGGTGGCGACCGCCAGCCCGAAGGGGTTCCCCTTAGCCGGCGCTACCGCTGAACCAGGCATCGATTCGCCTTCAACGCCGTAGGGTTGGAGGCCCTTCTGTCGCGGATCGTCGCGCATCAAGAACGCCACGAGCGCGGCGACGGACAGCGCCACCGCGGCAACCAGCACGACGGCGGTCCGCCAGCCGGCGGCTTCGACGATCGCCGCCTGTTCTGGGAGGAAGATCAACTGGCCGGTGGCCGTGCTGGCGGCAAAGATGCCGGTGATCAGACCACGCCGCTTGACGAACCAGCGGGTGGCGACGGTCGCTCCCAGCACGAGCGCCATCGACCCCGAGCCGGCGCCGACCAGGACGCCCCAGAGACCGACGAGCTGCCAGACGTTCGTCATCAGCGCGCTCAGTCCGACCGCCACGGCGAGCGTCGAAAGTGCCACGAGCATGACGCGTCGGACACCAAAGCGCGTCATCAGCGCGCCCGCGAACGGTCCGCAGAGCCCGAACAGCAACAGGTTGATCGAGAGCGCCAGCGAAATCGCGGCGCGGTCCCAGCCAAATTCGCGCTCCAACGGCAGGACGAGCACGGCGCGAGTGGCGTTGATGCCCGCCGAAGCGAGCAGCGCCAGGAACGTGACGCCCGCCACCACCCAGGCGTAGTGAAGCCTTGTGGCCATTTCCGCTCCTCAACGCCTGCCGGCTGAGTGTGTATTCCCGTTCTCGCGTTCGCGCGTTCGCGCGTTCATCGCCGTCGGACTCTGACCGGGCTCTCCAGTCGAAGCAAGTCGAGTGCCGTTGCGCGTGCAGATCGTCACTGCCGAGCGGGAAGTGTTCGCCGAAGAGGCCGTGGATATGGTCGTGGCGCCTGGCGCGGAGGGCGTCGTGGGCATCTTGCCCAGACATGCGCCGCTGTTGACCACGCTCCAGCCAGGCATCATCAGGATCAAGCGAGGCGGCGGCGAAGAGGCGATGGCGGTCGGCGGCGGCTTTCTACAGGTCGCCCGTGACCAGGTGCTGATCCTGGCGGACACGGCCGAACGGGCCGACGAAGTCGACGAAGCGCGGGCTGAGGAGGCGCGCCGCCGCGCCCGTGAGACACTCGCCCAGTCGATCACCGCTGGCCAGCGACTGTCCGCGGAATCGGCGCGCTTTGCCATCCGCCGCGAGACGGCACGCATTCAAGTCGCCCGCCGCCACCGCGGTCCCGAGCGCCACCGACCCAGCCCAGGCCCCAGCGGGCCGTAGTCTCGTTCGCGCGTTCCCCCCGTTCGCGTTCGCGCGTTCGCGCGTTCGCGCGTTCGCGCGTTCGCGCGTTTTTGCTGGCTGTCTCGCGGTTTTACGCCCACAACTCGACTGTGCTTCCACCGGAGAGCCCGGCCAGAGCCCGACGGCGCCGAACGCGAGAACGCGCGAACGCGGGAACGGGGCGAACGCGCGAACGCGCGAACGATCGAGTAGACTTGCCGCCGTTCTGGCGTGGTGTTCTCCAAGTACATCGGCATCGACCTGGGTACGGCCAACGTGCTCGTCTACGTCAAGGGCCGCGGCATCGTGCTCAACGAGCCCTCCGTGGTGGCCTATTCGTCGTCGGACAACCGCGTCGTGGCGGTGGGCTCGCACGCCCGCGCGATGCTGGGCCGCACCCCGGGCCGCATCATCGTCAGCCGTCCCATGCGCGACGGCGTCATCGCCGACTACCTGGTCACCGAGGCGATGCTGCGCTACTTCATCGGCAAGGTGGTCGGTAAGTACTCGCTGTTCCGCCCCGTGGTCATGGTGTGCATACCCGCCGGGGTCACCAACGTCGAAAGTCGCGCCGTGCTCGACGCCACCATTCAGGCTGGCGCCAAAGAAGCCCATCTGATCGCCGAGCCGCTCGCCGCCGCCATCGGCGCCAACGTGCCGATCTCCAGCCCGTCTGGCAACATGATTGTCGATATCGGCGGCGGGACGTCCGAAGCCGCGGTGATCTCGCTGAACGATATCGTCGTCTCGCGGTCGCTACGCATCGGCGGCAACAAGATCGACGAGATGATCGCCACCTACGTTCGGCGCAAGTACAACCTGCACATCGGCGACCGCACGGCCGAAGACATCAAGTGGGCGATCGGTAGCGCGCTGCCCCTCGAACGGGAGCTCGAGGTCGAGATTCGCGGTCGGGACACCATCGACGGCCTGCCCAAGACACGTCTGATGAACTCGAGCGAAGTGACCGAGGCGATCTTCGAGGCGCTCCAGCAGATCGTCACCAGCGTCAAAGCGGTGCTCGAGGACACGCCGCCCGAGCTGGCGGCCGACGTGGCTGATAAAGGCATGATCCTGACGGGTGGCGGCGCACTGCTCAGGAATCTGGATCGTCTGTTGAGTGTCGAGACCGGCGTGCCTGCGTACGTCGCCGACGATCCACTCACCTGCGTGGCGATCGGCGCCGGCCGCGCCCTGGAGCACTTCGCGATCTTCCGCGATTCACTCACGCCGGTCTAAGCGGGCTTTCGCGCGGAGGTGATGGCGACGGAGCCGAGCGCGAGACGACGGACTCGCACGTCTATCAGGCCGTACCCGGTGAGGACGCCAGCCAGACGCGCCGGCTCGAGGAACGCCATCGTCGACTCGGGCAAATACGTGTAGGCCGCGGAGTCGCGTGCGATGAGACGACCGAGCGCGGGGACGATCAGCCGGAAATACAGGCGAGTCAGTCGTCCGAGCAGGCCCCGCGGCCCGGGCGTTGTCTCGAGCACCACCAGTCGACCAGCTGGTCGCAGGACGCGCACCTGCTCGGCGATCCCGTCGGCCACGGACGCCAGGTTGCGCACGACGAAGGCGCTCACCACTGCGTCGAACTGGTTGTCCGCAAATGGAAGGCTCAGCGCATCGGCGCGGGTGGGGTTGATCTGGCGGCGCGCTCGGCGCAGCATCGCTTCTGTAAAGTCGAGGCCCAGCACGCGCGCGCTGGGATGCGCCTTCAGGATCGCCTCGGCCAGGCGTCCGGTGCCCGTGCCGATGTCCAGGATGAGCGTCCCGCGTGCGCCTTTGCCGCGTCGGAGTTCCGCGTTTGGCGTCTCGACCGCCATGCGCGCCACGGTCCGCCGCCACCGCTGGTCCTGACCAGCCGTCATCAGCGTGTTCATCAGGTCGTAGCGCGCGGCGATGCGTCCGAACATCTCCGCCACGTAGCGTGGCTTCTCCGCCTGCCCCGGCAGCACCGCGTTCATGGCCGCGACCATATCACCCGTATCCGCCTCTCCCTCTGGGAGAGGGAGTGCCGTCAACCCCTCACTCCGCTCAGTCCGCCGGTCCCCTTGGGTATACTGGTCGGTAAGTGCTCGGCACGTTCGGACCAATTGCGCTGTTTCTCGTTGTCGCGCTTATTTTCCCCATTATTCCGCTCTTTCTGTCGCGGTTTCTTGCTCCGCATCGACCCAACCCGGTCAAGCTCGAGCCATACGAAAGCGGCATGGAAACCATTGGTCCAACACACGTTCAATTCCCGATCCGCTACTACCTGTACGCGCTGATATTCGTCATCTTTGATGTCGAGATTATTTACCTCTTCCCGTGGGCGCTGGTGTACGACAAGCTGCCCGTAGTTGCCGCTGCTGAGATGGCGGTTTTCATCGTGCTATTGCTTGTCGGTCTGGCGTACGCGTGGCGGAAGCGAGCGTTCGAATGGCAATAGAGACTAACGGCAGCGCAGATCCAACCGCGCTGAGGTTCGCTGCGCCGCGTCCTGCCGACGAGGTCATCGAGCAGACTTTCCGCGTGCCCGAAGACCTGCGCGGCCAGGTGATGGTGGTGCCGTTCCAGGGCCTGGTCGATTGGGCGCGCAAGAACTCGATGTGGCCGGTCACCTTCGGCCTCGCCTGCTGCGCCATCGAATACATGGCGATCCAGAATTCGCGCTTCGACCTCTCGCGGTTCGGCATGGAGATCAACCGCGCCTCGCCGCGCCAGGCCGACATCATGATCGTCTCGGGGACGGTGACGGTGAAGATGGCCCACGCCATCCGCCGCATCTACGATCAGATGGCGGATCCCAAGTACGTGATCTCGATGGGCGTGTGCGCCACCGCTGGCGGGCCCTACCAGGGCAGCTACAGTACCGTGCCGGGCGTAGACAACTTTTTGCCTGTTGACGTGTATGTGGCTGGCTGCCCGCCACGACCGGACGCGCTGCTGTACGCCATCATCCATCTGCAGAAGAAGATCACCAAGCGCGAGATCGACGCAGGCCACGCCCGCTGGCGGGCCTGGCAACGCCGCTACCGCGAAGCCAAGCAGCGTGCCTGATTACGATCCGCTGACGATCAGCGACGAAGAGCTCAAGAAGCTGCCGCCGGCGGAGCGCGGGGCGGTGTACAAAGCGCGCTCGGCCGCCCGCGCCGCGGGTGGTGGTGC